>NZ_LMVQ01000267.1 GCF_001545925.1 Mycobacterium sp. NAZ190054 | reverse complement strand
CCGCCGCGGCGCCGCCGCGGAACCGCAGCCGTCAAGGGCCGAACGCAGGACCGCCGCGCCACAGATGACCAGGCCCGACCCGGCCGACCCTACGCTGTGGCCCCAGCGTGAGGCCCTCAAGTCGGCGTACACATCGGTGTCGAAACGGGCGCTGGACCGGCCTTCGCTCATGCCGTTCAGGCTAATCCCGGGCCGATCCGGGTGCCCTGGCAGGATGGCGCCCATGACTGACGCCCCGCTGGTGCTGCTCGACGGTGCGAGCATGTGGTTCCGCTCGTACTTCGGTGTCCCGTCGTCGATCACCGCCCCGGACGGCCGGCCGGTCAACGCGCTGCGCGGATTCCTCGACGCGGTCGCCACCGTGATCACCCGGGAACGGCCCCGCCGGCTGGTGGTGTGCCGCGACGACGACTGGCGGCCACAGTGGCGCGTCGACCTGATCCCGTCGTACAAGGCGCACCGGGTGGCTCTCCCGGCCGAGGAGGCGACCCCGCCGGCCGACGTCGACGTCGAGGAGGTGCCCGACGACCTGACCCCACAGGTCGACATGATCATGGAGATACTCGACGCGTTCGGCATCCCGACGGCCGGCGCCGAGCACTGCGAGGCCGACGACGTCCTGGGCACGCTCGCCGGACGCGAGCGCCGCGACCCCGTGGTGGTGGTCAGCGGTGACCGCGACCTGTTGCAGTTGGTGCGCGACGAGCCGGTACCCGTACGCGTGCTCTACCTGGGGCGCGGACTGTCCAAGGCCGTCAAGTACGGGCCGCGGGAGGTGGCCGAGGCCTACCATGTGCCCGTCGACCGGGCCGGACCCGCCTACGCCGAGCTGGCACTGCTGCGCGGAGACCCGTCCGACGGCCTGCCCGGCGTTCCGGGGGTCGGCGAGAAGACGGCGGCCACGCTGTTGGCCCAGCACGGATCGCTCGAGCGGATCGTGGCCGCTGCGCAGGATCCGAAGTCGAAGATGTCGAAGGCGTACCGGACCAAGCTGCTGGCGGCCGCCGACTACATCGAGAAGGCGGGCCCGGTGGTAAGGGTGGCCACCGACGCCGAGATCTCCTTCTCCACCGACGATGACGAGCTGCCGCTGGCCGCGCGTCATCCGCGCAAAGTCGCCGAACTGGCCGAGCGCTACGGCGTGTCGTCGTCGATCGGCCGCCTGCAGGCGGCTCTGGACAAGCTCTGACGAGCCGCCCCCGACCGTCTACCTCGGGCGGCCGACCTCGTAGGTGCCGTCGTCGTCCTGGAACGTCACGGTGACCTGGCGCTTGGTGCCGTCGATGCTGACCTCGCAGTTGAAGGTGTCGCCCCTGCGGACCGTCGGGCTCACGCCGTTGTTGCACTTGACGTCGTTGACGTTGCTGGCGCCGTAGCCGTTGGTCTCGTCGGTGAGGATCTGCTGCACGCCGCTCTGCGCGGCGTTGATGTCCAGCTTGGTCGTCACGAAGAAGCCGGGCTTCCAGAAGCCCAGTACCAGGACGGCGGCGATGACGACCGCGGCGAGCGCACCGAGCACGCCGCCGATGACCGCCATCGAGCGCTTCGACCCCTGCTCGGAGCCCGGCGGCGGATAACCCGGCGCACCGGGGTACTGGCCGTACTGACCGGGCTGCCCCGGTTGCTGGCCGTACTGGCCCGGCTGGCCGTACGCCCCGGGCTGACCGTACTGCGGGCCGTACCCGCCCGGCTGGCTGTACTGGCCGGGCGGCGGGTAACCGGCCGGGCTGTACTCGGTGGGCTGCTGCCCGTACTGGTCGGCCGGATACTGCTGCGGCGGGTACGTCGGCGGCTGGGTGGGTTGCTGGTACTGCGGGTACTGCTGCGGCGTGTACGCCGGCGGCTGCCACGACGACTGATCGGGCTGCTGACCGGCGCCCGGCGTCGGGGGCTGCCAGCCCTGATTGGCCGCCGAATCCCCCGCCGGCTGATCCGTGCCCTGCTCAGGCTGCTGACCCGGCCACGGCTGCGTCGGGTCGGATCCCTGCGGTCCGCTCATTTCTCTCCTTGGTCATCCGGGGCTGGTGTGCCGGGGGCCTTGCTGGCTCCACACACTACCCGGCATCAACAGCTACGACGCCGCGCCGAACGTCGTTGATGGCGCGTTTCGCGGTGGCCCGCAAAGCCGCCGACGGCGCCGCGCCGCGCACCTGGTCGGCCAGATCCAGCACCTGCCTGCACCACCGCACGAAATCGCCGGCCGACATCGACGCCCCGGTGCCGGCCGTGTCCGAGGCCGCGAGCGCCGACGCCAGGTCACCGGTGCCGGCCCACCGGTGCACCGCGGCGACGAAACCGTCGTCGGGTTCGCGGCTCGGCGCGATGCGGTGCCGCTGCTCGTCGGCGCGCAGTTCCGACCACAGCCTCCTGGTCTGGTTCAGCGCGCGGCGCAACCGGCCGGTCGGGACGTCCGAGCCGTCGCCGGGACCGCGCCCGTCGCGGCGCGATTCGTAGAGCACCGTCGACAGCGCCGCGGCCAGTTCGGCCGCGTCGAGCCCCTCCCACACGCCGGCCCGCAGGCACTCGGCCACGAGCAGGTCGCTCTCGCTGTAGATCCGGGCCAACAACTTTCCGTCGTCGGTGACGACGGGAGTGTCGACATCGGCGATGAACCCGCGTTCGGTGAGCAGCTCCACGATCCGGTCGAACGTGACGGCCAGCGAGTTCGTCGCCGAGGCGATCTTCTGGCGCAGCTGGTCGTTGTCGCGCTCGATGCGCAGGTAGCGTTCGGCGACGCGAGCCCGGTCCTCCCGGTCGGCCAGGCCGTGGGCCCGGTGCGCCCGCAGCCGGTCCCGCAGCGCGCGCAGCTCCGGATCCACGTCGGGATCCTGCGCGGGACCGCTCCTGCGGCGAGCCGACGGGACGTCCAGCCGGGCCGCGGCCGACCGCAGCGCCGAGGCCAGATCGCGGCGGGCCTGCGGGTTGCGGTGCTCGACCCGCTTGGGCAGCGACATCTTGCCGATCGGCGCCGTCGCACCGGTGTAGTCCGCCGACGAGATCCGGCCCGCCCAACGATGCTCGGTGAGCACGAGCGGGCGGGGATCCTCGTCGTCGCGAGCCGGTTCGAGCACCACCGCCAACCCGCCGCGGCGGCCCTGGTTGATCGAGATGATGTCACCGCGCCGCAGCGCGGCCAGCGCATCGTTGGCGGCCTGGCGCCGCTGCAGCCGCGACGCCCGCGACTGCGCGCGTTCCCGCTCGGAGATCTGCGCGCGCAACCGGACGTAGTCCAGGATCGCCGCGTCCCGGCCGCCCATCTCGGCGGCGAGCTCACCGAGCATGCGCTCGCCGCGCTCGACACCGCGCACCAGCCCGACGACGGACCGATCGGCCTGATACTGCGCGAAGGACCGCTCCAGGAGCCGGTGGGCCTGGGTGGGTCCGAGCTGGTGCACCAGGTTGATCGTCATGTTGTAGGTCGGCACGAACGAACTGCGCAGCGGGAACGTCCGGGTCGACGCGAGGCCGGCGACCTCGGCGGGGTCGACGTCCGGGTTCCACAGCACCACGGCGTGGCCCTCGACGTCGATGCCGCGCCGGCCCGCCCGGCCGGTCAGCTGCGTGTACTCCCCCGGCGTCAGCGGCATGTGCTGCTCGCCGTTGTACTTGACCAGCTTCTCCAGCACGACGGTGCGGGCGGGCATGTTGATGCCCAGCGCCAGCGTCTCGGTCGCGAACACGGCCTTGACCAGGCCGGCGGTGAACAGTTCCTCGACGGTGTGGCGGAACGTCGGCAGCATGCCGGCGTGGTGGGCCGCGATGCCGCGCAGCAGCCCTTCCCGCCACTCGTGGAAGTCGAGCACGATCAGGTCGGAGTCGTTGAGGTCGGCGGTGCGCCGGTCCACGATCTCGGCGATGCGCGCCCGCTCCTCGGTGGTGGTCAGCCGCAACGACGACCGCAGGCACTGTTTGACCGCGGCGTCGCAGCCGGCGCGGGAGAAGATGAACGTGATGGCGGGCAGCAGATCGGCCTGCGCAAGCACGCCGATCACGTCGGCCCGGCCCGGCGTGCGGTACAGGGTCGGCGGGCGGCCCGGCCGCCCGCGTCCCCGCGGCTGCCAGTCGGCGAGTCGTTCGGCCTCCCGCCGGTGCGCGATGTGGCGCAACAGTTCCGGGTCGACGAGCAGGTCACGTCCGGCCGCGCCGGAAGCGCGGTAGTCGAACAGATCCATCAGCCGCTTGCCGACCATCACGTGCTGGTACAGCGGCACCGGCCGGTGTTCGTCGACGACCACCGTGGTGTCGCCGCGGACGGTCTTGATCCATCCGCCGAACTCCTCGGCGTTGCTCACCGTCGCCGACAGGCTGACCAGGCGGACCTCCTCGGGCAGGTGCAGGATCACCTCTTCCCACACCGCGCCGCGCATCCGGTCGGCCAGGAAGTGCACCTCGTCCATCACCACGTAGGAAAGACCCTGCAGCGCACGCGAATCCGCGTACAGCATGTTGCGCAGCACCTCGGTGGTCATCACGACGACGTCGGCGTCGCCGTTGACGGCCTGATCACCGGTGAGCAGCCCGATCCGTTCGGGACCGTACCGGCGCACCAGATCGTTGTGCTTCTGGTTGCTCAGCGCCTTGATCGGGGTGGTGTAGAAGCATTTCCGCCCGGCGGCCAACGCCAGGTGCACCGCGAACTCGCCGACGACGGTCTTACCCGCGCCGGTGGGCGCGCAGACCAGCACACCGTGCCCCTGGGCCAGCGCCTCGCAGGCGCGGCGCTGGAACGCGTCCAGCTCGAAGGGCAGCAGCGCCGTGAACGCCGCCACGCTGTCCGGCGGCGGACCCGGCTCAGGTTGCGTCGTCATCGATCAGGCGGGACGGCGCGGGCACCGCTGTCGGCGCCTCGACGGGCTCGACCGGGCCGATCGGCGCGGCCTCATCATGGATGTGTTCGTGTTCTGCGCGTTCGTCACTCCCGGTTCGGATCCGTTCTCGATGCTGGCGCTGGCGCTGGCCATGACGCTGCTGATGGAGATGGCCATCCAGGTCGCGCGGCTCAGCGACCGGCGCAAGGCGCGGCGCGCGGCGATGGACGCCGTCGACGACGACGAGGCCGCGCCGATCGGCCCGGTCGAGCCCACCGTCGAGACGTCCGTCACCGAGGACGTGCACCTGATCCCGGGTGCGACGGTCGTCGACGGGCGTTACCGGCTGCTGGTGTTCCACGGCGGACCAGCGCGGCTGCAGTTCTGGCAGGCC
>NZ_LMVQ01000266.1 GCF_001545925.1 Mycobacterium sp. NAZ190054 | reverse complement strand
GTTCGCGGCCGGGCTGGGCGGGCGGATGGGGAGCGGCCGGCAGTGGTTGTCGTGGATCGGTCTCGACGACGTCGTCGACGTGTATCACAGGGTGCTCTACGACGAGAACTTCAGCGGGCCGGTGAACAGGTCGCGGGCCGGATCGCGCGGATCCCACCGCCGTTCGCCCTCCGCTCGGGCCGGCCCGCGAACCAGCCGGATCACCCGGTGACCGCCCGTGCTCAGAAAAGCCGACAGCGCCGAGCCGACGAGCCCGGAGGATCCGGTCATCGCGACGACCAACGGCGCCGCACCGGCGGCCGCGGCTCGGCGGTGCGCGGCCAGGTCATCGGTGAGCTGACGCTGCCGGTACGCGAACGTCGACCGCAACGCGGCTGCGGGCACCACGGTCTCGACACGGTCGTGGACCCGGGTGCCGCCGTCGGCATCGGTGAACGAGTGGGTGTGACGCCAGCGGCCGACCACCCGCGGCGGCCACGACGACGGCCCCTGCGCCGACAGCTCGTCGGCGAACCGAACACCCGGCACATACGCCGACGGGTCGTGGCGCGCGACCCAGCGCAGCCCGCCCGGCAGCCCGAGCACGGCCACCCCGTCGGCCAGCGACGACGCCTCGGACACCACGGACATCGGCTGCCAGGGCGGCACCAGCCGGCGCATCGCGCCGGGACGGGCATGCCATTGCCAGACCTCGTCGCGCGGGTGGCCGACGACGCAGTCGTACTCGATGCCCATGGCCCTCCCCGGGGGTAGGCGTGCCGTCGGTGAGCGTTCGGTGCCGCCGCGGTGACGGATTGCCGCGCACCGGACGAGGGTATTCCCGCCGCAGGACGGTGTCATGGCCGAGAAGAAGCGGACTTTCCAAGACCGCCGCGAGGCAGGTCAGGTGCTGGCGCGCGACCTCGCCCGGCACCGGGGGCGGCCGGACCTGCTGGTGCTCGGCCTGGCCCGCGGCGGCGTGCCGATCGGCTGGGAGGTGGCCCGGGAACTGCGGGCGCCGCTGGACGTGTGCCTGGTACGCAAGATCGGCGTACCGCAGTGGCCCGAGCTCGCGATGGGCGCACTGACCAGCGGCGGCGGAATCGTGCTGAACGACGACCTGCTGCGCAGTCTCGGGATCGCCGACGACGCGCTGAACGACGCGATCGAGCGCGAGACCGCCGAACTGCAGCGGCGTGAAGAGGCCTACCGCGGTGACCGCGGGCCACTGATGCTGGCGGGCCGCACGGTGATCCTCGTCGACGACGGCATCGCCACCGGAGCCAGCATGCTGGCGGCCGTGCGTGCCGTCCGCCAGGCCGGGGCGCAGCGGGTGATCGTCGGAGTGCCCGTCGGACCGGCGTCGGTGTGCCGCCGGTTGCGGGAAGAGGCCGACGAGGTGGTGTGCTCGACGATGCCGACCGATTTCCGGGCGGTCGGGCAGGTGTTCGCGGATTTCCACCAGGTCAGCGACGACGAGGTACGCGAACTGCTCGCCGGCTGAAGGCGTCGGTCAGCTCTTCGGAGACTCGTCGTCGGACCGGACCTCGGGTTCCACGTCCACGGGCACCGAATCCTCGGCCGGAACGTCGTCCTCCTCGGCGATCGGGGCCTCGTCCGGATAGTCCTCGGCGTGCTCGGACTCGTCGGAATCCGTTGCGGCAGGCGGTGATTCATCCGCACTCCGGCGATTGGACCGCTCCCGCAGCGCGTCGACGATCAACAGCACGACACCGATGACGCTGGCCGCGATGCAGACCCAGGCGATGAGCTCGTTGCTGGTGACCACGGCCATCACCAACGCCGCCAGACCGATGACGGCGAGGACGAGCGCGACGATCAGCATGGGCCGGACCTGGGTCGGAGGGGCACGCGACTAGTTGCTGCCCCGGTTGAACTGGTTGAACCCACCGTCGTTGCCGGCGCCGGAGTCGACCGGGGCGGCCGAGCCGCGCTGGCCCAGCTCCTCGAGCTGAGACTCCAGGTAGGTCTTGAGGCGGGTGCGGTATTCACGCTCGAAGGTGCGCAGCTGTTCGAGACGGCCTTCGAGCACCGTGCGCTGCTGGTTGATGGTGCCCATGATCTCGGAGTGCTTACGCTCGGCGTCGGCCTGCAGGGCGTCGGCCTTCTCCTGAGCCTGGCGCAGCTGCGCCTCGGACCGGCTCTGCGCGTCGGCGAGCATCGCGTCGGCGCGCTGGCGCGCCTCGGTCACCGTGGTCTCGGCGGTCTGACGCGCCTCGGTCACCATCTGGTCGGCCTGCGCCCGGGCGTCGGCGAGCATCTTCTCCGACTCGGCCTTGGCGCTGTTGGTCAGGCGGTCCGCGGTGTCCTGGGCCAGGCTGAGGACCTTGGCGGCCCGCAGATGCTGATCCTCGGGAGCCGGCGCGGCGGCCTGCGCGGGCGCGGCCTCGTAGGTGGGCTCGGGTGCCGGTGCCGGTGCCGGTGCGGGTTCGGGCTCCGGCTCGTAGACTGGCAGCGTCTGCGTCGGCTGGGCGGCGCCTTCGCCGGCGCGGGCCGAGGCGAGCTCCTGGTCCAGTTCGGCGACCCGCTGACGCAGGTCGCTGTTCTCCTCGATGAGGCGGGACAGCTCGTTCTCGACGAGGTCGAGGAACGCGTCGACCTCGTCCTCGTTGTAGCCGCGCTTACCAATGGGTGGCTTGCTGAATGCCACGTTGTGCACGTCGGCAGGAGTGAGCGGCATTGTCTGCCCCCTTGAAGTCTGGACCGTCAACTGATCTCGAAGTGTAAAGCCTTGCTGCAACGTAACTGGCGTCCATCCTGTCACACCAGACCCGGCGGTTGCAGTCGAGGTCGATAATTAATACCGAAACTCAACATCCCGCGGGCAGCCCGAATCCGCGGCGCCACCGATCGGAGCAGCTGAATCCCGAGGTCAGGCCGCTGCGCCGAAGGCGAGTTGCATGCCGATGAACGCGACCAGCAGCAGCACCATGATCGACAGATCGAAGCGGACCGCACCGATGGTGAGCTGCGGTATCAGCCGCCGCAGCAGCTTCACCGGCGGGTCGGTGAGCGTCATGATGATCTCCAGGATCACCACCGTCGCCCCGCGCGGATGCCAGTCGCGGCTGAAGGAGCGGATGAACTCGACCACGACCCGGGCGATCAGCAGGAGCCAGAAAACGAACAGCGCGAAACCCAGGATCTCGAAGAAGAGCGCCAACTAAGCCGACCTCACTCAGGCAGATGTGTGACCTTGACTACAGCTGCGACGCAGCCTGAGTCGCTTCGGACTGACAGCGCCCGCGCGACGCAGCCAGCCTACCCGGGGTCACGGGTGCGGCTATTGGTAGGCGTAGAAGCCGGCCTCGGCGATGCGGCGACGCTGCTCGGCGGTCACGTCGACGTCGGCCGGCGACAGCAGGAAGACCTTGGTGGCGACCTTGTCGAACGAGCCCCGGAGCGCGAAGGCCAGCCCGGCGGCGAAGTCCACCAGGCGCTTGGCGTCGGCGTTGTCCATCGAGACCAGGTCCATGATCACCGGGGTGCCGTCACGGAATCGCTCGCCGATGGTGCGCGCCTCGCTGTAATCCTTCGGCCGCAGGGTGGTGATCTTCGCCAGCGGGCTGCCGGCCTCGAACAGCTCGGCCATCCCCCGCGGGTCCATCGCCAGCGCGCCGCGCGTCGAGCCCCTCATCCCGCCGAAACGCGGTGGGGTCCGGTCGAATTCACGCGGACCACGCATGCGCGGCTCGAAGCGGGCGTCGTCGAAACCGCCCCGGTACGGAGCGGGCTCGTCGTACTCGCGACGCCGGTCGTCGGCCGGGCTGTCATAGCCGCGCACATAGCCCTCGTCCTCGAAGCGGTCTTCACGGGGACGCCGGTAGCCCCGGGCGGGGACGCGGTCGTCGTCCTCGTAATAGTCGTCCTCGTAGTCGTCCATCGGGGCCATACCGAAGTAGGCCTTGACTTTGTGCAGTGTGCTCATTGTGAGGACCCTTCGTGCGGTGAAGACTCAGGAAAGTTCGGCGAGTTTGGTGTCTGTGATGAAGGTGTGACTCGTGTGACTACTGCGGGTGACGTTAGCGGTCGCGATCCCAGTAGCGCGGTACCGACACGCACACAAGTCGATCCGTGTCGGATTGCCGTTTCGAGGTCGCCGGACATGCCCGCGGAGAGCCCGAGGCGTTGCCGGTAGTCGCGCTGCACCCGGTCACGCTCCTGTTCCAGCCGGGCGAACGCTTCGCCGGGATCGGAGTTCAGTGGCGGAATGGCCATCAACCCGACGAACTCCAGGCCGGGCGCGCCGTCGACGGCGCCGCACAGCTCGTCGATACGCGCCGCGGCCGCCACGTCCACACCGCCCCTTGCCTCGTCCCCGTCGAGGCTGACCTGCAGGTACACCCGAAGCGGCGCGGCGCGGCGGCCGTCGTCGAGCGCCTCCGCGGCCGCCCGGTCCAGTGCGGCGATCACCTTCGGGCTGGCGACCGAATGTGCCGCGTAGGCCCACTGCGCCACCGAACGCGCCTTGTTGCGCTGGATCCGTCCGATCATGTGCCACCGGATCGCCGCTCCCCCGACGAGCGCGCCGACCTCGCCGGCCTTGGCCGCGGCCTCCTGATCACGGGACTCACCGAACGCCGAACACCCCAGGCGGTGCAGCGCGACGACGTCGGAGGCCGGGAAGAACTTGGTCACCGGCAGCAGTTCGACCTCGGCGGCGTCGCGGCCCGCGGCCGCGGCCGCCCGGGTGACCCGCTCCCGCAACGCGGCCAGCGCCCGGCCGAGCTCGGCCTCGCGCGTCACGACGCCGGCTCCAGCCAGATCACCGACGCCATGCGTCCGGTCGGGGCGTCGCGACGGTGACTGAACAGGTTCTGATCCTCGACCGTGCACCGCGGGTCCACGTCGACCGACCGCACACCCAGCGAGCGCAGCTGCGTCGCGATGCCTGCGCGCAGATCCAGCCCCGGCGTTCCGCGGTGGGTCCTGGTCCGGCTGCCGGGCAGCGCCCGCTCCACCTCCGCCGCCATCGCGTCGGGCACCTCGTAATTGCGGCCGCTGACGGCGGGTCCGAGTAACACCGACACATCCTCGACGTGCGCGCCCGCGTCGGTCATGGTCCTCAGCGCCCGCGCGACGATGCCCGCGGCCGCACCGACCCGGCCCGCGTGCACGGTCGAGGATCAGAACCTGTTCAGTCACCGTCGCGACGCCCCGACCGGACGCATGGCGTCGGTGATCTGGCTGGAGCCGGCGTCGTGACGCGCGAGGCCGAGCTCGG
>NZ_LMVQ01000265.1 GCF_001545925.1 Mycobacterium sp. NAZ190054 | reverse complement strand
CTTGCGCCGGTCGCTGAGCCGCGCGACCTGGATGGCCATCTCCATCAGCAGCGTCATGGCCAGCGCCAGCGCCAGCATCGAGAACGGATCCGAACCGGGAGTGACGAACGCGCAGAACACGAACACACCCATGATGAGGCCGCGCCGCCAGGCCTTGAGCCGTTCGTAGGTGAGGATGCCGACCAGGTTGAGCATGATGATCAGCAGCGGGAACTCGAAGCTGATCCCGAACACCAACAGCAGGTTGATCAGGAAGCCGAAGTACTGGTCGCCCGACAACGCGGTCACCTGGACGTCGCTGCCGACGGTCAGCAGGAAGCTCAACGCCTTGGACAGCACGACATAGGCCAGGATCGCGCCGGAGACGAACAGCGCCGCCCCGACCGTCACGAAGGCGACGGCGAAGCGGCGCTCCTTGGCGTAGAGGCCGGGAGTGATGAACGCCCACACCTGGTACAGCCACACCGGGCAGGCCAGCACGATGCCTGCCGTCATCGCGACCTTCAAACGCAGCATGAACTGGTCGAACGGCGCGGTCGCCAACAGCCGACATTCGCCGTCCGGGGTGATCGAGGCCCGCGCTGAATCCGGCAGCGCACAGTACGGCCCGCGCAGCCAGTCGCCGAGGCTGGGCAGGCCGAACACACCGTGGCTGTACCAGAGGAACCCGAGGATCGTCGTCAGCAGCACGGCGAGCACCGAGATCAGCAGCCGGCTGCGCAGCTCGGTGAGGTGGTCGACCAGCGACATCGTGCCGTCGGGGTTGACCCGTGCACGCCGCTGCCGGGGATCGAGCTTCTTGAAGAGTCCGGGAATCTGCACGAGTGGTTGCCTAGATGCTCCGCAGCGGCGCGAAGTCACGCACGCGACCGTGGCCGCGTGTCACGAGCTGACCGGTCAGGCCGAGCGCTTGTCCGCCGACGGCTCGGATTCGGCGACGCGCTCCGATGTGATCTGCGTCGGCGTCTCGGGCCGGTCGGACTTGGGCGCCTGCGAATCCGACTGCATCTCCTTGATCTCGGACTTGAAGATGCGCATCGACTTGCCCAGCGAGCGCGCCGCGTCCGGGAGCTTCTTGGCACCGAAGAGCAGCACGAACACGGCGATGACGATGACCCAGTGCCAGGGTTGTAGACCACCCAATTTGGTTACCTCCAGACGTCTGGGCCGAGTTTACCCGCCGACCGGGTCTATGCCGACCCGACCGACTGATAGGCCTCCAGCGCCGCCGCAGCGGACTGCCTCACCCGCTCGGCCAGCGCCGGCGGCTCCAGTACCCGCACGGCCGAGCCGAATCCGAGGACGAAGCGCGCCATCCACTGGTCGGAGGCGTAGGTCATCGTCGCCTCGCACGATCCGTCGTCGAATTCACGCACCACCCGCAGCGGGTAGTAGTCGAACATCCAGCCCGCCGACCGGTCGATGAGCAGCGTCGCGGTCGGCAGGGACGGATCGGCGGTGTCGGGATCGAACAACGACGTGTCCGGGCCCGCCTGCACCGCCGGCGGCGGCGGCACCGACGGCTCGTCGAGCACGCGGGCGTCGACGATGCGGTCGAACCGGAACAGCCGCACCGCCTCGGCGGACCGGCACCACGCCTCCAGGTAGCTGTGGTCGGCGACCAGGACCACCCGGATCGGATCGACGACCCGGCTCGACAGCGTGTCGTGGGACGCGGCGTAGTACTCGATCGCCAGCGCCCGGTCGTCGCGCACGGCCTTGCGCACGGCCGCCGAGGCCTCGCTCTCGACCGGTGCGGGCTCCTCGACCGCGGCGCCCGCCACCCCGTGGCCCACCTTGCCCGCCGCGGACTCGATCTTGGCGATAGCGCTGCGGGCGGCCTCGGGGTCGACCATGCCGGGGACGTCGACCAGGGCCCGCAACGCCACCAGCACCCCGGTGGCCTCGGGTGAGGTCATCCGCAAGGGATGGTCGATGCCCGCCGAGAACGTGACCTCGATGGTGTCGCCGGAGAACTCGAAGTCGATCAGGTCGCCGGGACCGTAGCCGGGCAGGCCGCACATCCACAGCTGGTTGAGATCCTCGCGCAACTGCTTGACGCTGACGCCGAGATCCGAGGCGGCCTCGGCGTAGGTGATCCTCGGGTTGGCCTGAAAGTAGGGGACCATGTTGAGCAGCCGCACCAGCCGCGCGCTGACCGCGGTCACCGTGCCTCCTCCCGGATACCGGCCACGCCGCCCACCGCGGACAGCTGGGCCTGTAGCCGGCCGATCACGTCGTCGCGCAGGGACTGCGGCTCGAGGGCGAGCGCGTCGGCACCGTAGCTGGCGACCTCGCGGGCCAGCCTGTCGAATATGCCGATGTCGACGGTGATCTCGTCGCCCGCCCGGCCGCCGATCGTCATCGGCCCGACCACGGAGCCGCGCCGGCGCAGCGCAGTCGCGCGGCCCTCGGCCACCCACACCCTCGCCTGCCCGGAGGCCGGCCATTCCCCCACGACGCGTTTGACGATCTCGCGCAGGTCGACCCCGTCCGGTCGGGTGACCGCCCCCGGCGGTCCGATCGGCGTCACGTCTGGACCGATGCGGGACAGCCGGAACGTACGCACCGCGTCCCGGTCCCGGTCGTGACCGACCAGGTACCAGCGTCCCCGGTCGGTGACCACACCCCAGGGCTCCACCGTCCGCGTCAGGTACGGCTCGCTGCGCGACGGCCGGTGCCGGAACTGGACGGCGCGGCCGGAATCGACGGCCGACAACAGGATTCCGAGGACCTCTTCCGAACCCCGCAGCCCGGGCAGCGCCGCGGTCGAGGTGATCGCGACGTCGTCGTCGACGGCCTCGATGTCGATGCCAGCGGCGCGCAGCTTCAGCAACGCGCTCTGGGTCGCGGTGATCAGTTCCGGCGACTCCCACAGTTGGGTGGCCACCGCGACCGCGGCCGCCTCGTCGGGGGTCAGCTCCACCGCGGGCAGCGCGTAGGCCTCCCTGTTGATCCGGTAGCCCTCGGCCGGATCGCTCGGCGACACCCGCCCGGTCTCCAACGGGATGCCGAGATCGCGCAGTTCGTTCTTGTCGCGTTCGAACATCCGCGAGAACGCCTCGTCGCTGGCGTCGTCGGAGTAGCCGTAAACCGTCTCGCGGATCCGGTCTGCGGTGATGAAGGACCGCGTGGACAGCAACGCGATGACGAGATTCATCAGGCGTTCGACTTTCGAGATCCCCACGGGATAGAGCTTAAGGCGCGGCGGACACGATGCCCGCCACCAGCACGCGCCGACTCACATAGAAGCGATGAGCCGCTTGACCCGCTCGTCGACGGACCGGAACGGGTCCTTGCACAGCACGGTGCGCTGGGCCTGATCGTTGAGCTTGAGGTGCACCCAGTCGACGGTGAAATCGCGACCGGCTTCCTGGGCGGCGCTGATGAACTCGCCGCGCAGCTTGGCCCGGGTGGTCTGCGGCGGGGTGTTGACCGCGGCCTCGATCTCCTCGTCGGTGGTGATACGGGCGGCCAGGCCCTTGCGCTGCAGCAGGTCGAACACGCCGCGGCCACGCTTGATGTCGTGGTAGGCCAGGTCGAGCTGGCTGATCTTCGGGTCGGACAGCTCCATGTTGTACCGGTCCTGGTAGCGCTGGAACAGCTTGCGCTTGATCACCCAGTCGATCTCGGTGTCGACCTTGGCGAAGTCCTGGCTCTCGACGGCGTCGAGCTGGCGGCCCCACAGATCGACGACCTGGTCGATCTCGGTGTTCGGTTCGCGGGTCTGCAGGTATTCCACCGCGCGGGCGTAGTACTCGCGTTGGATGTCCAGCGCGCTGGCCTGCCTGCCGCCTGCCAACCGCACCGGCCGCCGCCCGGTCAGGTCGTGGCTGACCTCGCGGATCGCGCGGATCGGGTTGTCCAGGGAGAAATCCCGGAACGCCACCCCGGCCTCGATCATCTCCAGCACCAGCGATGCCGAGCCGACCTTGAGCATCGTGGTGGATTCGCTCATGTTCGAGTCGCCGACGATGACGTGCAGGCGGCGGTACTTCTCCGCGTCGGCGTGGGGTTCGTCGCGGGTGTTGATGATCGGCCGGGACCGCGTGGTCGCGCTCGACACGCCTTCCCAGATGTGCTCGGCGCGCTGGGACAGGCAGAACGTCGCGGCCTTGGGGGTCTGCAGCACCTTGCCCGCCCCGCAGATGAGCTGGCGGGTGACCAGGAACGGCAGCAGCACATCGGAGATACGGGAGAACTCGCCGGCCCGCACGATCAGGTAGTTCTCGTGGCAGCCGTAGGAGTTGCCCGCCGAGTCGGTGTTGTTCTTGAACAGGTAGATGTCGCCGCCGATGCCTTCGTCGGTCAACCGCTGCTCGGCGTCGATGAGCAGGTCCTCCAGGACGCGTTCGCCGGCGCGGTCGTGGGTGACCAGCTGGGTGAGGCTGTCGCACTCGGCCGTCGCGTATTCGGGGTGACTCCCGACGTCGAGATACAGGCGCGCGCCGTTACGGAGGAAGACATTGCTGCTGCGGCCCCACGACACCACCCGGCGGAACAGATAGCGGGCGACCTCGTCGGGGCTCAGCCGGCGATGGCCGTGGAACGTGCAGGTGACACCGAATTCGGTCTCGATGCCCATGATTCGTCGCTGCACCTCATCGAGACTACTTGTTGCTCGGCTCACACGGAGGCCGGACACCCGATGAGGGCCTGTGGATAACCGGGTCGGACCGGCCCGGCGTTCTGTCAGCATGAGCCATGGGGGAAATCGCACATGTGGACGTGGATCGCCTGCACGCGCTCGCGGGTCGTATCCACGGCGCCGCCGGCGAGGTCGCCGGCACGCCCCGGCCGGGGCTGGAACCCGGTTCGCTGCCCGGTTCGGCGGTGGCACGGTTGGTGATCGACGATCTTCTCGCGCCCCAGATCGACGACGTCGTGGCCGCCCTGGACGACTGGGCGGACGCCGCCCGGGTTTCGGCCGACGCGTTCACCGACACCGACGCGGTCAACGGTGAGCGGTTCGTACCCCGGTGATCGTTCCGACCGTCTCGATGGCGCAGCGGTGGCGGCCCGAGGCGCTTCTCGGATTGAGCGCCGGCTGTGAGGACGCGGCGCGCGCGCTCACCGCCTCGGTGGACGACGCGGCGGCCGAGGCCGGGCGCAGCGTCGACTACTGGACCGGCGGGATGCTTGTAGGCGAAGTGCCGCATCGGCAACAGCGGTACGTCGACCATCGAGAACGACGTCGACAGCGTCGGGTGCCCGTGGCACACCA
>NZ_LMVQ01000264.1 GCF_001545925.1 Mycobacterium sp. NAZ190054 | reverse complement strand
AGATCCCGACGACTGGACACCTCCGGTGTTCGACGAGAACACCGACATTCCCGGCGAACAAGTGCTGCTCGACGAGAACGTCGAGGCGCAGGGGCACGAGTTCTTCTCGCTGGGCGCCGCCACCGTCAGCGTCGACGGCAACATCCTGGCCTACTCCGTCGACGTCAAGGGTGACGAGCGGTACACGCTGCGGTTCAAGGACTTACGCACCGGACAGCGCTACGACGACGAGATCGTCGGCATCGGCGCCGGTGCCACCTGGGCCGCCGACAACAACACCGTCTACTACGTGACCGTCGATGACGCCTGGCGGCCGGACACCGTGTGGCGCCACCGGCTGGGGTCGGGGCTGCCCGCCGAGCGGGTCTACCACGAACCCGACGAACGCTTCTGGGTCGCGGTCGGCCGTACCCGCAGCGACAAGTACGTGATCATCGCGGCGGGCAGCGCCGTGACCTCGGAGCTGCGCTACGCGGACGCGGCCGACCCGCAGGCCGAGTTCACCACCGTGTGGCCGCGGCGCGAGTCGGTCGAGTACTCCCTCGATCACGCCGTCGTCGGCGGCGAGGACCGGTTCCTGATCCTGCACAACGACGGAGCCGAGAACTTCACCCTCGTCGAGGCGCCCGTCGCCGACCCCACCAACGTCCGCACGCTGATCGAGCACCGCGGTGACGTGCGGCTGGACTCCGTCGACGCGTTCGGTGATCACCTGGTGGTCAGCTACCGCAAAGACGCGCTGCCCCGCATCCAGCTGTGGCCGGTGAGCGACACAGGATACGGTCAGGCGCAGGACATCACGTTCGATTCGGAGCTGATGTCGGTCGGGCTGTCCGCCAACCCGAACTGGATCGCACCCAAGCTGCGGATCGGCGCCACCTCGTTCGTCACCCCGGTGCGGATCTACGACCTCGACCTTGCCACCGGTGAACGCACGCTGCTGCGCGAACAACCGGTGCTGGGCGACTACCGGCCCGAGGACTACGTCGAGCGCCGCGACTGGGCGGTGGCGCCTGACGGTGCGCGCGTGCCGATCTCGATCATCCACCGGGCCGGCCTGGAGTATCCGGCCCCGTTGCTGCTGTACGGATACGGTGCCTACGAGTCCTGCGAGGACCCGAGATTCTCGATCGCGCGGTTGTCGCTGCTCGACCGCGGCATGATCTTCGCGGTCGCCCACGTGCGCGGCGGAGGCGAGCTGGGCCGGCCGTGGTACGAGCACGGGAAGCTGCTGGAGAAACGCAACACCTTCACCGACTTCATCGCCGTGGCAAGCCATCTCGTCGGGACCGACGTCACAAGGCCGGAGAACATGGTGGCCTACGGCGGCAGCGCGGGCGGTCTGTTGATGGGCGCGGTGGCCAACATGGCACCGGAGCTGTTCGCCGGCATCCTGGCCGCGGTGCCGTTCGTCGATCCGCTGACCACGATCCTGGATCCGTCGCTGCCGTTGACGGTGACCGAATGGGACGAGTGGGGCAACCCGCTCGAGGACCCCGAGGTGTACCACTACATGAAGTCCTACTCGCCGTACGAGAACGTAAAGGCCAGGACCTACCCGGCGATTCTGGCGATGACCTCACTCAACGACACCAGGGTGTACTACGTCGAACCGGCGAAATGGGTTGCCGCGCTGCGTCATGTGCAGAGCGACGCCGCGCGCGACGGGGCCAGGGTGCTGCTCAAGACCGAGATGAACGCCGGCCACGGTGGTATCAGCGGGCGTTATGAGCGGTGGAAGGAGACCGCGTTCCAGTACGCGTGGATGCTCGACGTCGCCGGCGCGAGATGACCCGGGATTCGTACCATCACGGTGATCTGAAGGCCGTCATCCTCGCGCAGGCCGCGGTCCTGGTCGCCGAACGCGGCGCCGACGGTGTCTCACTGCGCGAATTGGCCCGCGCCGCCGGCGTCTCCCACGCCGCACCGGCGCATCACTTCACCGACCGGCGGGGCCTGTTCACCGCGCTCGCTGCGCAGGGCTGGCGGATGCTGGCCGCGGCGCTCGCCGGTGCGCGACCCGAATTCCTCGACGCCGCACTGGCCTACGTACGCTTCGCCCTCGAGAATCCCGGTCACTTCGCGGTGATGTTCGACCGGTCGTTGATCGATCCGCACAACGCGGAGCTGCTGGACGCCCGGTCCGCCGCCGGCGCCGAGCTGGCATCCGGGGTGGGCACGCTGGACGATCCCCGTGCCGCCGAGGACCCGCAGGCGGCGGCGCTGGCCGCGTGGTCGCTGGTACACGGCTTCGCGATGTTGTGGCTGAACCGGGCGATCGACGCCGACACCGACCCCGTCGCCACCGCCGAGCGGGTGGCGCGCATGCTGTTCACCCCGAACCGGCCGCACGGGTAGCGTCGGCGGCATGACTGACGCTGTGATCACCGACATCCCGCTCACCACCCTCGACGGCGGATCCACCACGCTGGGCGAACTGGCCGACGGCGCCGCGCTTGTGGTCAACGTCGCCTCCAAATGTGGGCTGACGCCGCAGTACACCGCGCTCGAGCAGCTCGCGAAGGATTACGGCGATCGCGGGCTGACCGTGATCGGGGTGCCGTGCAACCAGTTCATGGGCCAGGAGCCGGGCACCGCCGAGGAGATCCAGACGTTCTGCTCGACGAAGTACGGTGTGACGTTCCCGTTGCTGGAGAAGACCGAGGTCAACGGCCCCGGCAGGCATCCGTTGTACGCCGCGCTCACCCAGACCGCAGACGACGAGGGCGAGGCCGGCGACGTGCAGTGGAACTTCGAGAAGTTCCTGCTCGCGCCGGGTGGCAAGGTGGTCAGACGTTTCCGTCCCCGCACCGCCCCGGACGCCACCGAGGTGATCGCGGCCGTCGAGCAGGTCTTGCCGCGATAGCCGAGACGACACCTGCGCGCGTCGTGTCGTCCACCTTCACGACATCTCACATTGCGACACTGCGGGTGTGCCAGGACAACTGATCGTGTCGATCTCCGGCGTCAGCGACCGCACGCTGGCCGATGTCGCCGCGTTCCGTGACTCGCTCGGTGACCGCGGTGTGCCGGTGTCGTTTCTCGTCGCTCCGCGTCTGAAGGGCGGGTACCGGCTCGAGCACGACGCGGTCACCGTCGACTGGCTGATCGACCGGCGTGCGCACGGCGATGCCGTCGTGCTGCACGGCTTCGACGAGGCCGCCACCAAGCAGCGCCGAGGCGAGTTCGCCACGTTGCCCGCGCACGAGGCGAACCTGAGGCTGATGGCCGCCGACCGGATCATGGAACATCTGGACCTGCGGACCAGGCTTTTCGCCGCGCCCGGCTGGAACGTGTCCCAGGGTGCGATGGCGGCGTTGCCCGGCAACGGTTTTCGGTTGGTGGCCGGTCTGGCGGGGATCACGGACCTGACCCGAGGGAACACCGTGCGGGCCCGGGTGCTCGGCATCGGTGAAGGCTTTCTCGCCGAACCGTGGTGGTGCCGCACGTTGGTGCTGGCCGCCGAGCGCACGGCACGCCGGCACGGGATCGTCCGGCTCGCGGTGGCCGCCCGGCACCTGCGCCGCCCGGGGCCGCGGCAGGCCATGCTGGACGCCGTCGATCTCACGCTGATGCACTCGTGTGCGGCCACGGTGTACCGGTGGCGGCCCGAACCTGCGCTGACCGACGCCGCGTAGGGCCCCGCGCTGGCTAGATTGGCCCCATGGCTGATGTCATCGTGGTGGGCGCCGGGCTGGCGGGTCTGGTCGCCGCGTGTGAACTGGTCGAACGCGGCCGGAGCGTGCTGATCGTCGATCAGGAGAACGAAGCCAACCTCGGTGGGCAGGCGTTCTGGTCCTTCGGCGGACTGTTCTTCGTCGACAGCCCAGAGCAGCGGCGGATGGGCATCCGGGACAGCCATGAACTCGCGCTGCAGGACTGGCTGGGCTCGGCCGGGTTCGACCGGCCCGAGGACCACTGGCCGCGGCAGTGGGCCCACGCGTACGTCGACTTCGCCGCCGGCGAGAAGCGCAGCTGGCTGCGTGACCGCGGCCTGCAGACTTTCCCGTTGGTCGGCTGGGCCGAGCGTGGCGGTTACGGCGCCAACGGTCACGGCAATTCGGTGCCGCGCTTCCACATCACCTGGGGCACCGGCCCCGCGCTCGTCGACATTTTCGCGCGCCGCCTGATCGGTGCGCCGCGGATCCGGTTCGCGCATCGGCACCGCGTCGACGAGCTGATCGTCGAGGAAGGCGCCGTGGTGGGCGTGCGGGGCGCGGTGCTGGAACCGTCGTCGGCGGTGCGCGGCGCGGAATCGTCACGAAACGTCGTCGGCGACTTCGAGTTCCGGGCGCAGGCGGTGATCGTGGCCAGCGGCGGGATCGGGGGTAACCACGACCTGGTCCGCAAGTACTGGCCCGAACGGATGGGACGGGTGCCCGAACAACTCCTCAGCGGGGTGCCCGCACACGTCGACGGCCGCATGCTGGAGATCTCGGGCAGGGCCGGCGCCAGCATCATCAACAGCGACCGGATGTGGCACTACACCGAGGGCATCACCAACTACGCGCCGATCTGGCCCCGCCACGGCATCCGGATCCTGCCCGGGCCGTCGTCGCTGTGGCTGGACGCGCACGGCAAGCGGCTCCCGGTCCCGCTCTACCCGGGATTCGACACACTCGGCACCCTGGAGTACATCGCGCAGACGGGTCAGGACTACACGTGGTTCGTGCTGAACTCCCGCATCATCGCCAAGGAGTTCGGACTGTCGGGCCAGGAGCAGAACCCCGACCTGACCGACCGCAGCATCCGCGCGGTGCTCGAACGCGGCCGCAAGGGGCCCGCGCCGGTGCACGCGTTCGTCGAGCGGGGCGTCGACTTCGTCACCGCGACCACGCTGCGTGAGCTGGTGACCGGGATGAACGCGGTCCCCGGCGTGCTGCCGCTCGACTACGACGTCGTCGAGGCCGAGGTCACCGCACGCGACCGTGAGGTGAGCAACCGGTTCACCAAGGACGGTCAGATCACCGCGATCCGGGGCGCGCGCGCCTACCTGCCCGAACGCGTCAGCCGGGTGGTCGCGCCGCACCGGCTGACCGACCCCAAGGCGGGCCCGATGATCGCGGTCAAATTGCACATCTTGACCCGGAAGTCGTTGGGCGGCTTGCAAACCGACCTGGACGCCCGCGCGTTGCGCGACGACGGCGCGGTGCTGCCGGGGTTGTACGCCGCGGGCGAGGCCGCCGGGTTCGGCGGCGGCGGGGTGCACGGCTACCGCTCGCTGGAGGGCACGTTCCTGGGCGGATGCGT
>NZ_LMVQ01000263.1 GCF_001545925.1 Mycobacterium sp. NAZ190054 | reverse complement strand
TCCTGGTGATCGGCGCGATCGCGGTGTGGGCGTTCGTCGTGAACACCGCGGTGTCGTGGGTGGTGTTCGGTGTCGCGGCGGCGGTGTTCGTCGCATCCCAGATCATCAAATACACCTGGCCCGTCAACGGTCAGCTCGGGGTCAACGCGCTGGCCGCCGCCCACGGCGTCGCGGTCCGCGTGCTCGACCTGGGTGTCGACGACGACTTCGAAGATCTGCCCGCGTCGATCCGTGATCCGCTGCAGGCGTACAAGATCCGCCGCTCGAGCGGAGCCATCCACCTGGAGGACGCGCTGACCGACGCGCAGGTGCACGCGGCGCTCGAGGCCGGCGCGGCAGTCGCGCAGCAGGAGATCGACGCCGGCGCGCAGCTGCTTCTCAGCGGCGACCTCGGCATCGGCAACACCACCAGCGCGGCGGCGCTGGTGGCCGCCGCGCTCGGCATGCCGGCGGCGGAAGTGGTCGGTCGGGGCAGCGGAATCAGCGACGCTGGGCTGCAGCACAAGACGGCGGTGATCGACGCCGCGCTGGCCCGGGTGGGTGAGCGCACCGAGGATCCGGTCGCGACGCTGGCGGCGTTGGGAAGCGCCGACCTCGCCGCCTCCACCGGTTACCTGCTGACGGCCGCGCGGCGCGGGGTCCCGGCCCTTCTCGACGGCCTGATGGCGGTGGCGTGCGCGCTGACCGCGGACCGCATCGCGCCCGGGGCGGCGGCGTGGTTCGCGTCCGGGCACCGGTCCACCGAGCCCGCGCAGAGCCTGGCCCTCGACAAGCTGGGCCTGGTGCCCGTCCTCGACCTCGGCATGCGCCTCGGCGAGGGTTCGGGAGCCGTCGCGGCGGTGCCGGTGCTGCGGAGCGCCGTGGCGGTCCTCGCCGACACCGCGTCGCTGACCGACCTTCTCCCGGAGTGACGGACCGGCGGGCTCACAGCCTCAGCACACGGCCGGAGATCACCAGGTGCACCTCGTCGCAGACATCGGCGACCCGCTGGTTGACGGTGCCAAGCAGGTCGCGGAAGAGGACGCCGGAGCGGTGCGACGGGACGACGCCGAGGCCGACCTCGTTGGTCACCACCACGGCGTCGCGCACGGTGGTCAGCGCGTCGCAGACGGCGTCCAGCCGCGGCGCCAGCGCTGCGTGCGCATCGTCGGTCGCGGCGTCCCACAGCCCGCCGGTGTCCAGCGCGGCGGTGAGCCAGGTCCCCAGACAGTCGATCAGCACCGGACCGCGGGCCGACCGGCAGGCGGCGTCGAGGGCGGCGGTCTCCACGGTGGCCCACTGCGCGGGCCGGCGCGAACGATGCTGTGCCACACGGGCATCCCAGTCCGGGTCCCGCCCGTCGGCGGGCGGTCCCGGTGCGATGTAGGTGACGTCGTCGGCCTCGGCCAGCAGCCCTTCGGCGTGCTTCGACTTGCCGGATCGAACACCGCCGGTAACCAGGATCCTCACCACGACATTCTAGGAGTCGTCCACCATGCACCCGATGACCGTGCGAGCGACCGGACTGCTGCTCGGCCATGCCGCCGACCGCCTGTTCGGCGATCCGCGCCGCTTCCACCCGGTCGCCGGCTTCGGCAGCACCGCCGCGCGGCTCGAACGGCATTGGTACGCAGACGATCACGCCCGTGGGGTGGCGTACCTCCTCGCCCTGGTGGGCGGCGCGACGTTGAGCGCGGTGGCCGCGGACCGGTGCGCACAGCGTCATCCGGTGTGGCGCACGGTGCTCACCGCGACGGTCACCTGGGCCGTGCTCGGCGGTCGCTCGCTGGAACGCGAGGCGTCCGCCGTACACCGTCTTCTGGACACCGGCGACATCGATGGCGCCAGGAGACGGCTGCGTCACCTCGTCGGCCGTGACACCGCCGCCCTGACCGAGCCCGAGATCGCCCGCGCGGTCATCGAGTCGGTCGCCGAGAACACCAGCGACGCGGTCGTCACACCGCTTTTCTGGGCAGCGGTGGCCGGCGTGCCGGGCCTGGTGGCGCACCGCGCGGCCAACACCCTGGACGCGATGGTCGGCCACCACAACCCCAGGTACGAGCGGTTCGGTTGGGCGGCAGCACGTTTCGACGATCTGCTGGGGCTGCCCGGGGCGCGGGTGAGCGGCCTGCTCACGGTCGCCGCTGGCCCGGACCGCCGTGGTGCGCTGACCGCGTGGAGGCGCGACGCCCGCGGCCACCCGAGCCCCAACGCCGGGGTGATCGAGGCGTGCTTCGCCGGCGCGCTCGGGTTACAGCTCGGCGGCACCAACACCTACTACGGCGACCGGCGCGAGGAGCGGGCACTGATGGGTGACGGCCGGCGACCGGCGGTCGCGGACATTCCGAGGACCGGTCGGCTCGCTCGTCACGTCGCCCACGGCGCGGTGCTCACCGCGGTATCGGTGTGCCTTGCCCGCGCCCGGCGAGCAGCCGGGTGAAACCGACCCTGGGCCGGCCGTCGCAGAGTTCCACGGTGGCCTCGACCTGATAGACCTCGGCGATCACCTCGGGGGTCAGCACCTGCGCCGGCGGGCCGGCGACGTGCACCCGGCCGTGGTGGAGCAGGACGAGCTCCTGACAGTAGGCGGCCGCCAGGTTGAGGTCGTGCAACGCCATCACGGTCGTGGTCCCGGCCGTGGCCACCAGCTCGAGCAACTCGAGCTGATGCCGGATGTCGAGGTGATTGGTGGGCTCGTCGAGCAGCAACTCGGTCGGTTCCTGCGCCAGCGCCCTGGCGATCTGCACCCGCTGCCGCTCACCGCCGGACAACGTCGAGTACCTGCGATCCAGGAGATGGACGACTCCTGTTGTCTCGGCGGCGGATTCGACCACCTGCCGGTCCCGGGCCGACATCGGCGACCACGCCTGACGGTGCGGGAGGCGGCCCAGTTCCACGATCTCCCGTACGGTGGGTTCCTGGTCGGTGGTGGATTCCTGGTCGACGACGGCGAGCCGGCGCGCGAGCCGCCGGCGGCTGACGGTCGACACGTCCAGGTCGTCCCACCGCACCACGCCGGACGATGTGGGCCGCAGGCCCGCCAGCAACCGCAACAGCGACGACTTGCCGGACCCGTTGGGTCCCAACAGGCCCACCGTGGTTCCGGTAGCCACCGCGATGTTCACCCCGTCGACGATCAGCTTGTCGCGGACCCGCCAGGTGATCCGTTCGGCAGCCAGGCTCATGTCACTCTCCTGCGCCGGAGCAGGATCACCACGAACGCCGGTACGCCGACGATCGCGGTCGCGACCCCGACCGGAAGTTCTTGGGGGGCAATGACCATCCTGGCGGCGGTGTCGACCCACACCAGGAAGATGGCGCCCAGGACCGTGGCGGTCGGCACCAGCACGCGGTGCCGCGTGCCCACCAGCGCGCGGGCGGCGTGGGGCAACACCAGCCCGACGAAGCCGATCGCCCCCGAACACGACACGATCACCGCGGTCACCAACGCGGTGATCCCCAACAGCACCATCCGCATCCACATCACCGCCACCCCCAGCGCCGCGGCGGCGTCCTGACCGAACAGGAACGCATCGAGGGTGCCGGCACGGGTCCAGCACACCGCCGTCCCGAGCACGACGAGCGCACCACACACCGCCACTTCGCGCCACGTCGCGTTGCTGAGCGAACCGAGCAGCCAGAACAACACCCCGCGGGTCTGCTCGGCGTCGGCGGAGGTGAACACGATGAACGACGTCAGTGCGGAGAACAGTTGCGTGGCAGCGACTCCGGCGAGGATCATCCGTTCGATGCCGCCCCCGGCGGCCACGGCCAGCAGCAGCACCAGACCGAACGCCGCGACCGCACCGACGAACGCGCCCGAAGCCAGACCGATCGCGCCCGCGCCGATCCCGAGCACCGCGATCGACACAGCGCCGGTGGACGCGCCGGAGGCCACGCCGAGGATGAACGGATCGGCCAACGGGTTGCGCAGCAGCGACTGCAGCACCACCCCGCACAGCGCCAGCCCGGCTCCGCAGACGGCGGCGAGCAGTGCGCGCGGCAGTCTCAGATCCCAGATGATGCTCTGCTGCAACAGCGACAACTGCGACGGCGGACCGCCCGTCCGCTCCAGCACCGCGGCGAACACGTCACGCGGACCGAGGTCGGACGGCCCGATCGTGGTCGCGGTGGCGATCGACAGCAGCAGGATGATCAGCCCGGCCGGCCACACCACGAGCGGGGTGCGCAGATAGGAGGCCACGCCCGGCTCAATCCGCCAGGCCGTGGTCACGGAGCCCGCCGGCCACCTTCTCCATCGCGTCGACGATGCGGATCGACGGGTTGAGCTCCGCGCCGGCCAACGCGATGTACCGCCGGTTCTTCACCGCGGTCATCTCGCGGGTCACCGGATTCGACTCCAGGAACGCGATTTTGGCTTCGGCGGATTCGGCGGTCTGGCTCTTGCGCGTGAGGTCGCCGAGGATCAGCACCTGCGGGTCGCGTTCGGCGACGGTCTCCCAACCGATCTGCGGCCAGTCCTGCGGCGAATCGTCGAACACGTTGGTCAGGCCGAGGGTGCGGGTGATGACGCCCGGCCCGCCGCAGCAACCCGCCATATAGGGCGACTCGGCGTTGGCGAACCAGTACAGCACCGACACACCCCGATGGTCGGTGGCCGTGAGGGCCTCGAGCCGGCGCTGCATGTCGGCGACGATCTCCTCGCCCCGGTCCTGCTCGCCGACCAGCGTCGCGACATCGCGGATCTCGGTGAACACCTGGTCGATCTCCAGCGTGGTGCTGCGGGCGCCGTCGGAGTTGCCGACCTCCTTGGTGCATTCGATCGCCGACATGTACGCCGGCACCCCGAGCCGGTCCAGCGCCGCCGGGGTGGTGACGCCGCCCGGCCCGAGCGTGCCCTGCAGCGAGGCGGTGACCAGGTCGGGCTCCCGATCGAGGACGGTCTCGAACGACGGAGCCTGGTCGGCGAGTCGTTCGACGTTCTCGTTGTCCGCCGCCAACGAGGGCAGCACCGGATCGGTCCAGCCGGCGGTGCCGGCCATCCGGTCGGCGACGCCCAGGGACAGCAGCACCTCGGTGCTGCCCTGGTTGAGCGAGATGATGCGTTGCGGCGGTTGGTGAACGGTCACCTCGCGGCCGCAGTTGTGCAGGGTGAGCGGGTAGCCGTCGCGCGGTGGGGCCGAGGACGGCGCGGCCGCCGGGCCGCATCCGGCGAGCAGGAGCGTCGCGAACGGAACGCCCATCGCGAATCCGGGTGCCAGCTGGTCCAACACCAGCTCGTCCTCGCTGACGATGCAGGACCTGCCCTCGGCGTCCACTCCGGTGATCAACGTACG
>NZ_LMVQ01000262.1 GCF_001545925.1 Mycobacterium sp. NAZ190054 | reverse complement strand
CGCCAGCCAGAACAGTGCCGAAACCGTGAAGAACACCCCGAGCCGGAACGCCCAGCGCCGCTTGCGCAGCATCTTCGCGCGAGGATCGGCCGCGGCGTTGAGCTTCTCGGCGACCAGATCCGACCATTCGGCGGCGGTGTCGATGCCCCGCTGCGCCAGAGAACGCCATGCCTCGGGCCGGCTGGTTCGGGTACTCACGTCACACTCCCGTGAAAGCTATTGGGACAGCGGGTTTTCCGGTGTCGGATTGGCGGCCGGGGTGGCCGGGGTCGCGTTCGGGGTCGCCGGCGTGGCGCCCCCGGCGGGAAGCTGCTCGCCGCGCATCGACGCCCGGATCTGCTCCAGGCGCGAATGCCCGGCCATCTGGACGCTGGCCTGCTGCACTTCGAGCATCCGGCCCTGCACGGAGTTCTGGGCCAGCTCGGCCGAGCCCATCGCGTTGGCGTAGCGGCGTTCGATCTTGTCGCGCACCTCGTCGAGGCTGGGCGTGCTGCCGGGCGCGGCGATCTCACTCATCGAGCGCAGCGACGCGCTGACCTGCTCCTGCATCTTGGCCTGCTCGAGCTGCGACAGCAGCTTGGTGCGCTCGGCGATCTTCTGCTGCAACACCATCGCGTTCTGCTCGACGGCCTTCTTGGCCTGACCGGCAGCCTGCAACGCCTGGTCGTGCAGGCCCTTGAGATCCTCGACGCTCTGCTCGGCGGTCACCAGTTGGGCGGCGAACGCCTCGGCGGCGTTGTTGTACTCGGTGGCCTTGGCGGCGTCGCCGGCCGCCACGGCCTGATCGGCCAGCGTCAGCGCCTGTCGGACGTTGACCTGCAGCTTCTCGATGTCGGCGAGCTGGCGGTTCAGCCGCATCTCCAGCTGGCGCTGGTTGCCGATCACCTGCGCCGCCTGCTGCGTCAAGGCCTGGTGCTGACGCTGAGCTTCCTCGATGGCCTGCTGGATCTGCACCTTCGGGTCGGCGTACTCGTCGACCTTCGAGCTGAACAGCGCCATGAGGTATTTCCACGCCTTGGTGAACGGATTGGCCATGAGTTCATTCCGCCTTCGTGTCTGTCGAACTGGGTCGGCTGTACCGGCAAGTACCTAGCCCCAACTTATCGGTTCCGTGCAGATCGCCACACCCCTGCGCCGGAACGGGGTCAGGCGACCGCCATCGACACGACCTGGGGAATGACCACCTTCGTGCTGACGTCGATACCTGCGGTGCCGGCGGTACGGGACTCCTCGACGGCCAGTTCGTCCCCGGCTTCGGACAGCACCCGCGACAACGGCACGTCCAGCGCACCACAGATGGCGCTGAGCAGCTCGCTGGAGGCTTCCTTGCGGCCGCGCTCGACCTCGGACAGATATCCGAGGCTCACCCGCGCCGAGTCCGAGACCTCCCGCAGGGTGCGTCCCTGCTCGACCCGGGCGCGACGCAGCACGTCGCCGATGACCTCGCGCAGCAATGTCGTCATCGCGCATCCCTTTCCATTCGCGTCGGTGTGCTCTGAAGTCCAACGTCCGGTCCCGCCCGGATGGTTCCCGAAGCGGGCCCGGGATGTGCGCCGGTTTCGACGGTCAGCGACCCCGTCCACGCCAATCCCGCACCGCCGAGACGAAGTAGTCCACCCCGGTGGTGACGGTCAGGACCACGGCGGTGAGCATGATCACCCACGCTGCGGTCAGCCAGCCGTCGGACAGCGGCAGGATGAACAGCCCGATCGCCACGGCCTGCACGAGGGTCTTGAGCTTGCCGCCGCGGCTGGCCGGGATCACGCCACGACGCAACACCACCAGGCGCAGCACCGTCACCCCGAGTTCGCGAACCAGAATCACCGCGGTCACCCACCACGGCAGGTCGCCGAGCACGGACAGCCCGACGAGCGCCGATCCGATGAGCGCCTTGTCGGCGATCGGGTCGGCCAGTGTGCCGAACTCGGTGACCATGCCGTAGCTGCGGGCCAGCGCGCCGTCGAGGTGGTCGGTGATCACCGCCACCGCGAACACCGCGAATGCGGTTACCCGCCAAGTTGTTTCGTGACCGTCGCCGACGAACAGCGCGACCAGGAAGACCGGCACCAGCGCCATCCGCACGCCGGTGAGCATGTTGGCGACGTTCGCGACCCGGGCACGGGGAACCACAGGATCGGTATGTGGTTGGCCCGGCACCGACACAGAATACTTGTTGCGTGTGCCGATACTCTTCGGTGCATGAGCGCAGATCCGGACGCATCCGCCGGTGAGGTTCGGGTACGCCGCGCCACGACATCCGACGTGCCGGCCATCAAGGCACTCGTCGACATCTATGCGGGCAAGATCCTGCTGGAGAAGAACCTGGTGACCCTGTACGAATCCGTGCAAGAGTTCTGGGTGGCCGAGATCGACGGTGAACTGATCGGCTGCGGGGCGCTGCACGTGCTCTGGTCCGATCTCGGCGAGGTACGCACCGTGGCGGTGCACCCGAAGGTGCGCGGCCGCGGCGTCGGTCACGCGATCGTCGACCGCCTGCTGGCGGTGGCCGCCGAGCTGCACCTGCAGCGGATCTTCGTGCTCACCTTCGAGGTGGAGTTCTTCGCCCGGCACGGATTCAAGGAGATCGCCGGCACCCCGGTCACCGCCGAGGTGTACGAGGAGATGTGCCGCTCCTACGACACCGGTGTCGCCGAGTTCCTGGATCTGTCGTATGTGAAGCCCAACATCCTCGGCAACACCCGGATGCTGCTCACCCTCTAGCCCCACCACCCCGCGCCGAAATGGCATTCCAGCAGGCCGTCACTCGCACTTTCGCTGCTGGAATGCAATTTCGGCGGGTTAGAAGCCGGGGTCGTCCGCGTCGTCGGTGTCGGCGCCGTTGGCGTCGCTGCCGCCGCGGATCAGCGCCAGCGTGCCGGCGAGCTCGTCGGGTTTGACCAGCACCTCACGCGCCTTGGACCCTTCCGAGGGCCCGACGATCCCCCGGGTCTCCATCAGGTCCATCAGACGACCCGCCTTGGCGAACCCGACGCGCAGCTTGCGCTGCAGCATCGAGGTCGAGCCGAACTGCGACGACACCACCAGCTCGACCGCCTGCAGGAACACGTCCATGTCGTCGCCGATGTCGGGGTCGACGTCCTTGCGCTCGCCGGCCTTCACCGCGGTGACACCCTCGACGAACTCGGGCTCGGCCTGTTCCTTGGTCGCCGACACGACCGCGTGGATCTCCTCGTCGGTGATGAACGCGCCCTGCAGCCGCAGCGGCTTGTTCGCGCCCATCGGCAGGAACAGCCCGTCGCCCATACCGATCAACTTCTCGGCACCGGGCTGGTCGAGGATGACGCGGCTGTCGGTCAGTGACGACGTCGCGAACGCCAGCCGGGACGGCACGTTGGTCTTGATCAGACCGGTGACGACGTCGACCGACGGGCGCTGCGTGGCCAAGACCAGGTGAATACCAGCTGCCCGGGCTTTTTGCGTGATGCGCACGATCGCCTCTTCGACGTCGCGGGGCGCGGTCATCATCAGGTCGGCGAGCTCGTCGACGATCGCCAGGATGTACGGGTACGGCTTGTACTCGCGGTTGCTGCCCAGCGGCGCGGTGATCTCACCGGAGCGCACCTTCTCGTTGAACACGTCGATGTGGCGCACCCGGGAGGCCTGCATGTCCTGATAGCGCTGCTCCATCTCCTCGACCAGCCACGCCAGTGCGGCGGCCGCCTTCTTCGGCTCGGTGATGATCGGGGTGATCAGGTGCGGAATGCCCTCGTACGGCGTCAGTTCCACCATCTTGGGGTCGATCAGGATCATCCGGACCTCGTCCGGGGTGGCCCGGGCGAGCAGCGAGACCAGCATGGAGTTGACGAAGCTGGACTTGCCCGAGCCGGTGGAGCCGGCCACCAGCAGGTGCGGCATCTTGGCCAGGTTGGCCGAGATCATCTCCCCTTCGATGTCCTTGCCGAGGCCGATCACCAGCGGGTGGTGGTCGGACCGCGTCACCGGGTCGGTGAGCACGTCGGCCAGCCGCACCATCTCGCGGTCGGTGTTGGGCACCTCGATACCGACGGCGGACTTGCCCGGGATCGGGGCGAGCATGCGCACGCTCTCGGTGGCCACCGCATAGGCGATGTTGCGGTGCAGCGCGGTGATCTTCTCGACCTTCACGCCGGGGCCCAGTTCGACCTCGTAGCGCGTCACGGTCGGACCGCGGGTGCAGCCGGTGACCGCAGCGTCGACCTTGAACTGCTGCAGCACCGAGGTGATGGAATCGGTCATCTGCTGGTTGGCCGCCGTCAGCCGCTTGGGCGGATCCCCGGCGACGAGCAGGTCCAGCGACGGCAGCGTGTACGGCCCCTCGACGACGCGGTCCAGCGTGAGTTCGGGTTCCTTCCGCGGCTTCTTGCGCGGCCGCGGGGCCGGCTGGGGAGCCGGGGGCGCGTCGTCCTCGAGCGGATAGTTGTCCATCGGGGTACCGGCCGGAGCGGCGGGTTTGTCCAGCGGTTCGGTGGGCTGGTCGGGTGTCGGCCAGGACTGGGCCTCGTCCTTGCCGAAGTCCGCCTCGTCGTAGTAGCCGTCGGAGAAGTCGTCGGCGGCGGCGCCGTGGGCGTCGTCGTACTCGTCGTCGTAGTCGTCGGAGTACTCGTCGTCGTAGTCGCGCTGCCACCGCGTGGTGAACATGTCGCGGACCACCGAAGGCACCTCGCGGATGGTCGTGCCGGTGACCAGCAGCAGGCCGAACAGCACACCGATGAACAGCAGCGGTGCGGCGATCCACGCGGTCAGCCCGTCGGAGAGCGGGCCGCCGATCGCGAAACCGAGGAATCCGGCCGCGTGCTGACGAGCGCCCGGGTCCTGCGGAGCGCCCGACCACAGGTGCCACAGCCCCAGGGCCGGCAACGCGATCATCGCGGAACCCAGGATGAGCCTCGGCCGGGACTCCGGGTCGGGCTCCGACCGCATCAGGGTGACGCCGACGGCGGCCAGCACGACCGGCACCAGCACCACCGCGGAGCCGATCACGACCCGCACCACCGTGTCGATCCAGGCGCCGACCGGGCGGGCCGCGTCGAACCAGGAACCGGCGGCCATCACGACGGCGAGCCCGAGCAGCGCCAGCGCGACACCGTCGCGCCGGTGCCCGGGTTCGAGATCACGGGCGCGGCCCACCGACCGTGCGGTGCTTCCCGCGCCCTTGGCCACCATCAGCCAGCCTGCGCACCGACCTGCAGCAGCTGTGGCAGGACTCCGGTGCGACCGTGCTGTTCGTCACCCACGACGTCAGCGAGGCGGTGCAGCTGTCCGACCGGATCCTGATGATGAACACCGGCGGCACC
>NZ_LMVQ01000261.1 GCF_001545925.1 Mycobacterium sp. NAZ190054 | reverse complement strand
GATCGCCGGGCTGGCGGCCGCGGCGCTGCACGGGGCGCCGTGGGTCGACGCCGACATCCCGATCGAGGTGACCGGGGTGAAGAGCCGTCCGCAGCGGGGCCTGATCATCCGTGCCGACGCGGTCGACATGTCGCTGCCGGGTGTCATCGCCGAGAGCTGGCGCCGCAGCCTCGGCCGGGGCGTCGACCCGAACCGTCAGGGCCCCCGGTCGGCGAGCGACAGCGTCCTGGAGAGCCTCCGTCGCGACAACCCGCTGACGCCGGCGATGCCGCTGATCCGGCGGCTCCTCGTCGACGACGCCGCCGAGTCCGGCTGCGTGGTGGCGGTCACCGACGTCAGCGGGACCCTGCTGTGGGTCGAGGGTGACCACCGTGCCCGCCGTAAGGCCGAGAAGATGAACTTCCTGCCCGGAGCCGACTGGAGCGAACGCAGCACCGGCACCAACGCGCCCGGCACCGCGCTGGTCCTCGGCCGCGAGGTGCAGATCCGCGGCTGGGAGCATTTCTCCCGGGTGGCCCAGCCGTGGAGTTGCACGGCCGCACCGGTGCACCATCCGACCACCGGGGTCGTCCTCGGTGCCATCGACATGACCGGCCACTCGTCCGCCGCGACGCCGCAGACGCTCGCGCTGGTGCGGGCGACGGCGCTGGCCGTCGGCAAATACCTGGCCGTGCGGCGGCTGACCGAGGGCGGCGCCGAGCCCGCGGACGGCGACGCGGGCGCGCGGCTGACCGTGCTGGGTGCCGAACGAGCCAGGTGGTCGGTGCGTGACGGCGCCGGCGCGATGCACACCAGCACCCTGTCCCCGCGGCACGCCGACATCCTGGTGCTGCTGACGCGACATCCGGAGGGGCTCAGCGCCGACCACCTGGCCGTGCTGCTCGACGACGACCTCGACGTGGTGTCGGTGCGGGCCGAGATGTCGCGGCTGCGGCGGGCGATCGGGGCGCGCTTCGTCGGCTCCAAACCGTACCGGCTGCTCGTACCCGTCACCAGCGATCTCGACCTCGTGTTGCGTGCCCTGGAGGCCGGCGACGTACGTCGCGCGCTGGATCTCTACACGGGGCCGCTGCTGCCCAATTCGGTGGCGCCCGGCATCGCCCGGTTGCGGGTCGAATCGAGTTCGGCGGTCCACGCCGCCGTTGTCGGCGCGGAGCACGTTTTGACCTGCGACGACACCCGCGGGTAAGCTGCCACGTTGGTGTGCGCCGGCCGTCCGGTCGCCGTCCGCCTCGGGTCCCCGCCGGTCGCCGAGGCATGTGAACGCGTACGCCTGACCGGCCCCCGGGTCACATCCCGGGATCCACCCGAGAAAGAGAAGGTAAGCGCTGTGCCTACGTACACGCCGAAGGCGGGTGACACCACGCGCTCGTGGTACGTCATCGACGCCACCGACGTGGTGCTCGGCCGGCTCGCCGTCGAAGCAGCGAAGCTGCTCCGCGGCAAGCACAAGCCGACATTCACGCCCAATGTCGACGGCGGTGACTTCGTCATCGTGATCAACGCCGACAAGGTCGCCATCAGCGGCGACAAGCTCAACAAGAAGTTCGCCTACCGCCACTCGGGTTATCCCGGCGGTCTGCGCAAGCGCTCCATCGGCGAGCTGCTGCAGAAGCACCCGACCCGCGTCGTCGAGAACGCGATCACCGGCATGCTCCCGCACAACAAGCTCGGCCGGCAGGTCCAGAAGAAGCTGAAGGTCTACGCCGGACCGGACCATCCGCACGCCGCTCAGCAGCCGGCCGTGTACGAGATCAAGCAGGTGGCTCAGTGACATCGGAAATTGGGACCGAGACCGAATACACCGACACCGCTGAGGTCGTCGAGACCGGCGACTACAGCGCCGAGGCCGACGTCGCTCACCGCGAGCCCGTGCTGATCGACCGTCCGATCCAGACCGTCGGCCGCCGCAAGGAGGCCGTGGTCCGGGTCCGCCTGGTGCCCGGCACCGGCCAGTTCAACCTGGACGGCCGGTCGTTGGAGAACTACTTCCCCAACAAGGTGCACCAGCAGCTCATCAAGGCGCCGCTGGTGACCGTCGACCGCCTCGAGCAGTTCGACATCTACGCCCACCTCGATGGTGGCGGCCCGTCCGGGCAGGCCGGTGCGCTGCGCCTGGCCATCGCCCGCGCGTTGATCCTGGTTCAGCCGGAGGACCGCCCGGCGCTGAAGAAGGCCGGCTTCCTCACGCGTGACCCGCGTGCCATCGAGCGCAAGAAGTACGGACTGAAAAAGGCCCGCAAGGCGCCTCAGTACAGCAAGCGCTGATCGATCCCGTCCCGGCGCCCGGTCTGCTCGCGATGCGAGCGGCCGGGCGTCAGGCGTTTCCGGAGAACTCGCGGGGGAACGTCGGGAGGAAATCGCCCGAAATGGCGGTGCGGAGAAATGTGGTCTGTCACACATCGGCCAATTCAGGAAATGTTCCTGGCCCGATAAGCGTGGTGGACGCCGAAATAGTTAATTAGGCACACAGTGGGGTCCGCTTTCGCTGGGCGGAGCGGTTTGAATTCGGCCGATGGGGTACGTAACCCTCGAAATCTGGAGCCGGGGCGCCCCCACGGCGTCGGCGAGACTCTCTTGCCGGTGGCTCCATGAACGCAAAGGAGTGATTGATGACCTTCGTCAAGAACGCCGCAGCGGGTGCTGTCCTCGGTGGATCGCTGCTCTTCTCCGTCGGCCTCGGCGCGGCGCATGCCCAGCCGGCGGAGCCCGCACAACCCGCTCAGGCCGCCGACGGCCTCGTGAACCTGGCGATCGGTGAGGTCACCCTCGCCGAGGGCGTCACCGTGGACAGGGCCGCCGCCGCGGCCGCCGCCATCTGCGCCGCCGTTCCGGCCGATGTGCTCACGACCGCGACGCAGGTCGACGGCGACGGCGTCCAGCAGACGGTGTGCTCCGGTCTGCCGGGCGGTGACCTCGTGGTCGCCCAGAACGTCGCCGCGCCGGCTGCTCCGGCGGAGTCCCCGGCACCACAGGCCCCGGCGGAGGAGTCCCCGGCGCCGGAGGCCCCGGCCGAGGAGCCTGCGACTGAGGGCGAGAGCGGCACCGGCGAGGGTCTCGGGGCTCCTGAGGGCACCGGCGCGGGCGAGGACGGCGACTCGCCGCTGCCCAGCGAGAACGAAGGGTAGTCAGATCTTCCCTCCTCACCGCCCGCATCCGTGACAGGTTGCGGGCGGTGAGCCGTTTTCGAGCCGGCGGCACGACTGCGGCGTGGATAATCACGCCGAGGCAATTGGCTCGGGAGCCCAGACCTGTGAGAGGTTGTCACGATGGCTCGACTGTTCGGCACCGATGGGGTGCGCGGCGTCGCCAACCGTGAGCTGACCGCCGAGCTGGCGGTGGCACTCGGTTCGGCGGCGGCCCGGCGACTCGGCAGGACCGGAGAGAATCGCAGACGGGTCGCCGTGGTCGGGCGTGACCCGAGGGCCAGCGGGGAAATGCTGGAAGCCGCCGTCATCGCCGGGATCGCCAGCGAGGGCGTGGACACGCTGCGGGTCGGCGTGCTGCCGACACCCGCCGTGGCGTATCTGACCAGCGCATATGACGCCGACTTCGGGGTGATGATCTCGGCGTCGCACAACCCGATGCCCGACAACGGCATCAAGATCTTCGGGCCCGGCGGGCACAAACTCGACGACGCCACCGAGGACCGTATCGAGGAACTGGTGCAGCAGGGCCCGGGCGCACGTCCGACCGGTGCGGGCATCGGCCGCGTCCTCGACGGCGAGGACGCGCTGGAGCGTTACCTGCGCCACGTCGGCAAGGCGGCCACCACCCGGCTCGACGCGTTGACCGTGGTCGTCGACTGTGCGCACGGCGCGGCGTCGGATGCGGCGCCGCGCGCCTACCGCGCCGCCGGGGCCAACGTGATCGCCATCCATGCCGAACCCGACGGCCTGAACATCAACGACGACTGCGGCTCGACCCACATGCAGGCGCTGCGCTCCGCGGTGGTCTCCTACGGCGCCGACCTCGGGTTGGCCCACGACGGCGACGCCGACCGGTGCCTGGCCGTCGACGCGCACGGGCGCATCATCGACGGCGACGCGATCATGGTGGTGCTCGCCCTGGCGATGCAGGAGGCCGGCGAACTGACCTCCGACACCCTGGTCGCCACCGTGATGAGCAACATGGGGTTGCATCTGGCGATGCGGTCGGCGGGCATCGACGTGCGCACCACCGGCGTCGGAGACCGCTATGTGCTGGAGGAGATGCGTGCCGGGCAGTTCGCACTGGGCGGCGAGCAGTCCGGGCATATCGTGCTGCCGGGCTTCGGCACCACCGGTGACGGCATCGTCACGGGTCTGCGGCTGATGGCCAGGATGGCCCAGACCGGCCGCAGCCTGGCCGCACTGGCCGAACCGATGCAGACTCTTCCACAGGTGCTCATCAACGTCGCCGTCGCCGACAAGGCGACCGTCGCCGACGCTCCGTCGGTACGGGACGCGGTCGCCAGCGTCGAGGCCGAGCTCGGTGACACCGGCCGGATTCTGTTGCGTCCCTCCGGAACCGAACAGGTGGTCCGGGTCATGGTGGAAGCCGCCGACGAGGACACTGCGCGGCAGCTGGCGGTGCGCGTGGCGGAATCGGTCAGCGCAGAGAGCTGAAAACCGCGGGAACCGGTCGGGCCCGGCCGGCGTCCAATCTCATATGGGAACTTCAGGCGCGGCCCGCGTCGACACGGTGGCGGTGCGCGCGGTCGCGCGTGAGTACGAGACGGCGGCGGCGATCCTCGACGCCACCGTGCGCACCCGGCTGAGCGGTCTCGAGTTCGGTGGCGCGGCGGCGGGACGCGCTCACGTCGCACACGGTGATGCGTTGCGCGACAAGCTGTTCGACGTGGTGACCACGCTGCGCCAGTGGTCGCGGGCAGCCGAGGAGATCGCGGCGGCGCTGCGGGCTTCGGCGGATCGCTACCAGGGCGCCGACGCCCGCGCCGCCGAGCGGGTGGGGTAGCGGCGATGGCCGAGAGCTTCGATGCCGCAACACGTCTGGCGCAGGGTCTGCCCGCAGTCGACACCGTGCAGCAGTATGTGTCGGCGTGTCGCCAGCTCGGTTACCATCACCCCGATCTGACGACGCACGAGACCCAGCTGCGTGACTGGTACGGCACCGAGGACGGGATGGATCTGTCGGTGCTGCAGCATGACTGCGTGGCGCTGGAGGACGCGGTGCGCGCGGCACGGGACGCGCTCGCGATCCAGGACCGGCAGCTCGCCGAGTTGTCCGCGGCGTGGCAGGGCCCGCACGGCTGCAGCCCGGTTCGTTCTATGCGCTGCCGCAGAGCCCTCAGTTGTTCAAGCAGCTGCTGATGGTGGC
>NZ_LMVQ01000260.1 GCF_001545925.1 Mycobacterium sp. NAZ190054 | reverse complement strand
TGGTCCAGCCCTGCGGCACCAGCGCCTCCCGGGGCTGGTCGAACGGTGCGTCGGCCAGTTGCGCGTCGACCTCGACGGTCACCGGGACCAACCCGGGACTCGGTGCGCCGTCGGTGGCCGTCGCCGTCGGTGTCGGCGCGGGCGCCGCAGAGCTGCCCCGCTCGGGGCCCGGTTCGGACGTACATCCCGCGAGCAGGGCGGTGCCCGCCAGCAGGATGCCGATTCGCTTATGCCGCACCGAGTCCCGCATGCATCTCCCAGACCAGGATCTCGGCCGGCGCGGTCGCGGTCACACGCTGGCCGCCGGACGCGGTGAACCGCACCGCGTCGCCCTCGCGCAGCGGACCGGCGTCTTCGAGGGTGACTTCGCCGCGCGGGACGAACAGGTGCAGATAGGGCGCCTCGGGTAGTTGCACGCTCTGTCCCGGCTCCAGCCGCGCGCCGTGCAGCGCCGCGTACCGGTTGCGGATCGTGATGGCGGCGGCGTCGCTGTGTGCGGGCATCCCGGACGCGATCGTGACCAGCTTGCCGCGCATCAGTTCGTCGTCGATCTCGAGCTGCTGGTATCCGGGGTCGATGCCAGACTCGTCGGGCACCACCCACATCTGCACGAAATGTACTGGTTCGCTGTGGGTTTCGCGGCCGGTCAGAGTCCAGGAGTCGTTCTTCTCCGAATGCAGGATGCCGCGCCCGGCCGACATCCGCTGCGCCAGGCCGGGATAGATGACCCCGGAGTGCCCGGTGGAGTCCTGGTGTACCAGCGACCCGCGCAGCACCCACGTCACGATCTCCATGTCGCGGTGCGGATGGGTGTCGAAACCCGTGCCGGGCTTGACGATGTCGTCATTGTTGACCAGCAGCAGGCCGTGGTGGGTGTTGTCGGGCTCGTAGTGGCCGCCGAACGAGAACGAGTGCTTGGAGTCCAGCCACGCGATCTTGGTCTTCGCGCGGTCGTCGGCGCGCCGGATGTCGACGATGCTCGGGCTGCTCATGGGTGATCACTCCTCGGAGTCTTTGTCAGCCTAGGTGGCTGCTCTGCCGTCGACAACATCGATGACATGTCATGTATTCCGGCGCTAGGGTGGGGCCCATGGAGTGGCTCAGCAGCGAGCAGCAGGCGATCTGGCGCACCTACCTGGCCATGGTCAGCAGGCTGCACACCGCGATGCACCGGCAGCTGCAGCAGGACTGCGAGCTGTCGCTGTCGGACTACGACGTGCTGGTGGCGCTGTCGGAGCGGGGGCAGATGCGCATCCGCGAGCTCGGCGAGCTGATCGGCTGGGAGCAGAGCAGACTGTCGCACCAGCTGCGCCGCATGCGGGGGCGGGGCCTGGTGGACCGCGCGGACGACAGTGACGACCGCCGGGGTGCGACGGTCACGCTGACCGGAGCCGGGCTGGCGGCGCTGCAGACCGCCGCGCCCGGGCACGTGGAGCTGGTGAGGTCGGTGGTCTTCGACGGGCTCACCGACGCCCAGCAGCGCGAATTCGGTGCGGCGCTGGAGACGATCCTGGCCAGACTCCGGGCCGCCGGGTCCCCAGGTTAGAGCGTGGCCGGCAGGCCGAACTTCGCGAACAACCCGGCCTCCATGAACGCCACCACGTGCGCGATGCCGGACTCGCGCAGATCGAGCACGTGCAGCTGAAAAGCCTCGTGCACACCGGTTTCCGGGTTACGCATGTACAGCGCGGCCGCCGGCTGCCCGTTGGCCGTGGTCCGCAGGAAGCGCATGTCGCCGGCCTGCTCGGCCGGGCAGTGCACCTTGGAGAGCGTGACGATGTCGGCGGGCCCGTGGTACCAGCCGTCGAACGGGGGCATCTCCCACACCGCGTCGGCGGTGAGCAGGTCGACGAGCCGGTCGATGTCGTAGCTCTCGAACGCCGCGATGTACTTGGTCAGCACGTCGGCGGCTTCCGGGGACTCCGGCGGCACCGGCCGGGCGTCACGGGCGGGCTGGATCTCGTCGAGCTGGGCGCGTGCCCGCTGCAGCAGGCTGTTGACCGCCGCGGTGGAGGTGCCGACCGCCTCGCCGACCTCGGCCGCCTTCCACTGCAGCACTTCCCGCAACACCAGCACCGCGCGCTGCCGCGGCGGGAGATACTGCAGCGCGGCGATGAACGCCAGCCGCACGGCTTCCCGGGACTCGGCGATCACCGACGGGTCCGACGGGTCTTCGTGCGGCCCATCGGGTAGCGGCTCCAACCAGGTGACCTCGTGACGCTCGGTCAGCTCGCCGGTCGGGTCGGACGCCGGCTGCCCGAGACCGCTCGGCAGCGGCCTGCGTTTGTTGCCGTCCAGCGCCGTCAGACAGGTGTTGGTGGCGATCCGGTACAGCCACGTACGCACCGAGGATTTGCCCTGGAAACCTTTGTACGACTTCCAGGCCCGGAGATATGTTTCCTGGACCAGATCCTCGGCGTCATGCAGCGAACCGGTCATGCGGTAGCAGTGCGCGAGCAGTTCGCGCCGGTAGCGCTGCGCATCGGCGAGAAAAGCGTCCCCGGCGCCTTTGTCGTCAAAGCTGTCGTCGAGAGCCGTGACGGTCACGCACAGCAGCTTACGCACCGGCTGTGACAAGTCCAGGGGGTTGCGCAGACGGGCACGAAGAGGCGCGGACGGCCGCGCCGGAGCCGGCCCGATAGTCTCGCTGCCATGGCCGTGACCCACACCGAGCGCAGTTTCGACGGCGTCGGCGGCGTCCGGATCGCCTACGACGTGTGGACCCCGGCCGGGCCGCCGCGCGGCGTGGTGGTGCTGGCCCACGGGTACGCCGAACACGCCCGCCGCTACGACCACGTCGCCGCCAAATTCGGGGAGGCCGGCCTGGTCACCTATGCGCCGGACCACCGCGGGCACGGCCGCTCCGGCGGCAGGCGGGTCTACCTGCGCGACATCTCCGAGTACACCGCGGACTTCCACACCCTGGTCCGGATCGCCGCCGGGGACCATCCGGGTCTGAAGCTGGTCGTGCTCGGCCACAGCATGGGTGGCGCCATCGTGTTCGCCTACGGTGCCGAGCATCCCGACGACTACGACGCCATGGTGCTGTCCGGGCCGGCCGTCGACGCCCAGGCCTCGGTCTCGCCGGTGATGGTGCTGCTGGCCAAGGTGCTGGGCCGGATCGCGCCCGGCCTGCCCGTCGAGAACCTGCCCGCCGACGCGGTGTCCCGCGACCCGCAGGTCGTCGCCGCCTACGAGAACGATCCGCTGGTCCACCACGGCAAGCTGCCTGCGGGCGTCGGGCGGGCGCTGATCGGCGTCGGCGAGACCATGCCGCGACGGGCCCCCGCGATCACCGCGCCGCTGCTGGTCGTGCACGGCGAGCGGGACAGGCTGATCCCGGTGCAGGGAAGCCGCAAACTCGTCGACTGCGTCGGCTCGGCAGATGTGCACCTCAAGGAGTACCCAGGGCTCTACCACGAGGTGTTCAACGAACCCGAGAAGGACGTGGTGCTCGCCGACGTCACCGGCTGGATCGAGTCGAAACTGTGAAAATTATTGCTGCCGCTGTGCTTTCGGTGCTTCTGCTGGTGACCGGCTGTTCGTCGGACTCGCCGCAGGAGCAGGCGACGTGGACCGACGAGGAGGTCACGTTCGAGGCCGACGGACTGACCCTGCACGGCACCTACCGTCACCACGGCGAGGGGCAGCCCGGCCCGGCGGCGCTGCTGATCTCCGAGAGCGGCGGCACCGACCGCAACGGCGACAACCAGGTGGCGGGCCCGATCGGCAACATGCGTCAGCTGGCCGAGCTGCTGTCCGACCGCGGCGTGGCCAGCCTGCGTTACGACAAGGTCGGCACCGGCCGGACCGGCCTGGGCCCGTACCGGGACAGGCCCGGCGACGTCGTCAGCGCCGTCTACACCGCGGGCGCCGCGTCGGCGTTCAGGTTCCTCGCCGGCCGGCCCGCGACCGACCCCGCCCGTGCGTCGGTCTACGCGCTCGGGGAGGGCACGGTCCACGCGCTGACGCTGGCCGGCGCGACCGAGCCCGGCGCGCCGAAAGTCCACTCCCTCGGCCTGTTCCAGCCGCTGCCCGGGCGCTACCTCGACATCATCACCAACCGGGTGAAGGCCGACGGTTCCCCGGAGACGGTCGCGGCGTGGCAGGCCGCGGTCGAGGAGATCCGGACCAGGGGCACCGTTCCGGCCGACCTGCCCGACGGTCTGACAGCGATCGTGAATCCGGGCAACGTGGCCGCCGTGGCCGAGGCGGACAAGATCGACCCGGTGAAGCTCGCGGCCGCCGTGCCCGCCGGCACACCGGTGCTGCTCACCTGCTCCGACACCGACAACCAGTCCCGCTGCGACGCGGTCGGACCGCTCGTCGCGGCGCTGCAGCACACCGACCTGACCTTCGTCGAACTCAAGGGCGTCAACCACGTGCTGCGCGACGACCCGACCGACAGCATCGCCAACTACGCCAAACAGGATCCGCTGTCCGAGCAGGTGGTCACCGCGCTGGACGGCTTCGTCGGCAAGTGAGCCGCGCGGCTGTGGAGAAAAACCGGTGTGGGGATAAGGAATACTGCAGGCAGTGAAACGTCGTACCGAATCCCTACCGTCACCGGCATGAGTTCAGACGAGAAGATGCTGGCCCGCATCGCGGCACTGCTCCGCCAGGCCGAGGGCACCGACAACCCGCACGAGGCCGACGCGTTCATGGCCGCCGCCCAGCGGCTGGCCACCGCGACCTCGATCGACCTCGCGGTGGCGCGCAGCCACGGCGATCAACGCACCAGGGCCCAGACCCCGGTGCAGCGCACCATCACCATCGGTGAGCCCGGCGCCCGGGGCCTGCGCACCTATGTGCAGCTGTTCGTGGTGATCGCGGCCGCCAACGACGTCAAATGCGACGTCGCGTCGAACTCGACGTTCGTGTACGCCTACGGGTTCGGCGAGGACATCGACACCACCCATGCGCTGTACACCAGCCTGGTGATGCAGATGGTGCGCGCGTCGAAGGACTACATCGCCTCCGGTGCGCACAAGCCCACGCCGACCATCACCGCGCGGCTGAACTTCCAGCTCGCGTTCGGGGCCCGGGTCGGGCAGCGGCTCGCGGAGGCGCGTGAACAGGCACAGCGGGACGCCACCAGCGGGCCCGACAGTGTGCCCGGCACCGCAATCGCGTTGCGCAACAAAGATCTCGAGCTCAAGGACTATTACCGCGAGACGTCCAGGGCGCGCGGGACGTGGCGCGCGACGAGCGCCACGCCGTCGAGAGCGCGCTGCCCTTACCGGATCCCGAGCACGACCTCGAGCCGGTCCGTGCCGCGCTCGAACGCATGGACGCGGCGTCGGATCCGCTCGACCGCGACGACGCCCA
>NZ_LMVQ01000259.1 GCF_001545925.1 Mycobacterium sp. NAZ190054 | reverse complement strand
GGCCGAAGTCATCTACTGGGGCGTCTGCCCCGACTGTTCGACAGCCCCATCACCGCAATGATGTACGGATTACGAAAGGGAACACTGTGACCGACACCTCCGACGCCCGCCCCCCGCACTCCGACGATCATCCCCACCGCGACGAGCAACGCCAGCAGCGCCTTCCACCACGACACGGCGTCCAGCCATGCGGCGGCGCCGGTGCCGGCGAGGACGGGCGCGACGGCGTTGGGCAGCGTCCGGGGACGCGCCCCCTCGACCCATTGGGCGAAACTGGCCACGACGGTCAGTCTTGCAGGTGCCGACCGTGGCAGACTGAGCGCATGGACGAGCGACTGAGCAGGGCCGAGATCGGCAAGGACGCGATCCAGGAGATCGTCGCCGCCGGTGCGTCGGCCGTCGGTGAGGTCGCCTCGATCATCACGACGGCGGTCAGGGACGTCGCGAACGCCCTCGGCGGATTCGCCACCGACGTGTTCGAGATCCGCGACGGGGCGCGCCGGGCCGCCTCGCAGCAGGGTGACGAGGACGACGCATAGCCGGTGCTGGGAGTCATCGGAGGCAGCGGCTTCTACTCGTTCTTCGGCACCGATGCCCGCGCTGTCAATCTGGACACGCCCTACGGTCCGCCCAGCGCGCCGATCACCGTCGGCGCCGTCGGGGACCACGAAGTCGCCTTTCTGCCCAGACATGGTGTGCGCCACGAGTTCTCACCGCACACCGTGCCGTACCGGGCCAACATGTGGGCGCTGCGCTCGCTGGGGGTGCGGCGCATCTTCGCGCCGTGCGCGGTCGGCAGCCTCGACCCGCAGCTCGGGCCGGGTGCGATGGTGGTGCCCGATCAGCTCGTCGACCGGACCTCGGGCCGGGCCGACACGTACTTCGACTCCGGCGGTATCCACGTCGGTTTCGCCGACCCGTACTGCCCGGCGCTGCGCGCCGCGGTGACCGGTCTGCCCGGTGTGGTCGACGGCGGCGCGATGGTGGTGATCCAGGGGCCGCGGTTCTCGACGCGTGCGGAGAGCCGGTGGTTCGCCGACCAGGGTTTCCGCCTGGTCAACATGACCGGCTACCCCGAGGCGGTGCTGGCTCGTGAGCTGGAGATGTGTTACGCCGCAATAGCTCTGGTGACCGATCTGGACGCCGGCATCGAGAGCGGGCACGGTGTGCGGGCGGTGGACGTGTTCGCCGAGTTCGAACGCAACATGGTGCCGTTCAAGCAGCTCGTGCACGAGGCCGTCGGGAACACGGCGCAGGAGCGCACGTGCACGCACTGCCTGGCGCACGAGGGCGTGCAGCTGCCGTTCGATCTGCCCTGACCGCACTACCGCCTCGACACCCGTCAAGCGATACTGGGGCCCATGACGTCCACAGCGCTGTGCGCGCAGTTCGGTATCGACTTCCCGCTCTTCGCCTTCAGTCACTGCCGGGACGTGGTGGCCGCGGTGACCAACGCCGGCGGTTTCGGCGTGCTCGGCGCGACCGCCTACACCCCCGACCAGCTGGACCGGGAGCTGACCTGGATCGACGACGCGGTGGGGGACAAGCCCTACGGCGTCGACCTGATCGTGCCCGCCAAGTTCGAGGGCAAGGGCGAGAAGTTGTCCGGCGCGGACCTGGCCGGCCGCATCCCGCAGAGTTACCGCGACCTCGTCGACGACCTGCTCCGCGCGCACGATATCGAGCCCGAGCCGAACCGGCGCCTCGGCGGGGCGTCGCTGTCCGGCGACACCGGCCGGGAACTGCTCGACGTGGCGCTCACCCATCCGGTCAAGCTGATCGCGAACGCCCTTGGCGTGCCGCCGGATTACATGATCGAGGCGGGCAAGGAGCGAGGCATCCCGGTCGCGGCACTGGTCGGGGCCAGGGAGCACGCGGTCAAGCAGGTCGCCGCGGGGGTGGACGTCATCGTCGCGCAGGGCACCGAGGCCGGCGGTCACTGTGGCGAGGTCAGCACGCTGGTCGTGGTGCCCGAGGTGCTCGAAGCCGTCGACGGTGCGGTGCCGGTGCTGGCCGCCGGCGGCATCGTGACCGGCCGGCAGATGGCGGGCATGGTCGCCATGGGCGCGGCCGGTGCGTGGACCGGTTCGGTGTGGCTGACGACGGAGGAGGCCGAGACGGCGCCGCACACGGTCGCCAAGATGCTGGCCGCCACGTCGCGGGACACCGTGCGTTCGGCGGGGCGCACGGGCAAACCGTCACGGCAGCTGGTTTCGGCCTGGACGGACGCGTGGGCGCCGAACAGGGACGGTCACCAACCGTTGCCGCTGCCGTTGCAGTCGATGCTGTGCGAGCCGGTGATCCGCCGCATCGACGTGCTGGCCTCGCAGGGCCACGAGGGCGCGCAGGCACTCGCGACGTACTTCGTCGGGCAGGGTGTCGGCCTGATGAACAAGGTGAAACCCGCCCGCGAGGTGATACGCGAGTTCATCGAGGACTACCTGGCCGCCGCCGAACGCCTGAACAACTCGCTGCCCGGCTGATGTCAGTACAGCACCCGGCGCAGGTTGTCCTCGTCGAGGTGCCTGCGGATCTCCGCGAGGTCGACGTCGGCGCCCATCGCCTTGGCGAGCTCCGCCGCGCTCGGCACCGCCGTCGGGTTCCAGCTCTCCGGTTGCCAGGCCTGCGCACGCAGAAACGCCTTGGCGCAGTGGAAGAAGACCTCCTCGACGCTGATCTCCAGGGCCAGGATCGGCCGCTTGCCCCGCACCGACATCGCGTCGAAGTAGTCGGCGTCGGCCATCACCCGGGCGCTGCCGTTGATCCGGAGGGTGTCCCCGCGGCCCGGGATCAGGAACAGGGTGCCCACGCGGGGGCGTTGCAGCACGTTGAGGTAGCCGTCCACGCGCTTGTTGCCGGGGCGTTCGGGGATCGCGATGGTGCGGTCGTCGATGATCTGCACGAACCCGGCCGGGTCACCTTTCGGTGACACGTCGAGGCGGCCCTGCGCATCCTGCGTGGCGACGAAGCCCAGCGGCGCATGCGACAACCAGTGCTGCTGGACCGGTGACAGGCGGTCACGGACCTTGTTCGCCACCGCGGCGTTGGGATATCCGACGATCGCGCGCAGTTCGTCGACGGAGGTCACTTCACGGCTCATGGCTCCATCATGCGGGTCCGGGACGCGGCGGTGGGGCGCACCCTCACCCGAACCGTCCGGCGAGCGCGCGGCGGTCCACCTTGCCGATACCGCGCAGCGGCAACTCGTCCACGATGTGCAGCTGCCGCGGCGCCGCCGTCGACGGCAGTGTGGCGGCGACGTGAGATCGTAACTGTGCCAACGTGATCGACGCGCCCGCCGCGGTGACCACCGCGGCCACCACGCGTTGCCCCAGGCGTTCGTCGGCGACCCCGAACACCGCGCACTCGGCCACCGCGGGATGAGTCGACAGCGCGGCCTCGACGACACTCGGAAGCACCTTGAGACCGCCGGTGGTGATCGCGTCGTCCACCCGGCCGAGCACCCGCAGCGCGCCGGAATCATCCACGGCGCCAAGGTCGTCGGTGCGGAACCAGCCCGGCTCGGTGAACGGGTCCGGGGTGACGGGATTGCGGTATCCGGCGGCGACCGTCGGCCCGCCGAGCCAGATCCGGCCGTCACCGTCGATGCGCACCCCCACCCCGTCGAGCGGGATCCCGTCGTACACGCAGCCACCGGCCGTCTCGCTCATCCCGTAGGTGCGGACCACCGGAACCCCGGCCGCGGCGGCTCTTTCGGCCACCCCGTCATGACCGGCCAGCGCGTCGCGGATCACGCTTTCCTCGATGCGGCGGAATTCGGCCTCTCCGTCGGTGGCGAAGATGTCGGCGATCCTGCGGCCCGTGCTCTTCTCGATCGCGGCGTCGGTGTCGAGCAGCGGCACGTCCAGCGCCTTGGCCAACCGCCGTCCGATCGTGGACTTCCCGGAGCCCGGTAATCCGACCAGAACCGCCTTCGGCGCCATCAGCCCGAGGCCCTTGCCCCGCTGGTGGACGGTTCGCGGGCCGCGACGGCCCGCAGGTAGTTGTCGATGTTGCCCCGGGTCTCGGCCAGCGAGTCACCGCCGAACTTCTCCAACGCGGCGCGGGCGAGCACGAGCGCGACCATCGTCTCGACGACGACACCGGCCGCGGGCACCGCACAGACGTCGGAGCGCTGGTGGATCGCCACGGCCTCGTCACCGGTCGCCATGTCGACCGTGGCCAGCGCCCGCGGCACGGTCGAGATCGGTTTCATCGCCGCGCGGACCCGCACGGGCAGCCCGTTGGTCATCCCGCCCTCCAGTCCGCCGGCGCGGTTGGTGGACCGCATCACGCCGTCGGGACCGGGATAGATCTCGTCGTGGGCGACGCTGCCGCGGCGCCGCGCGGTCTCGAAGCCGTCACCGATCTCGACACCCTTGATCGCCTGGATACCCATCACCGCGCCGGCGAGCTGGCTGTCGAGCCGATTGTCGCCACTGGTGAACGAACCGAGCCCGACGGGCAGTCCGTGCGCCACCACCTCGACCACGCCCCCGAGTGTGTCGCCGTCACGTTTGGCGGCCTCGATCTCGTCGATCATCAGCGCCTCACTGGCGGCGTCGAAGGCGCGCACCGGGCTGGCGTCGACCGCGGCCAGGTCGGCGGCCTGCGGCGGCGGACCGTCGTAGGGCTTCGACGCACCGATCGAGATGACGTGGGAGACGATCTCGACGCCGAGCGCCTGCTGCAGGAAGGCCCGCGCGACGGTGCCCGCGGCGACGCGGGCCGCGGTCTCGCGCGCACTGGCGCGCTCCAGCACCGGGCGGGCGTCGTCGAAGCCGTACTTGAGCATGCCGGCGTAGTCGGCGTGGCCGGGACGCGGCCGGGTCAGCGGCGCGTTGCGCGCGGCGCTGTCGGCCAGCACCTCGGCGTCGACCGGATCGGGGGCCATCACGGCCTCCCACTTCGGCCACTCGGTGTTCCCGATCTCGATGGCGATCGGGCCGCCCAGGGTCAGGCCGTGGCGCAGGCCGGTCAGCATCGTGACCTGGTCCTGCTCGAATTTCATCCGGGCGCCGCGGCCGTAGCCGAGGCGGCGGCGGGCCAACTGCGCCGAGATCTGCTCGGACGTCACCGCGACGCCGGCGACCATACCTTCGACCATGGCCACCAGCGCCCGGCCGTGGGATTCGCCTGCCGTCGTCCATCGCAACACGCGGCCCATTTTCGCACGACAGGCCCTCGGTCCCGAAAAGCGTCCTGCGCTACAGGACCGGGGTGGGCGATGCCAGCGCCAGCACCACACCGGTGGACAGGCACATCGACGGACCGTGCGGCACGGTGGGGCCGGCGCCGAGCATGCGCAGGCACACCGCCAGCGCCGCGGTCAGCAGCGCCGCCCCGACCGCGGCCAGCACCCAC
>NZ_LMVQ01000258.1 GCF_001545925.1 Mycobacterium sp. NAZ190054 | reverse complement strand
CACCAGGTAGGGCCCGACCTCGCCGCGGCCGGCGCCGACGGAGAGGCCGAGTGGGCGCGGGTCAGGCAGCGCTGCCTCGCGGTGGCGGTGGCCATGTTGGAGGAGACGAGGTGATGGTGGCCCCTGAGATGCCGGAAGTGCGCGGCAGCGACCGCCGCGCCGCGCCCGCCGACGACCGCCCGGTCGAGTTCTGGCCGACCGCCGCGATCCGCGCCGCGCTGGAGAACGACGACCTCGCCGTGTGGCAGCGCATCGTCGTCGCGATCAAGCGCGACCCGTTCGGCAGAACCGCCCGCCAGGTCGAAGAGGTGCTCGAGACCGCACGGCCCTACGGGGTGTCGCGGGCGATGTCGGAGGTGCTGCAGCGCACCCGCGAACACCTCGAGGCCAACGAGTGCGCCGAGGTGGCCCGGCATGTGCGCCTGCTGCTGGAGCGCTCGGGGCTGGGTGAGCAGGAGTTCGCGTCGCGCATCGGGGTTCCCGCCGAGGACTTCGCCGCGTATCTGCGTGGCAGCACCAGCCCGCCCGCGTCGCTGATGATCAGGATGGGCCGGCTCTCCGAACGGTTCGCGAAGATGCGCTCCCAGCGCAGCACGGACTGACCGAGACTCCCCCGGGTCCTCAGCGGGTGTGGATCGGCGCCACGTCCTCGACGAGCCAGCGGCCGTCGGTCTTGGCCAACGCCACCCGCAACGCGAGCACCGCGGTGGCGGGCGGCTGCCCGGGGGTGCTCTGGGTGCCGCGCAGGATCACCGCCACGCTGGCCGCGTCCGGCCCGATGGCCTCCACCCCGGCCGACACCGTGCTGGCTTGCGCGGAGACGTTCCTTCCGCCCAAATCCTTTACCACCGTGGCGAATTCGTTGCGGAACCGCTCGGCACTGGCGGCCGACATCATGCCGGTGGCACGGTCGATCGACGCCGTCGGGCTCTGCGGGGTGAACGTCGCCGACGCCTCGGCGACGCTGCTGGCGATGCCGGTCACCTCCGCACTGTCGTCGCGCAGCGCCTGATCCGGCCGGGTCCACTGGGTGTAGCCGACCACCACCGCCGCGATCAGCGCCGCCGTCGTCGTCGCGGTCACGGCCAGCCGCAGCCCTGGGCCGTCGTCGTCGGTGCCGACGGTGACCTTGTCCCGGCGGGCCAGCACGAAGTTGACGATCACCCCTTCGACCACCAGCACGCACAGCACCGAGCACACCGCCACCCACCACAGCGGCCAGCCCAGCGCGACCCCGATGTAGACCAGCGCGGCCACCACCGCGGCGGGCGCCAGCAGGTCGAAGGCCAGTACGCGCAGCCGGTTCCTCATCGGATCGGCTCCAGCCGGGAGATCGCGAGCCTGCCGTCGACGTCGGTCACGTCCAGCCGCAGGGTCCAGCGCACGGTCTGTGGATCCTCGGTGCCCGCGTTCTCCGACACCGACGTCGCGACCACCATCACGGTGTCGGTGCGCGACGACAATCCCTCCAGCCCCTCCTCCTGCGGTGGGGTACCGGGTTCGGCGTGGTGGATGGACTCGATGGCGACCGAGTCGATCTGCCCGGTGGTGCGCGACCGCAGGGTGCGCACCAGCTTGCGGTAGGGCTCGACGGCGGTCTCGAACTCGGCGTTGAGCTGGCCGACGGTGCCTTCGTGCAGCCTGGTCATGTCGGCGTCGACGGTGTCGGAATTCATGTTGATCAGCACGCCGGTCCACTCCGCGGCCGTCTGCAGCACCTCGGTGCGGTACCTGCGCTCGTCGGTGTCGTCGCGGTGCCCGGTCCAGATCACCGTCGCGGCCACGACGGCGGCGACCGCCACCACCGCCAGCACGGCCGACACGACGCCGTAGGTGCTGAAGACCCCGTCGCCCCGCGGCGGCCGGTCGGATATCTGCTCGTCATCGGGCATGCGCGTGAGGGTACCGGCACGTTTCTGGAAGGATGTCGGGGTGACGGTAGAAGCAACATCGCCCAAGTCGACACTCAACTCCGGACTCGACCTGCGCTACGTCGACACCGACGCCCGACCGCAGGACGACCTGTTCGGTCACGTGAACGGCCGCTGGCTGGCCGAGTACCAGATCCCGGCGGACCGGGCCACCGACGGTGCGTTCCGCACGCTGTACGACCGTGCCGAGGAACAGATCCGTGACCTGATCGACGAGGCGGCCGGTTCCGGCGCCGCACCCGGCACCGACGAGCAGCGCATAGGGGACCTGTTCGCCTCCTTCATGGACGAGGACACCGTCCGCGCGCGCGGGCTGCAGCCCCTGCTCGACGAGCTGGCCGCGGTCGACGCGGCCGACACCCCCGACGCGCTGGCCCGGGTGACGGGTGCGCTGCAACGCACCGGCGTCGGCGGCGGCACCGGCCTCTACGTCGACACCGACTCGAAGAACTCCAGCCGGTACCTGCTGCACCTGACCCAGTCCGGGATCGGGCTGCCCGACGAGTCGTACTTCCGTGAGGAGCAGCACGCCGACATCCTGGCCGCCTACCCGGGGCACATCGCCGCGATGTTCGGCCTGGTCTACGGCGGCGGCGCCGACGCGCACACCGAGACCGCCGCCCGGATCGTCGCGCTGGAGACCAAGCTGGCGGCCGCGCACTGGGACGTGGTGAAGCGCCGCGACGCCGACCTGACCTACAACCTGCGCTCCTTCGCCGAGGTCGTCGAGCAGGCGCCCGGCTTCGACTGGGCGGGTTGGCTGTCCGGGCTCGGCGCGAGCTCCGAGCAGGCCGCCGAGGTGGTGGTGCGCCAGCCCGACTTCCTGACCGCGTTCGCCGGGCTGTGGTCGGGCGAGACCCTCGCGGATTGGAAGAACTGGCTGCGCTGGCGGGTGATCCACGCCAGGGCGTTCCTGCTGACCGACGAGCTGATCGCCGAGGACTTCTCGTTCTATGGCAAGCGGCTGTCGGGCACCGAGGAGATCCGCGAACGCTGGAAGCGCGGGGTGTCGGTGGTCGAGAGCCTGATGGGTGAAGCGCTGGGCCGGCTGTACGTGCAGCGGCACTTCCCGCCGCAGGCCAAGGCGCGGATGGACGAGCTGGTGGCCAATCTGCGGGAGGCCTACCGCGTCAGCATCAACTCGCTGGACTGGATGACCCCGGAGACCCGGGAGAAGGCGCTGGTCAAGCTCGACAAGTTCACCCCGAAGATCGGCTATCCGAAGAAGTGGCGCGACTACTCCGCGCTGGAGATCGCCCGCGACGACCTGTACGGCAACTACCGGCGCGGGTACGCGCTGGAGTACGACCGGGACCTGGCCAAGCTGGGCGGGCCCGTCGACCGGGACGAATGGTTCATGACGCCGCAGACGGTGAACGCGTACTACAACCCCGGCATGAACGAGATCGTGTTCCCGGCCGCGATCCTGCAGCCCCCTTTCTTCGACGCCGACGCCGACGACGCCGCGAACTACGGCGGGATCGGCGCGGTGATCGGGCACGAGATCGGGCACGGGTTCGATGACCAGGGCGCCAAGTACGACGGCGACGGGAATCTGGTGGACTGGTGGACCGATCAGGACCGCGCCGAGTTCGGCAAGCGCACCAAGGCGCTGATCGAGCAGTACGAGGAGTTCGTGCCGCGTGGATTGGAGCCGTCGCATCACGTGAACGGGGCGTTCACCGTCGGTGAGAACATCGGCGATCTCGGCGGTCTGTCCATCGCGTTGCTGGCCTACAAGCTGTCGCTGAACGGCGAACCGGCCCCGGTGATCGACGGCCTGACCGGCGAGCAGCGCGTGTTCTTCGGCTGGGCTCAGGTGTGGCGCACCAAATCACGTGAGGCAGAGGCGATCCGGCGACTGGCGGTGGATCCGCACTCTCCTCCGGAGTTCCGCTGCAACGGCGTCATCCGGAACATGGACGCGTTCTACGACGCGTTCGGAGTCGGCCCGGACGACGAGCTGTACCTGGAACCCGAACGGCGCGTGCACATCTGGAACTGACCGCCCGCGCCGGGGGTCAGTCCAGGAATCGGTCGCGCACCTCCGGCGCCGGGATCGGGCAGGTGTCGTGAGTCCCGAACACGCGGTATCGGATCCGCGCGAACGCGTCGTAGAGCCGGTCGCGCACCGGAGCGGGGACGACGGCGGCCGCGCGCAACGCCCGCCACGGCCCGCCGAGGTAGTCGGTGACGCGCAGCGCCGCGGCGGACTTGACCGCGACCTGTTCGTCGGGGCCGCCCGGGTCGTCGACGAACACCACCGAGTCGACGTCGGCCAGGGACGGATGGCGGTCGATGACGCCCCTGGCAAAGTCCGTGTCGAACGCGGCGAACCGTAACGGCCCGTGCCGGTCCAGGCGCAGAATGGTTTGCACCGCGCCGTTGCAGAATCCGCAGACGCCGTCATAGAGCAGCACCGGCGGGTCCTGCCGGGTCGGGGCGGATGATCGGTCGTGAGTCTCGGACATCGGGACCTCCTTGCCGGACGGGTATCCCGTTGCGCCACCCCGCAACCGGGTCTGCCCCGCGGGATATGTCACATCGCGAGGCGGCTGACCCGCTGCGGACGCAGCACGACGCGGAGGTGTTCGTCGGCCAGCATCGTCTCGAGATCGGCGGCCCCAGCGAGTTCCGGCGCACCGTGGCCTGACGGGACTATGCGCGACGGCATACGCTCTCACAAACCGCGGCGACCACATCACCGGCCGAAGGTGAGACGATGTCAGACCAGCTGCAGCACCCGGGGGATAACCGGCTCCTTGAGCCCGGCTCGACATGCTGGCAGACCGCGCGGGCCCGCCGCTTCACCCCGATCGTCGACGGCGCCGACTACCTGGTCGCGGTGAAGGCGGCGATGCTGCGCGCCGAGCGCCGCATCATGCTGATCGGCTGGGATTTCGATTCCCGGACGGCCTTCGAGCCCGCCGGGCCGACGCTGTCCGGACCCGACCGTCTCGGCCTGTTCCTGCACTGGCTGCTGTGGAGCCGCCGGGACCTGCAGGTGTATCTGCTGAAGTCGAACCTGAACCTGCTCCCGGCGCTGGACGGTTTCTGGTTCGGTGTCGCGCCCGTGGCACTGCTGAACCAGATCACGTCGAACCGCATCCATTTCGCGGTGGACGGGGCACGGCCGACGGGGGCCGTGCACCACCAGAAGATCGTCGTGATCGACGACGCGATGGCGTTCTGCGGTGGCATCGACCTGACCGTGGGGCGCTGGGACACCCGGGCTCATCTGCCCGACGATCCGGGACGGCGAACCTCGGGGCAGCCGTACGGACCCCGCCACGAGGTGGCCGCGGCGGTGGACGGACCGGCCGCGCGGGTGCTCGCCGAGCAGCAGGACGGCGATGACCGCGATGGCGATCCAGAGACCTTCAGTCACCGCCCCATTGTCTCAGGGGACATGACCGGTGACGTCTGACCCCGGGTCCGCCCTGCAGCACCGCAAACGCAGGCA
>NZ_LMVQ01000257.1 GCF_001545925.1 Mycobacterium sp. NAZ190054 | reverse complement strand
ACCGACCGCCTGCACTCCTCCCTGAGCTACCAGTCGCCGATCGACTACGAGGCCCAGTACCGTAATGACGCCGCCTCAACACCGGAGGTGGCCTAACCGAGGTCTCCATCCAGACCAGGACGGTTCAGTCTTGAGAATCAGCGCACCGTTCACGTCAGAAGAGCGGGGCTTTTGGGCCAAACTCGAAGGCTTCAACCCGGGAGGGATGAAAGACCGACCCGCGCTACACATGGTCGAACGCGCCCGCTCCCGCGGGGCACTTGCCCCCGGCGCCCGCATAGTCGAATCCACCAGCGGGACACTGGGGTTGGGTCTCGCACTAGCCGGAACGGTCTACGGGCACCCCGTCACCTTGGTCACCGACCCCGGGATGGAGCCGATCATTCAGAATATGCTCGCCGCATTCGGCGCCGACATCGAATTGGTCACTGAACCGCACCCACAGGGAGGCTGGCAGCAGGCTCGCCGTGACCGCGTGCAGAAGATCTTGGCCACCGACCCGCGCGCGTGGCATCCCGATCAATACAGCAACCCCGATAACGTCGAGGCCTACCGCGGGCTCGCGTTGGAACTGAACGAACAACTCGGCGCCGTTGATGTCCTGGTGTGCTCGGTGGGCACCGGAGGCCACTCGGCCGGCGTCGCACGCGTCCTCCGAGAATTTAACCCGCAGCTGCGGCTGATCGGCGTCGACACGGTGGGCTCGACGATCTTCGGCCAGCCCGCGGCTTCTCGGCTCATGCGCGGCCTGGGATCGAGCATCTATCCCGGCAACGTCGACTACCAAGCGTTCAACGAAGTGCATTGGGTTGCCCCCGCGGAGTCGGTGTGGGCATGCCGCACCCTGGCGGCCACCCACTACGCCAGTGGCGGCTGGAGCGTCGGTGCGGTCGCCCTAGTTGCAGGCTGGGTCGCACGCAATAGCCCTGCCGGAGCCACTGTCGCAGCGATCTTCCCGGACGGTCCGCAGCGCTACTTCGACACCATCTACAACGACGACTACTGCCGCGCCCACGGCCTGCTCGACGCAGCGCTCCCACGGCATCCCGCCACCATTGAGGACCCGATGACCCAGACAGTCACGGCGTGGACGCGATGCACCACCGTTGTCGACCCCACCGAGAGGCAGTCACGATGACCCTGCTGTCAGCCTTCCGCAGCTTTGGTTGGCCCAGTCGGATGCTGATGATCAACCAATTCGGCATCAACCTGGGCTTTTACATGCTCATGCCTTACCTGGCCGGCTACCTCGCCGGCCCGTTGGGGCTGGCCGCGTGGGCCATCGGCCTGGTGCTGGGTGTACGTAACTTCTCCCAGCAAGGCATGTTTCTCATCGGCGGCACTCTGGCAGACCGGCTGGGCTACAAACCGCTCATCGTCTGCGGATGTGTCCTCCGGACAGCAGGATTCGGCTTGCTTGTCTTCGCTGAATCGCTACCGGCGGTTCTGATCGCCTCGGCAGCAACCGGCTTCGCCGGCGCCCTGTTCAATCCTGCGGTGCGCGCCTATCTGGCGGCCGACGCGGGCCCACGGCGCGTGGAAGCCTTCGCGGTGTTCAACGTGTTCTATCAGGCGGGCATTCTGGCCGGACCCCTTGTCGGGCTGGCCTTGATGTTCGTCGATTTCCGAATGACAGCTGCCGCCGCAGCGGTCGTGTTCGCTGCGCTGACCGTGGCCCAACTCTTAGCATTGCCCCACCGCGCCGCGGGGACACCTGACGAGAAGACATCGGTGCTGCAGGACTGGCGAACAGTCGCGGCCAACCGCTCCTTTCTGCTCTTCGCGGCGGCCATGATCGGGTCGTATGTCTTGTCATTCCAGGTCTATCTGGCATTGCCGCTTCAGGCGCGAGACCTGTTTCCGCGCAACGATTCCGTTGTCACCGCCATGATCTTCGTGGTCTCGGGTCTGGTTGCCGTCCTCGGCCAGATGCGGATCACACGATGGTTCGCCCACCGCTGGGGCGCCGGCCGCTCCCTGGTGATCGGCATGCTGATCCTCGCGGCGTCGTTTTTGCCGCTGATCGTGCTGCCTGATGACACCAGGGCAGGCAGAGTCGCCGCCGCGACCGCGTTACTCGTCGCCACGGCGGTGCTGGCGGTCGGGTCGGCGGCGGTCTTCCCGTTCGAGATGGACACCGTCGTCTCATTGGCCAACAACCGTCTCATCGGAACGCACTACGGCTTCTACAACACCATCGTCGGAGTCGGCATTCTTGTCGGCAATCTGGCCACCGGCTCGCTGATGCAGGCCGCCCGAGATCTCGGACAACCCTGGCTGCTGTGGGTTCTGCTGTCGGCAATCGGGCTGGCCTCCGCCGCGGCCTTGTTCCGGCTGGACCGACGGGGCCGACTTCAACCCGAACAGCTGACATCCTCCGCGCAACCTCCGCGCTGAACACCCAACGACGCGAACATGCTCGATACCCCATATCGTCATCTACGTAGTAACTACGTAGATGGCGATATGCTGGTTCCAGCATCCGCGCAGACGCCTTCACGCCGTGAATGGCCCACGCTGGCAAGGAGACTGCCACGACCATCGAGCCGCACCCCGCTTCGGGCAGCGTTGCCTCTCCGGCGGTAGCCGCTGGGCGCATTCGCGTTCTGCTGGTTGAGCCTCGGCGCATCTACGCCGACATGTTGGCCCGCACCCTACGCGCTGAAGAGTTCGCCGTCGACGTCGCACGCTCAGATGCTGCAGCGCTCACCGCGGTGCTCGGCGATGACCCCGATGTGGTGGTGGTGTGCGTGGGATCATCCGCGCACGGCGCCGTCGTCCTTGACCGTGTTCGCCAGGCCGCCCATTGCGGCGTCGTCGCGCTCGCCGACACAGATATGGCGCCACTAATATCGCGCGTCGGAGTGGCTCCCATCGGCTCCCGCGACATACTCAACACGCGAATACGGCAGACGCTCAGGCGTTCTCACCAGCGCAGCGAGGTCGGCGGCGCGCAGCGACGCCACGTCGACGATCTGGTGATCGACGTGGGGGTCCGGCGGGTCTATCAGCGCGGCAACGTCATATCGCTGACTCGAACGGAGTTCGCGATCCTTCGGGTGTTGTCCGATGATCCAGGGGAGCCCGTGACGTGCCGACGACTTCAGGAAGTCCTTTGGGGGGCGACGCAGCCCGGCGGGCGGTCGGCACTGGGCGTGCACATCGGCAATCTTCGACGCAAGCTCGGTGACGCCCCGTCTCGTCCGCGCTATGTCCGGACGGTCCGCGGCATCGGCTACTGTCTGGCCGGCTGAACCATTACCCGGTGCAGACAAGGCGTTTGGTGGGAGGAAGCTGTTGGCGGAGGCGTTCGGGGTCAGGTCTCGATAATCCGTATGACGTAGGGTGTCATCCCGGCGGTACGCACCGGTGAAATCTTGATGGGAACGCCGGTTTGTTGCGCCTCGATCATTTTTCCGCCGCCGAGGTAGATCGCTTCGTGTTGGCTTCCGCCGGGCCCCCAGAACAGGAGGTCGCCGCGTTTAGCTTGCGCGGGAGGTACCTTGCGGCCAGCGTTGTACTGGTCGCCGGACCATCGCGGCAACAGTACTCCGACGCCGGCGAAGGCGAATCGTGTCAGTCCTGAGCAGTCGAAACCGACGGTGCCTGCGCCTTGGTCGACACCGCGACTAGGGCCGGTGAGGCTGCCCCCTCCCCAGGAGTAGGGAACGCCGATCTGCGTTCCTGCCCTGCGGATAACGTATTCGATCGCCTGGGCACCGTAGAGACGGTTGCCGCGGACGCTCGTTTGGGGGCTTGCCGCGGGACTGACGAGTCCGAGACTGCTCAGGAAGCTACGCCCCAAGTCCATCGCAGTCTGGGTGGCAACGGCCGTCGCCTGCAAGGACGCGTTGGCGATGGCAACCGGATCGCCGGGCGCTCCCGCACTCGGGATCTTGGGCAGGAGTGGATCCCACGGACCGCCTGTCGGCTCGGCGGAGGCTGCTGGCGTGCACGCCAAAAGTACCGTCGCGACGACGGCAACGATCACCCCAGTCAGGCGAAAGCCGACCGCAGATACGCGGCCTTCCTCCGGGCGGACGCATCGGGCCATCGGTTCCATATGGCGTTCTTTCTTTCGGCTGTCGGAGCGCCGGTGATTGGTTTCGCCAAGAAAGGCGAAACAGAGCGTTCCGTACTGTGCAGCAACGATGTACGTAGCGAATACGTAGATCAGCCTAACTCACATATGCCTCATCAGTAACACCTGCAACATAATTACAATGCTGGAACTTCGGCAGCTGAAATTGCTAATGGTGTTTTGCGAATGGGTGCTTGAAAGTGTCGATCGTCGATGGCAAAGGCTACGAAATAAGCGGTGGTCCGGACATGTGAAAATGCCTTTACCTAGGGCGGCAAACCAAAGGTGCCGTAGCGGAAAGGGCTGCGCTACCTGTGCTGCGTGGGCCCCACGGCGCGATGCTTGGGTGACACTTGGCAGTTCGCAACCCGGTTCGGTGGATGCGAAACGTCCTGCTGGCACGCTAACTGGTGCCACGAGGTGACTGGGAGGCGGCGGTTGTGAGTCTCCGCTTCTGATCTGAGTCTCAGAGGTTAGCGTTGCCGGCTTTCCACTGATCCCAAGGGATGTTCCAGTCACCTAAACCGTCTGTCCCCGACAGCGTGGGGCCGGTGGTGTTGATGACCTCAACGATGTCGCCGCGTCGGGTGTTGTCGTAGAACCAACGGGCGTTGGCAGGATTGACGTTAAGGCATCCGTGGCTGACATTGGCGATGCCTTGGCTGCCCACCGACCACGGTGCAGAGTGCACGTAGATCCCGCTGTAGGACATCTGGGTCGCCCACTCCACCTCGGTGCGGTATCCGTCAGGAGAGTTGACCGGAACTCCGTAGGTGGACGAATCCATCACCAGAAACGAGTAACGATCTCCGATGATGTAGGCGCCGTTATCGGTCGGGGTCTTGGCTTTACCCATGGAGATGGGCATCGTCTTGACGATCTGACCATTGCGCCGCACAGTCATCGTTTTGGTGGCGTCATCGGCGGTGGCGATAACCTCGTCACCGATGGTGAACCGGGTAGTGACGTCATCCTGACCGAACAGCCCGTCACCAAAGTTGACGCCGTACGCGTTGACCGCCACCTCGACTTTTGTTCCCGGTTTCCAGTATTCGGCCGGGCGCCAACGTACTTCGCGATTATTGAGCCAGTAGAAGGCTCCCTCGACCGGGGGGTTGGTGGTCACGTTGATCGCTTGCTGCGCCGCAATCCGATCGGTGATGTTCTCATCGAAGCGGATCGCGATGGGTTGGCCCACGCCAACCGTCTCGCCGTCGTTGGGCAGGACGTAGGGCATCGTCAAGTTGTCGGGCGAGTGGGTTTCGAAGGTCGCTGTCGTAGTGGTCGCGCCGCCCAGTCCAAGGGCCTGGGCATGAAGGGTGTACTGCTTGTTGTAGCCCAGCGGCTCGGCAGACGACCAGGACACGCCATCGGGGCTGAGCTGTCCGTCGACGAGTTCGCCGGCTTCGTTGGTCAACGAGACTTGGCCGAGAACGCCGTCACCGGCGGACACGGTAACAGGGGAGTCCACCGCGACACCGATCGCTCCGTCGGTCACCGACGCCTGCAATTTGGGCACGAGCAGGTCGGCGAACGGGGTGCCTTTATCAGTGATGACCTCGGGCTGGGGCGCGGCGGCCGGCGACGAGCTGCACGCGGCCGCGATCAGCAGCACCGCCATCGCCAGGACGGCCGTCCGCAGCCACTTCGCCGTCCTGCGAAACGGTGGGAGGCAAGTCGCCTGCGGCATCAGTGTGGTCTCCGTATCCGAATGTTGACATCGCTGACGAGCGGGCACTGCGTGCGCCGCGACAGCCGTTCGCGGGCGGCGGTGCACCGTTCACGCATATGGTTCAAGTGTGCTGATGCGTCATTTGGCTTTCTTAGTCCTTCGATGAAGATTTAGTAAAGACGCAGACTTGCGCACTGGTCTGCCCGACAGGGCATCCGGCTAGCTCTGGCAGGCGCCGAACGGGCTGCCGATCCTTTATTCGTCGATCGTTCGGACCGTGGCGCGCAATAGGCCACGTAGAAGGCTATGGGTCTCGTACGCGTTCTGGGCTGATCGGGAACGCTTGAGGCAATCACGGTCCGGGAGCGCTAGACGCTGGTCCCTCTCAGCCCTGCTCCAGTGTTGGTCTCGTCGCGGTGCGGTCCTTCGTCGCGGTCGTGGACTTGAGGCTGCACCCTCCGGCGGGGGTGAAGGGGTGTATCAGCTGCCGCCCGTACGCGGTGGGGTAGTCGGGGTGCGCGGCCATGCCGAGCTGGGTGGAGTCGAATCGGCGGGTGGCGTTATAGGAGTAGGTGCGCATCAGGTGGTCCCAGACCAGGGTGAACAGCCCGAAGTTGACGTCGCCGATGCCGGCCCACTTGAGGTGATGGAAGCGATGGCCTTCGTTGAGAGCCAAGACGTACTTGGCGGGGCCCACGCGGTAATCGGCGTTGGAGTGCTGCAGCAGCAGCTGGATCGCCACCGCGAGCGCGAGTAGGGAGGCCACGTTGACGGGCAGACCGATCAGGATGAGCGGTGCCACACCAGCGGCCATCTCGACGGTTTGGTGCAGCGGGTGTTTCATCAGGCCGTTGAGGCCGTAGAACCGGGTGATGCTGTGGTGCACGGCGTGAAAACGCCACAACACGCCGATCTTGTGGCTGGCCACATGGACCACGGTGATGCCGAGGTCGGCAATCATGATCGCGGCGAGGACCTGCAGCGGCAATGCCCAGGTGCGCGGCCACAGCTGCGGGGCCGGGACGACCGCCGCCAGTAGTGGAATGGCAGCCACGCTGGCCAGGATCAGCGTCTCGTTGACTGCGACGTGGATGCGGTCGCGCCTGCTGTCTGCCTGATCATGATTCCATTCGGGGTCATACGGAATGACACGTTCGACCAGCAACGCGGTGGCAATCGCGACGGCCATCACGGCCAGCAGCCAGTATTTCGCGGCTCCGGCGGCGGTTAACGCCACACCGGCGCCGTTGAGGCCGAGCAGCATGACCGGCACGTAGCCGTATCGGGCCACCGCCTGTGCCGCGGTGAACGCCGTCAATGGCGGGGACTTCGTGCTCACCACCTGATCGTCGCGGCTACTGGCGTGGCAGAGCTTGAATGATCCGGCTACACGGCGGTGTCGAGGTCCCAGGACACGTGCCGGCTCAACGCCGAGGGCGCCAGCCCGAACATCTCCCGCGTGGTGCGGGTCAGATGGGCGCTGTCAGAAAACCCCGCATTATGCGCGGCGCCGGTCAGGTCATCGCCGGCGTGCGCGCAAATGATGGCGAGCCGCAGCCGTAACCACAGCACGTAGCGGCGCAGCGGAATGCCGACCTGTTCGGTGAACAGATGGGTCAATCGGCTCGCAGACACACCGACCTGGGCCGCGAGTTCGGTACCGCCGACTGGGCCTGCAGCCACAAGGTCGGGGAGCACCCGCAACGCCTCATCGACGGCGCGATGGCGCGTCATTGCTTCATCAGCTGCCATGGCGGGTGCGAGGTGTTCGATCAGCTCGTCGACCACGACGACCAACGGACGTCGGCGGGTGAACGTCAACACCGGAGCAACAGTCCAGCCGGACCGAAGCGCGCGCAAGTGCGCCGAGCGCCCTGGGGCAGACTCCGGTTCCAAGAACACCACGGTGCCCTCCGGCGCGCCGACTTCGACCCGGTGTGGCGCATCGGCGGGCACGACCACCTTGGTGCCGCGATGCTGGTTGCCGTGCTCGTCACGCATCGTGAAAGGTGTTGTTGCGGTGACAATCTGGACGGCATGGTGGGCGTGTAGGTCGGTGGTGCCAATCGATCCGGTGAACGCCAACACCCCAGGCCGCAGCAGTGCCGTCCCGCCCCAGTGCGGTTCACCGGTGATACCACCGCCATCCCGCATCATCGCCACGAATCGATGCTACGGCCTTCCAATAATCAACTTACCGCGGCGCCAGCAACGGGGAACATCGAATCAGGCGTGGAGCCATCCGCCGCCACGGGTAATGCAGGATATGCGCCATTGGCCAGTCACCCACCGCCGCGCCTAGCTCGGGCGCCCTTGTACCGTATACCCCTCAGGGGTACCTTCGTTGTATCACCCGGGGCGGGTAGCCCGACAACTGGAAGGCGTATCGCTGGTGACCGTACAAGAAAGATTTCGGCAGCTCGTCCAAAGCCAGACCGCACGGTCGATCGCCAAATGCATCGCTTTGTGCGCGGTGGGTCGTGTCACTAGTGGGCGCCGCTCAGGCAAGCCCGGCGAGGGAAAGTCCTGCTGCGGCTGACAGCACCGCGACAGGCTGTCCCCGAGCGGCTTGCCGCCGGAGCGTCAGGCCCCTCACTGCTGCCGCCGTCCTTAGTGCCTAGTCTTCATGGACCCGAGTGTCCCGGTCCGATGTTCTGCGAAGGAAGTTCTCGATCGCCGGGCCGAAAGCGTGTGCCATGTCCTCAGCGTCGACAAATTGGCGGGACATCGAAACTTCGGCGAGAACCCCTTGTGGAAGGACAGTGGCGAGGCTGTGTGCCAAGCACTCGGGGTGACGGATGTCGTCGCCGGCGATGACGAGCGTCGCAGTGTCGATGCGCCGGAGGTCCTCGACCGTTGCAAAGGCGCGGTCATGACCGATTGACGCCGCGGCCGCCGCACTGTGGGCGTCAGCGCGCGGAATAGCCTCAGCGACCAGGTTGGCGATCAGCGGCTGAAGATCAGGAATGAACAATTCCCAGGCGGCCTGCAGACCGCGGGAACGGGCACGCTCGGCGAAACGATCCATCAGATCGGTGTCTGCGGCTTTGTCCGCATCGTCCTCTATCGCTTCAGCACTGATGACCACCGCCGACCGGGCGATACGGGGGTGCTGGAGGCACGTCCGCAAAACGATGGTGCCGCCCAGTCCGGCGCCGACAAGGTGGGCGCAGGTGTCATCGAGCGCGTGAATGATCGCAATGACGTCGCTGACGTACTGATCCCATCGGTGCAACGTCGGGTCGGGACAACGCGATGCTCCGTACCCTCGAATGTCAGGCAACGCAACGCGATATTGGCCAGCGAGCCGGTCAGCAAGCGGTCGCATGCTGTAGTGATCCGGACCCCCACCATGAAGCATGATGATCAGTTCGCCGCGCCCGACGACCTCCCCCATGAGGGGCCAGCCATCATCTCCGACGTGTAACGCGCGCACCACCAACTGATCCCTCCCGTCGTTCCGGGATAGCGCTACGCCGCGTCGACACCACACCAACGACCCTGGAAAGTAACCCTTGAAGCATACCCCCAAGGGGTATATGCTCTCTTACGTATACCCGGTAGGGGTATCTGCACCCGTCGAGGATAGGAGATCGGTGATGAGCACGAGCACGTACGCCGTCACAGGAATGACTTGCGGACATTGCGAGCTCTCGGTGCGCGAAGAGGTCAGCGAGGTCGCCGGAGTTGAAGACGTCGAAGTTAGCGCCAAAACCGGCACCCTGATCGTGACGTCGAGCCGTCCCGTCGACGACGCGCAGATCCTCAACGCCGTCGACGAGGCCGGCTACTCGGCGGTGCGTGTCGCATGAACGCCGCGGGACGATTGACAGCGTTTGGTGCCGGACTGGCAGTGGCGTTCACGGCTGCATACGTCACCGCCGCAGCGGTCGTCCCTGATACCGCGGCGACATCTTCCCAGACCCAAACTTCCGATGCTGCAGCGGATCACAGCGCGCCGCCGACCGAGCAGGCGTCGCCAGTCGATCCCTTCGCCGACCCGCCGGGGTTGTCGTTGGCCGAAGACGGATACGTCCTGAGCCCGGTGCGGTCCCCCAGCGCACCCAACGATCGGGGAACGATGAGCTTCACCATCGTCGACCCGGGCGGCACGCCGCTGCTGGACTACGCGACCGTGCACGACAAGCAACTGCACCTCATCGTGGTCCGTTCCGACGGCCAGCACTTCGCCCATGTGCACCCAAGGCTGGACGCGGCCACCGGCACGTGGTCAACGCCGTGGACGTGGAACGCCGCCGGCACCTACCGCGTGTTCGCCGACTTCCAACCCGCAGGGGCGGGCAGCGCCAAACTCACCCTCACCCGAACCGTGCAGGTGGCCGGCGCGTTCGTCCCGGCGGTGGCGAGTGCCACACGCACCGTGGATGAAATCGCCGGATACACCGTGAAACTGGACGGTGCACTCACCGCGGGCGTCTCCCACGAACTCACCGCGACAGTCACGCGCGACGGCCGGCCGGTGATGACCTTGCAGCCCTACCTGGGGGCTTACGGCCATCTCGTCGCCTTGCGTGAGGGAGACCTGGCGTATCTACATGTGCACCCTGAGGGGGCCGAGCCGGTACCGGGCGGCACCGGTGGGCCTGCGGTGTCGTTCGCGGCGACCGCACCCACTGCCGGGCGCTACCTGCTCTACCTCGACTTCAAAGTCCAGGACACCGTGCACACCGCCAGCTTCGTCGTCGACGCCGCACCCGGTGGCACCAACGAGCCCGCCTCAGAGCCGTCGCGTGACGCCGGCCATGCCGGCGGGCACTGAGCTATCCCGTCCGAATCAGAAACTGAAAGGCAGTGGCTTCATGACGACATCGACACCGGTGTCTGGCCCGAGTGTGGAACTCCGCATCGGGGGAATGACCTGCGCCTCCTGCGCCAACCGCATCGAGCGCAAGCTCAACAAGCTCGACGGCGTGGCCGCGACAGTCAATTACGCGACGGAAAAGGCCACCGTCACGGTGCCTGACGGATACGATCCGGCGCTGCTGATCGCCGAGGTGGAGAAGACGGGCTACACCGCCGCGCTCCCGACACCGCGCACGTCGATGCCCTCCGACGCATCCGGTGACACCCCGCACGCCGTGGACACCGCCGACCCCGAACTGGCGTCGCTGCGGCACCGCCTGAGGGCCTCGGCCGTCCTGACAGTGCCGGTCGTCGCGATGGCGATGATCCCGGCGCTGCAGTTCACGTACTGGCAGTGGGCGTCGCTCACGCTGGCTGCCCCCGTCGTCGTGTGGGCAGCATGGCCATTCCATCGGGCCGCCTGGGCCAACCTGCGACACGGCACCGCGACCATGGATACGCTCATTTCGCTGGGCACCGTGTCGGCGTTCCTGTGGTCGCTGTATGCGCTGTTTCTGGGCAGTGCCGGCACGCCGGGTATGAAGCATCCCTTCGCGTTCACCCTGGCGCCGTCGCATGGCGCCGCCAACATCTACCTCGAAGTCGCCGCCGGCGTAACCACGTTCATCCTGGCCGGACGCTACTTCGAGAAGCGGTCCAAACGGCAGGCCGGAGCGGCACTGCGAGCCCTGCTCGACCTAGGCGCCAAAGACGTATCCGTCCTGCGCGGGGGGACGGAAACCAAGATCGCCATCGAAGAACTCGTGGTTGGCGACGATTTCATAGTCCGTCCGGGGGAGAAGATCGCCACCGACGGCGTGGTGGTGTCCGGTTCCTCGGCTGTCGACGCCTCGATGCTGACCGGCGAAGCGGTACCCGTGGAAGTCGCTACCGGCGACACCGTGGTCGGTGCCACCGTCAACGCCGGCGGTCGGCTGGTGGTGCAGGCCACTCGTGTCGGCTCGGACACCCAGCTCGCGCAGATGGCCCAGCTGGTCGAACGCGCCCAGACCGGCAAGGCTGAAGTGCAACGCCTGGCCGATCGCATTTCCGGCGTCTTCGTACCGATCGTCATCGCTATCGCCGTGATTACCCTCGGCGCCTGGCTGGGCGCGGGATTCTCAGTCGCCGCCGCGTTCACCGCAGCGGTCGCGGTCCTCGTCATCGCCTGCCCCTGCGCCCTCGGGCTGGCCACGCCCACCGCCCTGCTGGTGGGCACCGGTCGCGGCGCACAAATCGGCGTGCTGATCAAAGGTCCCGAGGTGCTCGAATCCACCCGCAAGGTTGACACCGTGGTGCTGGATAAGACCGGAACCGTCACCACCGGCAAAATGACGCTGGTCGATGTCATTACAGCGCCGGAAACCGAACGCGCGGAGCTGCTTCGACTGGCCGGCGCCCTGGAGAACGCCTCCGAGCACCCCATTGCCCAAGCCGTCGCCGCCGCGGCGGCCGAGGAACTCCACGCCTTGCCCGTTCCGGAGGACTTCGCGAATGTCGAAGGTAAAGGCGTCCACGGCATCGTGGATGGACACGCCGTCGTCGTTGGGCGCGAATCACTGCTGGCCGACTGGGCGCAACACCTCAGCCCGGATTTGTCCCACGCCAAGGCCCGCGCGCAAGCCCAGGGAAAGACCGTGGTAGCGGTCGGGTGGGACGGGCAGGCGCGCGGTGCACTCGTCATCGCTGACACCGTGAAATCGACAAGCGCACAGGCAATCTCGCAGATGCGTGACATTGGGCTGACCCCCGTGTTGCTCACCGGCGACAACGAAGCCGTCGCTCGACAGATCGCCGCCGAAGTCGGCATCGACGACGTCATCGCCGAAGTCATGCCCGAAGGCAAGGTTGACGTCATCGCACGCCTCCAAGCCGAAGGCAAGACGGTCGCCATGGTCGGCGACGGAGTCAACGACGCGCCCGCCCTCGCCCAAGCCGACCTCGGTCTGGCGATGGGCACCGGCACCGACGTCGCCATCGAGGCCTCCGACATCACCCTGGTGCGCGGTGATCTGCGCAGCGCCGTTGACGCGATCAGGCTGTCCCGCGAAACACTGTCGACGATCAAAACCAACCTGTTCTGGGCGTTCGCCTACAACGTCGCAGCGATCCCCGTCGCAGCACTGGGCATGCTCAATCCGATGCTGGCCGGAGCCGCAATGGCATTCTCCAGCGTCTTCGTGGTGGGAAACAGCCTGCGCCTGCGCCGCTTCAAAACCACTTCCGCCGACACCACCAGTTAAATCACCGCCACCTGTGAGGAGAACCCATGTCCGAGAATCAGAACCGCACGTCAGCCTGCTGCTGCAGCGGCGCAGCCGACAAAATCGATACCTCACCCATCGACCCTACGGCGAGGAACCTGCTTCACCTCGGATCGCAGAACGAGACCACCTGCCCCGTGATGCCCGGCACTCCGGTGAACAAGACGATCGCCGAAGCGGCGGGACTATTCCGTGACTATCGCGGTCGGCGTTACTGGTTCTGCTGCAAGGGATGCGGACCACGCTTCGACCGCGACCCCGACAAGTATGCCTCCGCCGCATGACCGCGACCCTCGTCGCGCACTCCTCGCCGGGCACCCAAAGTTAGTCACCACCACGCACAAGGAAAGCGTCATGACCCACGCAGACAACACCAGGCACTGCCCCTCAACAGGCACCACCCACCACGGCTACATCACCGATAAAGACAAATACCTCAAGCGGTTGAAGCGCATCGAAGGCCAAGCCCGCGGCATCAGCAGAATGATCGAAGAGGAGCGGTACTGCATCGACATCCTGACCCAAACAGACGCGCTCACCAAAGCCCTCCAAGGCGTCGCGCTGGCACTGCTTGACGACCATCTTCGCCACTGCGTCCGTGACGCCGCCGCCACCGGCGGACCGGCCGCTGACGCCAAACTCACAGAAGCCTCTGAAGCCATCGCCCGCTTGGTGCGTTCCTAACACCCACATCATCAATGCGCGTCGACTGAAACGCGAAGTCCCCTAAGGAAAGAACATGACAAACCGCGATGACCACGGCGTAGCAACATCCCACCCTGGCGGGCACGCCCAGCACCAATTCCCCAGCGCACACCCTGACACCCACCCACACGGCGAACACCACGGCCATGACAATCACACCGGCCACACTGGCCATAGCGGCCACGGCGGCGACCACGTGGCCCAATTCCGCAAGCTCTTCTGGATCAACCTGATCATCGCCATACCGGTCGTCGCGTTCTCAACCATGTTCGCGATGCTGCTCGGTTACGACGTCCCCGACTTCCCCGGCGCACGCTGGATCGCGCCCCTGCTCGGGACAGTGATGTACGTCGTCGGTGGCCGCCCCTTCCTCACCGGTGCGCTGAACGAGATCCGTTCCCGCAAACCAGGAATGATGCTCCTCATCGGACTGGCGATCACCGTCGCCTTTTTCGCGTCCTGGGGCGCGAGCTTGGGCCTGCTCCACCACGAGCTGGAATTCTGGTGGGAACTCGCCCTTCTCATCGTCATCATGCTGCTCGGCCACTGGGTAGAAATGCGCTCGCTGGCCCAGACCACCTCAGCGCTGGACTCACTGGCCGCACTACTTCCCGACGAAGCCGAGAAGATCGACGGCGACCGCACCGTCACCGTCTCGCCGACCGACCTGCACGTCGGCGATGTCGTTGTAGTCCGACCCGGCGGAAGCATCCCTGCCGACGGCAAGATCGTCGACGGACGCGCCGACATGGACGAGTCCATGGTGACCGGCGAATCCCGGCCCGTTACCCGCGGCGTCGGGGATCCCGTCACAGCCGGCACCGTCGCCACCGATTCCGGGCTTCGGGTCCAGATCACCGCCACCGGCGACGACACCGCCCTAGCAGGCATCCAACGCCTGGTCACCGAAGCGCAGAATTCGTCCTCGCGTGCCCAGCGCCTTGCCGACAAGGCCGCCGGCTGGCTGTTCTGGTTCGCCCTGATCACCGCCGCGATCACCGCGGCGGCATGGACAATCGTCGGCAATCCCGATGCCTCGGTGGTGCGAGCGATCACCGTGCTGGTCATCGCCTGCCCTCATGCGCTGGGCCTGGCGATACCACTGGTCGTGTCCATCGCCACCGAACGCGCCGCCAGAGGCGGCGTCTTGATCAAAGACCGGCTGGCCCTGGAAGGTATGCGCACTGTCGACGCCGTGCTGTTCGACAAGACCGGCACCCTGACGAAAGGCGAACCCACCGTCACCGCCGTCGAGGCGACCGGAGACGACGACGGCGACACCGTGCTCGCGCTCGCCGCCGCCGCCGAGACCGACAGTGAACACCCCCTGGCGCGGGCCATCGTGAAAGCCGCCGAGGATAGGGGATTAACGGTGCCGCGCGCCAGCGGCTTCTCGTCCTCTCCTGCCGTCGGTGTGACTGCGACGGTCGACGGGCACGAAATCCGAGTGGGCGGCCCCCGACTTCTCGAAGAAGTCGGCGCCCAGGAGGTCCCCGCGGCCACCGCGTGGCGCGGGGAAGGCGCCATCATTCTGCACGTCATCCGCGACGGAGAGGTGCTCGGCGGCCTGCGCTTGGCCGACGAGATCCGCCCCGAATCACGCGAAGCCGTCGATGCGCTTCACAAGCTTGGCGTGCAAGTCGTCATGATCACCGGCGACGCCGAAGCCGTCGCCAATAGTGTCGGCCACGAACTGGGCATCGACCGGGTGTTCGCGGGGGTGCGCCCCGAAGACAAGGCGTCGAAAGTTGCTGCCCTGCAACACGAGGGCAAAAAGGTTGCCATGGTCGGCGATGGAGTCAACGATGCCCCCGCCTTGGCGCAGGCCGACGTCGGCATCGCCATCGGTGCCGGCACTGACGTCGCCATCGCTTCCGCCGGTGTCATCCTGGCCAGTTCCGACCCCCGCTCGGTGCTGTCGGTCATCGAGCTGTCCCGCGCCAGCTACCGCAAGATGAAACAGAATCTCTGGTGGGGCGCCGGGTACAACCTCATCTCTGTGCCCCTGGCTGCTGGTGTGCTGGCACCCATCGGCATCGTGCTGCCCATGTCGGTCGGCGCCATCCTCATGTCACTGTCAACGATCGTCGTCGCGCTCAACGCGCAACTTCTGCGCCGCCTCGATTTGACGCCCGAGGCGAGCACCCGCGCCGTTCTCAACCGTTAGGGGACGGCCCACCATGTGGAGCAGCCGGCGACCATGTGAAGTTCGAATCGCCGCTCCCAACCATGTGGAGCTTCACACGAAGAAAGCAAATGCAGTCGCCGGTCGAATTCTCAATTATTCGTCGACCGCCGGTACCTTCGGATGCGCCGTAGACGGCGTGTAGCTGAGCGACAAGCCACCCAATCGGAGCCGGGGAAGCGGAGGAAGGAGCACCAGTGACCGACCTCGCCACTGTCGAAAATTCGATTCGACGACGGTCGTTCGGCACCCTGTCGACGCTCGATAGCAGCGGCAACCCCCACGCGACGGCCGTCACGTACGCAGCGGCCGGTGAAGGCACAAACCTGACGTTGTACATCACGACCCGTACTACGAACGTCAAGGTGGGAAACATCCGACGACGACCACAGGTAGCCTTCGTCATTCCCGTGCCGCACCGCTTTCTCCCCATGATGCCGCCGGCAGCTATCCAGTTTGCGGGGTCGGCCGAAATACTGAACCACGAAAACGCCGACGCGCGAGGGGCATTCCATGCGGACTGGTTCCTCCGTCGCATTCTCGCCGCCGAGGAGCGCATCGTCGCTCGGCGTGCTGAGCTGTGCTTCATCGCGGTCCGGCCGAGGCGATGGTTATCCACCTACGGCATCGGAATGTCGGTCCTCGACATCGTGCGTCATCCGGGCGACGCCATCGGGCGGGCAGACCTGACGGGCGGAAACTAGCCGTCAGGCCGTGGATTGGCCATACAGACGTAGGTCAATGCACATGGTCGTGGTCTTGGTGGTCGTCTAGCGGCGTCGCCGCTGGAAGCGGCTCGCTGATGGGCACGGGCGTAGCCTGCTCAGGCGCGCCGCCAGAGCCAGCGCCTGGCGCAAGAGCTTCGACTGGGAGCACGGCAGGCGGGGAAGACGTCGGCTCCGGATCGTGATTGTGATGGTCGTCGACGTGTTCCGCACTGGTTGCGTGATCATCGGAGGCGGGCTCCCCAGCGGGCGCTGCAGGGGATGGTTCAGGATGGCTGTGATGGTCGTCAGTCTGCTCTGCACCAGATCCGTGGTGATGAGCCCCTGCTTCAGCGCCGGCTGGGGCGTGGTGGCCGTGCCGTAGACCAGAGGCAGCGCCCACTGTGGACGCCAACGTGACGATCCCAATCGCGCCCAGGAGCACCATGGCACTGCCGAAGGCGGGCACCGGTTCTCCTTGAAGGCCGCGGTGCCAGACCCAGCCAGCGCCCATGACGACATAGATCTGAAGCAGCAACGCGCATAGATCCGCGGCTTGGATCAGTTCGGCTTGACCGGCGTGGGGCCCAAGCGGCGCTCCCGCGGTTCTCGACACGGACCAAAGCGCAATAACGGCAAGGTTGACCATGATGCCAAGAGCTAGCACCGGGGTGGTGGTACGGGTGAGTACTAGCCGCGCCCACAACAGTTGGAACAGCGCGATGCCAGCGAAAAACAGGCCCGCTGGCATCCATTCCTGCCAGTGCGTGGGAACGACGGCGAAATGGATGACAGAAGCGCCTAGTGAGGCGAGCGCGGCAAGCCGAGCCGCTAACCGGCTGTCGGTCTTCTTCGCTGTCCTAGGCGCCACCGAACCAGGATGACAGCGCCACCCTCGACACTGGCGGCATGAGGCCACATCTCAATACGAACGAGATTCATTCGTCATCAACTACTGCCGCCCTACGTAGATGGCTCGATGCGACCCTTGGTCTGCGCGTCTCAACCCTCGCCGTTCGGCGATAACCAACACCGGCTTCTCTTGAGACCTCGCCGATGCGGCAGTAGCGCACGTCGCTGTTCGCGTCCGGAAACGGCTCAGATTGTCGCCGGGACTACGCGTGTCACTGTGTCCTGGTGCGCAGTCGTATTTGCAGTTGTTGACGAACGTCCTGGTGGATATCAGCACGAATGGTTGGGGCAACTTCAAGTGTCGCCGCCAGTCCGTAGCGAATTGGTGCCGCCAGGCGTCCTACGTCGACGCGACAGTCGACGTTGATCTCCAGCGCATCGCTGGCAGTGAACACGACGGCCCGCTGACCTTCAAGAATCTCGTGTTGAACCGTACCGTTGCGGGACACGCGCGCTTCAGCTTCCAGGCGCTCGACTCCCAGTGGCTGACGCGGCGGCTCGAAAGATAAACGGGCCATACGATGTCGGCGCGTCGCTGTGTTGACCGGGGAAAGCCAGGCCAGGGTTATCGTCAGCCGTCGCCAGTCGGTCGTCGCAGCCAGGCTGGCCGGCAGAGGCAGTGCAAATGTCTGGCGTTGGTCGGCTGTGATGGACCCGGCGCCGAGGAGGAGAACTCTGTTGGTCGCGGCTGTGACGATCCGTTCGGCGTCGATGGCGCCGTAGCCAAGTAGCTGAGAGATGTCACGACGGTTGAGATCGGCGCCGCCGCCTATGGTGCGGGTCAGCCCCTCGCGTATGGCGCCCCAGGATGCGGCGTGAACAAGCAAAGCCTTGGCAAGCACAGGATGGTATTCGGCGGTGGCGAACGGTGGTTCGCCGTCGGCGGACTGTAGGGCTTCAAGCACATCGAAGATGTGGTCGGCGGTGCGCGTCGCGAGGGCGGTGGCATTGCTGGTTCCGTGCAGATAGGCCGTTCCGTTGAGCGCGCCGCCGTGTCCGGGTGCGGCGACGCGCATACCGGGGCCGGTGATCGTTGTTTCGGCCGGATACAAGGTCGTGGTTCCTTCGGCCGAAGGCGGACGCTGGTGCAGACTTCGACCGCCGGGCAGCAGTATCTCCGGTTTTACTGAGTTGCGGTGGCCGAAACCCACGGGACTGTAGAGCGCGGGCATTCCCGTGTCGGCGCTGTCGAGCACCGTGTCGCTGGTTGGGGTGGTCGCGGCGTCTGCATGCAGGGCTCCCACGGAGATGACGTTCACCGCCTCAGCGGGGGAGAGGAGTCGTCGACGGCGCGCCTGCGCGTACATGGCGGTGCCCACCGCGCGCCGTAGTTCGGATACATCGAGCAGCGCTGCTGCGGGGATGTCGGCATCAATGGGATGGTTGCCCGCGCTGACCAGGATCAGCACGTTGTACGTGTGGGCGAGCCAATCCAACAATTTCGCTAGGGGGCTGATTCGGCGCACGAACATCTGGATGGGGTCGCCGATGGACAAGTTGACGATTCTCACGCTGAGAGCCGCAGGATCGTGTTGGCCGTGTCGCTCGAACAGGCGTCGAAAGGCTTCGTGGATGAGGTCGACTAATAGCCGGTCCCTCAGCACGGTTTCGCCTTGGCCACTGAATGGGTGTGGCTGCATGATCGGCCGCACGTACACGCGGCGCTGTGTTGATTCGCCGGGAGCGTTGAGGTCGCCGTGGCAAATCAGCGACGCCATGGCGGTGCCGTGCTGCATCTGTGATGCGGTATAGGACGCAGCGATCTGGTCAGGATCGTCGATGATCAGACGTTCGGAGAGGGCGATGTGACCGGCCATCGGCAGGCCATCGAGCAGGGCGATCCGTGGACGTCGGTCGACGGGCTTCACCGAAAACACCTCGGGCTCAACAGGTTCGTCGGAGGGCGCTGCTGACGGAAAGGTCATCGGCCGTGCCGGGGACACATACATGATGGTGTCGGTGGTCAACAGTGCGATCGCGTCGGGCCCGCGATCAAGGACCGCTTCGACCTGACTGTAGGGGATATCAGCGAGAATGGCGTGATAGCCGATGCCAGTGAGTGTCGATTGAGTGATGACTTGGCCGCCGGCTGCGGTGATGAGTTCCCGCACAGTCGTTTCGGCAACCGCCCGGCGGCCGGCATCGCGGCGGAACCACAGCTCGACTTCGACGCGGGCCGTGGTAGCTGACTGTCCCACGACGGCGACGTCTTCGCGCCAGCGCTCCAGCAGACCAGTCTCACGGACCCGATCTTGGGGTCCCCAGCGCCTCACCTCGCGCAACAGCGAAAAGACCTCGCGTAAGGGCGCTAACCCGAAAGGCATTGCTGCATCGCGGTTCTCCTGCCATCGCGCGAAGAGGGTGAGGAGCTCAACGACGGCCTGGCTGTTCGACATCACAACATAGAGACTGTCGGTCACGGCATCGTCGCTCGGTTCGCCATCGCGTACGGCGTGGAAGTCGTCGTCGGCTGCGAACTCGTCGCCATCAACTTCGAGGAGGAACTCCAGGCCGGGCACACGGGCTGCGGCTCGCGCGAACTCGGCTACGGGTGCGGCGAGGTCGAAGACCACCACAAGCTCGGGATCGGCTTCACTGGTGTCACCGTCCACGTCGACGCGCCCAGCCTGCAGAGCCTCTTGGAGAGCGGCGAACTGTGGTGCTAGCCGCTGCCCTTGCCGGGCCGGTTCCGGTCCGGCGATGCGAGTTCCAGGAAAGCGGGGCGCGCCGGTAGGTATAGGCCCGGTCACCGGGGCGCCGAACGACAGCGGTGGACGCGGAGAGGTCACATCTCCCTCATGGCGTTGCGCTGCTTGAGCCGTTCGCGCACCACATCCTCGACACGGCCATCGGGTAGCGACAACACATAGCGCCGCATGACATCCAGCGCGAACTCCTCAATGTCGGCGTAGCTGGCGCCCGCAAGCTTGTCGGCGAGGGTGCGCGGCGCCATACCGAGGTTCCCGCCGAGCCGCATACGCAGCTGCTCGAGAAAAACCGTGGCCTGTATGCGCGACGGGGGAGGCAGTGTTAACCGCACCTGAAAGCGGCGCCACGCCGCGCGGTCGAGCAGTTCGCCATGGTTGGTCGCGCAGACGGCGACGACGTGGGAGGGCAAGCGATCGATCTGTAGGAGCAACGTCGAAACGACGCGCTTGATTTCGCCGGTTTCGTGCGCGTCGGAGCGCTCCTTTGCGATGGTGTCGAACTCGTCGAAAAAGAGCACGCAGCGCCGAGTCCTTGCGAACTCGAAAACGTGATCGATTCGACTCGTTGTCTCTCCAAGAAAGCTAGATACAACTCCCTCGTAACGCACGGCGTAGAACGGCACCATCAACTCCGCTGCCAACGCTTCAGCAAGCGAGGTTTTACCGTTACCAGGCGGACCTTCCAAAAGGATGCGGTTACGCGGTTCCAGGCCGTGGCTGCGGAGAAGCTCGCTACGGTGATGCTCCTCGATGATCTCGGTCACCGCCGCCGTGACGGCAGGCGCCAGATGCACCTCTGACAATCGCCGCTTAGGCACAATTTCGGTGACCAGATCAGCGACCTGGCGGGCGGTGTCATCACGGGCGAGCAGGCTGCGAGCACCGGCAGTGGTGATCAATTCAGACAGACGATCAGCCACAAGATGGTGCTGATTATTGCGCTCCTCGGCGATGATCGCCTCCACCAGCATGCGAAAGCGGGCGACGTCGCCACGCTGCTGCGCCTCGACCAGATCAATCACCAGGTCAGACCTCGCCATGGCCCCCTCCTTGCACAATGCCGCTCGCTCGATCATTGCAGATGCGCGCACCACCGCGGCTTCAGCGCCGCACAATGTGGTGCCCTCTAGCAGCGCCAAGAGCCTCCAGATAGCTGTCCGAGGATTTCTTGCCCGCTCAGCCACCGGCCCCGCGCTGGCTGGCCCACAAGCTGCCCGGAGGTGTCACTGGAGGCGCAGTGGTGTGCCGCTAGCGATCGTCGGCGCCGGTTGCTAGCTGACTGGTGTGGACGCGACACCCGTTCCAATCGGCGGGATGATCATCGAGTCCTAGAGTGCGGCGACTGGTGCGGGGTCGCTCCGGCGTCGAAGGCGGCGATGTCCAGGGAAGGCCGGTTACTGTCAGCCTAACCGGAAACAATTCCTTGACCGGAGGTATCGACGTGGCAGTGCGAGGCGAGCGATTCCTGGCAGCAGCGCTGGCAGCAGCGGGAAGGCGGCGATTCCGGAACCGGATCGCCGGGCAAGCCGCCCGCTACTGGTCTGCGCCCACAGGATCGGCCTGGGAAGCGAACTCACACTGGCGCAACGGAATCGGTGATCAAGCCTGGCTGGAGGTTGGTGACGACCACTGGAAGATCTATGAAACCTTCGCCCGAGCCCTTAATTCGCTCAGCCCGAACACGGTGATGGAGTGGGGCGCCGGCGGCGGGGCCAACGCCGTGGCTTTCGCCACCCATGCGCAGCGCTTCATCGCCGCCGACATCTCCCAAGAAAACCTCGACGAATGCGTCCGACAAGTCCGCGCAACGTGCACGACACCCGTCGAGACACGGCGCATCGACCTCGCCTGCCCCGAACAAGCCACCGTCGGATTGGCGGGCAGCTGCGATGTCTTCCTGTGTCTATACGTGATCGAGCTAACGACGGGCGCGAACGCGGTACGGGCCATCCTTAAAATCGCCCGCACCGTGTTGGCCCCCGGAGGCATGGCGCTGGTCCAAATCAAGTACCACACCAGCGATCGTCGGACCCGCGGCTTCGCCGGGACAGCCTACGACCGAAACCTCGCATCGACCACCACCTTCACCATCGAAGAGTTTTGGAACCTGGCGGCAGAGTGCGGCCTCACCCCACGGCTAATCACCTTGGTGCCGGAAAACCGTCTCGACAGCCGCTACGCCTACTACGCCCTCACAAATCCAGCCGCCGTGCAACCCGCGCCGCCTGACGAGCATCTGCTCGACGTCAAGTACACAGAGTTCGCCGCCACGTTCAACGCTGACGTCGCCGACGCAGAGAGGCGCGCGGCGCGCGGCAACTACAGCCGCCGTGAGGGCGAAACAACCGTCGACGACTGACGGTTAATCGGCTTGCCGCTGACTGGTGTATTAACCGACTCTCCCTGCGTAGACGGCGCGGTGGCATCGTAGGCAGTTCGGAGATTCCGAGCAGCCAGCCCTAGTTGCTCGCGAATGTGGCTGTGGTGGTGGACGATAGCGCGCGGCCCGTCCTACGTTTGCGTCTATGAGCGGAAGTGAGAAGTTGCGGGCGCGCAAGCGTGCGGTGGAAGCGCAGCGCAGGGCGAACGAGAAACGCGCGAACCTTGAACGTGCCAACGTAGACGATGCCGCCTCGGTTCGTGTGCTGCTCCAGCGGCTGCGCGCCGTTGACGCTTGGGAGAGTGTGCGCCTCGATCAAGTGAATGAAAACGTGCGCATGGACGCAGCCCGCAAGCGTGTGAGTCACTTCGTCAACCTGCAAACGGTTACCGGGCGGATGAGGGACCGCGGTCAGACGATCGCGTCGATCGCTACTCTTGCGGAGGTCGAGGTTCGCGACCTCCAAAATGTCCTTCGCAGAGCGCGTGCTGACGAGGACGGCGCGCAGCGTGCAACGGAGTCTCGAAACGCCGCGGCTCTAAGCGCAAACGGCGCAAGTTTGGTGAGCCATAGCGCAATTGGCGTTGACCATCATCAACCGATCGCAGCGGACAACTACCCGACATCCGATCCGAATCGGTGCGTCCGTTGCGATGCGGTCATGCTGGATCCCGAAGTCACTTCCCGGCGAGGGCGTCCGCGTCGCTATTGCTCTGACACGTGCCGCAGAGACGCCTCGGCGGCGCGTACAGCAGCACAGCGGCACGGAGAACCGATTCGCATCGTCGAGGTTCCTCGTGCTGCCGTCCGAAGTGCATCGAGTACACAGCAACACGGCGCCACCGCTCCGGTAATTCGTTCCGCATGCGACGCGGTAGAATTCGCGCTCCAAAACGCGGATGCCATGAAGATACTATTGTCGAGTGTGGCTGAGCGGGCACGGCGTAAAGAGTTGGACCGCAGCACATTTGAGGCCGCCCGAGAACTCGCCAAAGTGGTCTATCCAAATAGGGGTTAACGCATACCCTGGCTCGGCGCTACCTCGTCAGATGCGAAGCATGTCGTGTTCCGCCTTCACTTGATGAGGCATGGCTGGCCATGCAAACAGGCGGCGGCGTCAATCCCAGCGTGACTGATCCTGACATATGAGAGTTCGGTTGGAATCAAACGTTTTGGACATGACGCGGCTGCCAGTGCCCTGTTTGCGTGAAATTGCAGATCAGCCTACTGAACTGGGATTATCCGCTGAACAAATGTGTGCTCAGCTGTGGCGAACTGTCTGTGCGAAGCGGTACTTTATGAGTCATGGAGCGTCTAGATCTGCAGCCGGCGCCCGCATGGGGCGGAATTGCGGCAGCTGCCGTGGCCGGTTCAGACGCCGCGTCTGTTGAACCGGCCGGTCCAATCGCTAGCGGCAGGCTGTCCATCATCGACGCCGCAGCCGGCCTCGCAGACTTCACTTCTGTCGCTGCCCAGCAGGGTCACGCGGCGGGGCTTCTTCTGCGTGTTGAAGCGTTGAGCACTGCAGCGGCCGCAGCAGTTAATTCCCTTGTTGTCGTTGATGAACTGAACGCGACACAGCTTCAATCCGTGGTGGAGTGACTGTGAGCAAGCTGGCGTTCTACCTCGCGGTCGTTAGCACCGTCGTTGCCATCATGTCACTCGCTGTGAGTCTCAATATCTTCCCACGTGGGCAGACTGAACACGCGATAAGGCCGTCGACCTCGTCCACGTCTGCTGCGGAGCCCTCAGAAAAGCACGACGCAGCAATTGAGGCGTGTGTTGGCCTGAGGAACTTCAAGAGCGGTGTTGGGATTGCGCGTGGCGCCTTCATCGATCGCGTCGACCGGGCCAATGACTGGGAATCATCACAAAGCCTGGGGGTGCAGGGCTACTACTTCAGCGCGGTGGGTGCGGAGTTGAACTATATGGCCACCCGGCTAGGTCCAGGCGTACCACGAGAAATTGTTGATGCGCTCGCTGGTGTCCGGCGCTCGATCGTGGCTGTGGTCGACGCAGATTTGCGCCGTGAACCCGCCTCCGTTTCCAACGACATGGTTGATCAGTACTCGAGTGCCCTGCGGGCCGCTGAAAGTGCATGCGAAGCAACGGGGGTCGGCTAATGGCCGCTTCACCACCCGCTCGTAGCTATTCACGCTTCATCGTGGCGCCCGATGTATGGCCGGTCACCCGCGAGCAATCTGAAGGACGGGCTGCTGCTCAACGTCGTCTGGCGATGGCGACTGCGGCTGCGGTAGATGCTCACCGGGTCGCCTTGCACGGCTTGCAGGTTGTCGGTGTGGCGCAGTCAAATGGTTTTGAAGCAATGCACGCTGCCTACAGGCGTATTCAGGTTCGGGCCGACGATAAGGCTGACGCGGATAAGGCTGCCGCTGATCTGATGCAGAGTGTTGCGGCGATCCAGATGAGTGCTGAGCTGATGATTGACACGATTGATGCTGAGGCACATCAACAACTGGTACACGTGCCGAGCAGAAGTCCCACGGCTATCAACATCATTACCAGTGCTGCCGCGCGGGCGCGAGCAATCGCAGTAGAGGCCGCCGATGAGATCCGCGCTTTAACTGTGCAATTCGTCCAGGGATTTACGCCTCTGCCGGAGGGACCCCCGAATGGCGATCCGTTTAGTACGGGCGATGACGATCGGTCGACCGAAAAGCGATCCGACGAATCGCCTGAGCGTCCACCCGAGGCAGCAGTGGAGACCGGTGATACGCAGCCTCGTCTCTCGGTGCCAGACCCGTCTGATGCCGAATCCAGGTCTGGTAACACTGCGCCGCGAGTCAGCACCGGGCCTACCCCTGGTCCTTCATCGCTGTCACCGCACCCACCGGCGCAGAGCGCCAGTCCTGCGTCCGTAGCCGCGGTTGGTGACATCGGAAGCAGTGGGGTAGGCCTCGCCGGACCAGGACGTTCCTCATCCATAGGCTCGTTGGCCGCGTTCGGAAGTTCGGCATCGCCGCTATCGGGATCGGGCACTGGAGGAATGTCGCAGTCGGGTTTGGTACGACCGGCAGTATCTGCATCGCCGTCTCCTGCTGTCGCGCTGCAAGGGGTCATGCCTGCAAGCGGTCCTGCGCCGCTGTCATCGGTCACCGGCGCTCAGACGACTAGCTTTCCTGCTGTCGTAGCCACTGCGACGCCGGCGCAGCCGGCGGCATCTCCGAGTGGAATCTGGCATCCGTCACTAGGAGCGACCACGGGTGCCGTGCCAGCGTCTATTGCCGGGCCGCAGGTAGTGTCGAGTACTAATCCCTATCCAGCGGTTTCAGCACCCTTGCTGCCCCCGGGGCCGCTGGGTCCGCCGCCTTCAGTTCCGGCCGCAATTCCACCGGCCGCCGGTGCTGTCCCATTGATCGGCGGCGCTCACACCTCAATGGCGCCTGCCGCCGCATCGGTCGCGACGGCAGCGTTGACAACTCCCGCCGCGACGCTGCCGTCCCGGGTAGCGGCCGCGGCGGCCCGGGACTTGGAACGGCGGCGCAACGAGTCGAGCGATCTACAGACGGTTAAACGGTTGGCGTGGGAACTGTTGTACGCCACCGAATCCTGCCGAACCTTCGCACTGTGGGCCGTCGGCCTGATGTATTCAGCGGCTGGCGATCGGCATGTTGTGGCGCTGACACATCACGGTGCGGGTTACGTCCCCGCGGGGATTGTGGTCCCTGAGGGCGTGCGGATGCTCTGGTCTGACCAAGCTATTGGAGAGGGCTTTCGTAGCCGATGGATCGGAAATCTCGATCCGGCTGCGACACTGATCGCCTTCGCAGAAGTCAAGGCCGCGGAGCCGGCTGGCTGGCGCTTAGCCGCTGCAGCGACCACCTGGTCTGACGTAACAGCGCTCATGACTGCCGCGCAACGCTGGGGTACTGAGTGGGCCACCTGCTCCGGCATGTCTATGCCCGCCTCAATCGGAAAACGGGACGCTATCGCCAACGCGAATACTACGCACCGATTGGAGCGGGAGTACCCCGACCTTTTCGAGCGTGTAGCGCAACTTCGTGCCAGAGGGCTTACCCAGCGAGCTGCCAAACTGGTCACGGAGGCAATCGTTTCCGACGCGCGCCTTGCGATCGTCGCCGACGGTGGCCCCCGAATTCCGCCGAACTTCGACTCGGTATGGCCGGCTGCAGCAGACGGCAAAGTAGACGCTTCGGACCGCGCCCGTTTCGCCGAAGCGGTTCAGCAGCAATGGTTCAGCATCGGAATGGTGCAGCCGGGTTGGGAAGATGAACGCACTGACACCGTCTGTGCAGAGTACAGGGGGCAATGGCTTATTTGCCGAGCGCTTGAGGTGGTCCTGGGGTGGATAGCTGACGACAACTGCGGAGCAATGCAGGCGGACCTGCCGCTGGAAGACATGATCTACGCCGCAGCACATGCCTACCTCGACAGTCGGGGAACCGGCTGGATTACTGCAATTTTCGACGCTGCAGGCGGTTCATCCTGATAATGGATTCGCTGCCTCAGGAGGTAGATGGTGAAGCTTGGCGCGCCGAGCTCGCGCGGCAGCATACGTATCTGGCGAACGTCGTCGATCAAGCATGTGCCTGGACGCGCGAGTTCCACGTTCAAAGTGAGGTTGAGCTGTGCGGCAACTACACCTCACTAAAGAGTTATCCCCTGCTGGACTACGCGAACAGGCTGAGACAGCTCAGCTCAGCACTAAAAAGAGTGTGCGCAATTGCTTCGCTACAGCCTCCGCCGCCGACCTGGGACCGCACGACCCTGCATGCGCCCCCGGCTATAGCGGTGCCCGGGCGAGACCCAGATTGGCGACGGGCCGATTACTCGGAAGGCGGTCGGTACCTGCTGATGCTTCAGCCCACTTCGCCACACGGATACCCGGCTACCGCTCGTGAACAATGGAGCGCTGTCCTTCGCCTTGCGAGCCCAAGCGTCATCGAACGCGAAATCGGTGTGCCGCAACTAGTTGCGTACGGTTGGATGGCTCGATCGGAGTTCGACAAAGCATATCGGGTGGTGCACAGAGCGTTTCTCGACAGTGCGGCCGCCACGTTTGGTCGTGCGTGGGCTACCGGATCTCCCGAGGATGGAACTCGTTCAATGACCGTGCTGGTGAGTTGGATGAAGGCACTGACCGACCATGGGTGCTCCTTGGGTGATTGTGATTCCGTGCTTCGCGACATCGAGGTCGTAGACCCGCAAGCTGTCGCGGATTGCAGAGCAGTCCAGGAAGTTTGGTGCCCTCCCACGCCCTGACCTGCTCCGCCAGCTGATACAAGGCCGAATGCGAGAGTGGCGCCTGCGACAGTCTTTGGCCTCACGGTGCTTCACTGCTCTCGGGCATGTAACCGGTGAACTCATACTCTTGGACCAATCATGAAGATCATTGCAATGCAGGACCTCCTAGAGAACTTCGACGAAGTGCTCTTGAGCGTCGAACGAGGGGATTCATTCGAAATCCGGGCGGAGGATGGTCACGCCATCGCCCTGCTGCTGCCGATTCAGGATGAGCTTTAGGACCCAGCCGACCCACCGAGGCGAGCTGCCACACGTCGACGCTTCGCCGGTATTGACGCATCATCAGACCGGATAAAACGGTATGCAATCAACTATCTGGGCACCTGATTCCCTGCCCACAGCGCACGGTCACGACGCTGCCGCCGGGCGACCCTCGCCAGCCTTCGCGCCGGCATTCAAAACTTTCTGCTGACTCCGGTCGAAGTTCGCGTTCTCGCTGATCTGCGTAAGCGAGAGACGCGAGGGTTGCGAGGCTCGCTGAGCCACAACATCTTTGTACGGCGGATAGATCGTCCACAGCAGTACATTCCTGCGGTTGCGCGCGCCATCATCTTCGATCACCCATCCGAGGTTGCGTAGAGCGGGTGCGTGCCTACGCAGCAGCCCAGAAACGTCGCGACCGTTCTTCGGCCAGTCCCTCGGTCGTTGCCAGTCGTCGTTGACCGGTGTGAGCAGCATCAGCAAATCACTGCCGGATTGACCAACAGCAGGTTCTAATGTCCGCGAGCGAAGCTGTTCGATAAACGGGTCGACGGACAAACTGTCCTCAGACAACTGATTGGCGCGCGACATGTACCGGCGTACGCCATTAGTCGACAAGATCTCGTCCACGGCCGCCAGCGTGCGACAGAAGTCCGCCATCCTGGGCGAGTCCTCAACTTTGATGGTCTCCAACCGATGGTGAACGGAGGCAGCCAAGTCAAGTAGTCCGCCAAAAATACCTGGTAGAGCTGTTTCCCACCGCTGTCGCATCTCGGCCTCTGACTGTCGCATTCTGGGGTCGATGCGTCGCAGCTCGACGATCGCTAGCCGCTCTGCCAGATCGGGTCGGATGGCGCCGACGTCGATTCCGTTGATAATCACGCATCGACGAAACTTGATGACAGCCAGATCGGCATCGGTATATAGAGACCGTTTCACCATGGCGTCGCCTGTCGCAGCGCGGCATAATGAGTCCGACAGCCACGGCGGGATGGCCGACAGGTTGTCCAGAGCAACGACCCACGATCCAGACGCGGCAACCGCCCATGAGTCCGCGTCCCGCGGCGCCTGACGAAAGGGGGCGGGCGAAGGATCGATGAGTTCGACCAAGCTCCGTGTGGATGTCGTTTTAGCGCTACCTTGCTCGCCAAACAGGGCTAGTACCGGATGCGGGACGTCGCACTGAACCAAAGCAGCTACTAGGAACGCGAGAAGAACTGGGCGGTCCTCAACGGCGACATTGACGAACTCCCAGAGCTTCGTCACATCCCCGCGGGAGCTTGGTGCCGGCATCGCCCCCGTCAGCTTCGTATTTCGGAGGAACCGCACCGGCGCAGTGGTAGCCATCGACCACCTACCGTCGCAGACTTTGATTACTTGACCGTTTGGATCTCCGGTGTCGATGTAGATCGTCCCGTGGTGGTCGGCAACGCGTAGGTTCAACTTGTCGGGTGCCTGCGTGGCCGCCAGACCTTCTAAAATCAGTGTGGCGTCGGTAAGTGCTTGGCCCCCGGCGACCGCACCGGTCTCGGTGAAGTAGCGAGCGGCGAGATCTGCCCGTAAGCCAGCCCTCCCACCACGCAGGAGTATCGCGAGGTGGGGTCGACTGCGTTCGGCGCCAAATGGTTCGCCGTCCTTGGAGACTCCGAGAACATAGCGTTCCCGGGCCATATCGACTAAGCGTGCCGCGACTGACTTCTTGTCCCCCTCCCCCCTGCCGCTCAAGGGTTTTCCTGCCCGTGGTGCTGTCGCTTATGGGCATGCTGCGCTATTCTCATGAGGAACTTCCGTGTGGCGTGATCGGGTGATTCGAACGAAGGCCTCGGCTAGTCCCCGAGGTCTTTTTCGTGCGCAGGCACTAAGCGGCGTCGCCGCCTCCGCGGCGGGTTGCGCTCTCTCGCTCCGATATCCAGCGCAATACCTCGGCCCGCCGATAAACGACTCGGCGTCCCAAGGTGAAACTCGCCGGCCCAATATTCGAATGCCGCCAGTACCTCAGCGTCCCCATCGGAACTCCAGTGATGTCCGAAACTTCCTTCGCTCCTAGCAGATCCATCAAATTACTCCTCAGCTATGGTCGGTTCGCCTGAGCCAACAGTGACTGGTGACTTGACGGTCTGTCCACGACCACAGCCACATTCGCTTGAAGAAAAGCCTTTCAATGACTCAGGGGTCGTGACGTCTTCGGCGGGCTCATAGTCCGGCCTCCTGGCAACGAAGCGGATGACGGGAGCGGAGTACTGCGGTACTTTCGGCGTATGACGACTCGAAACGAGCGAGCGGGCATTGACGACCGCTGGCACAAGCGAGTCAAGGCGCCGGACGGCGCGATGCGCACTGAGCGGTCTGCGGTATATGGCAAGGTGTCGCGATGGCGTGTCAGGTGGGTTGACGCCAGTGGAGCCGAGCGCACCAAGAGTTTCCAGCGTAAGCCGGATGCGCAGGCCTACCTAAATGGGCTGACCGCCGATGTGCAGCGCGGCGAGTATGTCGATCCGCGGAAGAGTGCGGAGACTTTCGGATCGGTGGCCGAGCAGTGGTTCGCCACCAAACAGCACCGCAAGCCGAAAACCGTTGCCGGATATCGCTCGTTGCTCGACACTGTGGTGCTGCCGAAGTGGGAAAGTGTTCAGCTGAAAAGGATTGACTACGAATCATATTCAACGTGGCTGGGGGCGCTGTCAGTCGACGGCGGGCAACGCGGAACCGGCCTGTCGGCAAGTCGGATCACCCAAGCTCATCAGCTGGTAGGCGCTGTCCTGAAGTACGCCCAACGGACTGGCAAGGTGGCGAAGAACGTCGCGTTCGAGATCAAGCGGGACGAAGATCTTCCCGAGCAAGGCGAGCGTGAGCGGCGCTACCTGACCCATGCCGAGCTGCTAATGCTGGCGAAGGCTGCTGATCGGTTCGAGACGTTGACGCTCGTTCTCGGGTACTGCGGACTGAGGTTCGGCGAAGCCGTTGCGTTGCGCCGCCGGCATGTGGGGGATCGGATGCTGACGGTGCGCTCGTCCGCAACAGCCGTCACCGGTAAAGGCATCGTGGAGTCAACGACTAAGACGAAGCGGGATCGTCACGTGCCTGTGCCCGAACCGGTTTGGAAAAAGCTCAAGGCCGAGCTGCCCGCCGACCCCAACGCGCTGGTCTTTCCCAGCCGAAAGGGCGGGTTCCTTCCACTCGGCGAATACCGCTGGGCGTTCGACAACGCGTGTGCTGATATCGGCATCGACGGGCTGGTACCGCACGGGCTGAGACACACCACGGCGTCACTGGCGATCAGTGCAGGCGCTAACGTCAAGGTCGTGCAGAGACTGCTTGGGCACGCGACCGCCGCGATGACGCTCGACCGCTACGGCCATCTTCTCAATGACGATTTGAGCGGTGTGGCGGACGCCCTGGGGAAGGCTATCGATAGCACTGCGGTATCACTGCGGTATTCAGAGCATCGTGACGAGGCGGAAACGGCCTAGATTACGCTCTGAACTGCAAAGCCCCCATAGCCCAATTGGCAGAGGCAGCGGACTTAAAATCCGCCAAGTGTCGGTTCGAGTCCGACTGGGGGCACGCGAACTGTGGCGGCGTATGTGCTGGTAAAGGGGCTATTTCCAGTTGCTAGCCGCTCGCGGACGACCGTTCTGCCCACATTTTGCCCACAGTTACATCTAACTTGTCGGCAACTCCAGTGAGGTCGTCGTCGAAAAGATCGGCATAGACGTCCAGCGTCATGGCCGCCGAAGCGTGCCCCAACATCCGCTGAACCACCTTCACGTTCGCGCCGGCTGAGATCGCCAACGACGCCGCCGTGTGCCGGAGAGCGTGGGCCGTCACCCTCGGGAACACCGGCGTGGTCGGCTCGTCGCCTTCCTTCGCCCGAGCTGCCGCAGCCGCCTTTTGGCACCGGTCAACCGCACCGGACAACCACGAATCGTGTGACGACGGGGGACCCAGGTGGCCGCCGTCCCGCGCCGGCCAGATCAGATCGCCGTGTGCCTTACCCCGGCACGTCTTCGACAGCTCCTCGACCACGAACGCAGGCAGCACAACCGTCCGAGACTTCCCAGACTTCAGCGAGCCGAGATGCACATCACCACCGACCGTTACGGCGTTCTCATGCAACGTGACCCGTCGCTTCAGGAAGTCGATGTCACCGACCCGCAGCGCCGCCGCCTCGCCCCACCGCAGACCCGCGGTGCCCAACAGCAGAACCAGCGATCCGTATCGGCCCGACTCGACCGCCAGGTCGTGAAGCTGCCCGGCAGTCAAGTAGATGTTCTTCCGCCTAGCGCGCGCAGGCAGTTTCACCCCGCGGGCCGGATTCGCGGCCAGCCGCCGATCTCGCACCGCATCATCAAGGATTCGAGCCAGCACCGAGTACGCGGTAGCGACCAGCGTGCCGGGTAAGTCCCCTGGGGTGGTGGGGTTTCGGGTCTGCGGCTGGCCGGGCTGGGCTGTGTCCGGTGTGTCGTTGAGGGCTTTGGGGTGGGCCATCGCGTAGTGGTCAGTGAGTTACCTACCAAGTGA
>NZ_LMVQ01000256.1 GCF_001545925.1 Mycobacterium sp. NAZ190054 | reverse complement strand
CACCAAGATGTCCATCAGCGCGGAGGACGGGGAAGATGCGTGCGCCCGCGTCGACCGGCGCTGGCTCGGACCCGTCAGTTTCGACGAATGCCGGCTCGCCTTCCGCATGTCCTACGACGCCGCCCCGCTGGGCCGCATCTGCCTGTGCCGGGTGCACGACGGGCACATCGAGGAGGACTTCCCCGGTGAGCCGCCGGACGTGTTCGCCCCTGGTGACGTCACCCTGCTCTCACCTCCGGAGCTGCCCTACTCAGGCCGGGTCTTCGAGGCCACCTACGACCTGACCATGTTCGACACCACGCTGCTGGACAGGGTCGCCGCGCCGCAGCGGGGCCGCGGCGGGTCCGTGCGTCTGCTGGGTCACCGGCCGGTGTCGGCGCAGGCGGAACAGCGGCTCAACGCCGCCATCGAGTACGTCCGCACGGTGGTGCACTCCGACGGGCCCGCGCCGACCCCCCTGGTGGCGTCCACCACCGCGTCGATGCTGGCGGCCGTGGTGCTCTCCGCGCTGCCCACCAACGCCGCCACCGAACCCACGCCGACCGACCGCAATGACGCCAAGCCACCGCTGCTGCGGCGCGCGGCCGCGTTCATCGAGAGCAACGCCGACGGCGACATCGCCCTGACCGACATCGCCGAGAGCATCCACGTCACACCCCGTGCGCTGCAGTACATGTTCCGCCGGCACCTGGGCATGACCCCGATGGAGTACCTGCGTCGGGTGCGCCTGGACCATGCCCACCGCGAGCTCCTCGACGCCGACGCCGGAGCCACCACGGTCCAGATCATCGCGGCCCGTTGGGGATTCGCCCACACCGGGCGCTTCGCGGCGATGTACCGGGAAGCCTACGGCCGCAACCCTTCCGAGACGCTGCGCACCTGACCGGCTAGCTTCCGGTCAGGCCGCGGGTCGCCGGCCCCTCCAGCAACGAGCCGTCGGGGGCGAACCGCGAACCGTGCAAGGGACATTCCCAGGCGCAGTCGGAGTTGTTCCATTTCACGATCCCGTGCAGATGCGGGCACACCGGCGACACCGTGCGCTGCACCCCGTCGACGACGCTGGTCGCCCGGCGCCGCCACGGCGGGCCGTCGACCGCGCCCTCACCTTCGGCGAGCGTCCCGGTGCGACCGCGGGACGGGCCGAGCCAGCCGTTGACCATGTGCAGGCCGATCTTCAGGTTCGCTTCCAGCGCGGTCGGGATCCCGCGCAACTCGTGGGTCCGCCAGCTCGCGAAGGTCTGCGCCCAGTCCATCCGTCCGCCGAGGATCCTGGCTGACAGCGCCAACGCCGCCGCCACCCCGTTGGTCATCCCCCATTTGTCGAAACCCGTTGCCACGAGCAGACTCTCGTATCCGGGAAGGATCGGGCCGACGAACGGGATCTCGTCGTCGGGATGGTAATCCTGCGCCGACCAGTAATGTGTCCGCACCGCGCCCGGATAGTGCATCGTGGCCCAGCGCGACAGTTCGTCGACCGCTTTTCGGGGGTTGCCGGCCCTGCCGACCGTGTGCCCCGCCCCGCCGACGATCAACTTGTTGCCCGCCCCTGTGGGGGCGTACCGCACCGAGCGGGTCGGGCTGTCCACGGCGATGTACATCGATGTCGTGAAGTCGCCGGGGACGTCGAACGCCAGGCAGTAGGACCGCTCCGGCTCGACCCGCGCGAAGAACAGGCCGCGGTCCAGGATCGGTGTCCCGGTCGCCAGCACACAGTGCTCGGCGGCGATCGAGAACTGTTGCTCACGGGTGTCCTGCTCGGTGCCGGTGAGCCGCAGCCGGACCCGGACGGGGCCGGTGCCCGCCGCGGTGGTGGCCCGCACCCCCTGCAGCAGGGTGCCGCCGTGCTTCTCCAGTTCGGTGACCAGGCTGTTGAGGTACGGCATCGGGTCGATCTGCGCCTGCTCCCGCACACGCACCCCGCCGCGGAACGGGAACGGCACGTCGGCCTCGTCGACCCACTGCGCGTCGACGCCCGCGTCCCGGCACGCCGCCAGCACGTCGCGGGCCGTGCTGATCCCGGATTCGCCCTGCGCGTAGGAATGGTCGTCCTCGCGCTGGTGGTCCAGCCCATGGTCGTCGCAGTACCGGATCAGCCAGTCCCGCCCCTCGGCGTTGCCCGTGACGTAGGCACCGAGGACGTCACGGCCGTGCTTGGAGCGGACGCGGGCGAGCTTGGTGCCCTGCAGCACGCTGACCTTGCCGGTGGTGTTGCCGGTGGTCCCGGCGCCGATCCGGCGCGCCTCGACCACCACCACCTTCTTGCCGGCGCGTGCCAGCAGCACCGCGGTGGTCAGGCCGGTGATCCCGGCGCCGATCACCACGACGTCGGCGGTGCCCACCCGCGCCACCTCGTCCGGGGTGGACGGGGTCTCGATCCGGTTGTCGGTCCACAGCGAGGGCATGGCGCGCGGTTTACCCGGTGCGCCCCTGCTCAAACCGCCGCCGGGTTTGCCCGTCACCGCAACGGGAACGCCGCCGTGGTGGATCAGTCACAGGCACCGATGCTCGACGCGCTCACCGATTACCACCGGCGCGATCGCTACGGCTTCACCCCGCCCGGGCACCGGCAGGGCCGGGGCGTCGACGAACGGGTGCGCGACGTGCTGGGTGGCGAACCGTTCCGCAGCGACGTGCTGGCCAGCGGTGGTCTGGACGACCGCCGGATGCGCGGCGGGTTCCTCTCCACTGCCGAGGAGCTGATGGCCGACGCCGTCGGAGCCGACTACGCCTACTTCTCCACCTGCGGCAGCTCGTTGTCGGTGAAGGCTGCCATGATGGCGGTCGCCGGTGGGGGTGACGGTCTGCTGGTGAGCCGCGACAGCCACAAGTCGATCGTGGCCGGGCTGATCTTCGGCGGTCTGCAGCCGCGATGGATCACGCCGCAGTGGGACGCCGAGCGCCACCTGTCCCACCCACCGTCGCCCGAGCAGGTGGAGGAGGCATGGCGGCGTCACCCGGACGCCGACGGTGCGCTCATCGTCAGCCCGAGCCCCTACGGCACGTGCGCCGACCTGTACGGCATCGCCGAGGTGTGCCACCGCCGCGGCAAACCGCTGATCGTCGACGAGGCGTGGGGCGCTCACCTGCCGTTCCACCGGGACCTGCCGACCTGGGCGATGGACGCCGGCGCCGACGTGTGCGTGGTCAGCGTGCACAAGATGGGCATGGGCTTCGAGCAGGGTTCGGTGTTCCACGTGCAGGGCGGCCTCATCGACCGCAATCGCCTGACCGCCTGCGCCGACCTGCTGATGACGACCAGCCCGAACGTGTTGGTGTACTCGGCCATCGACGGCTGGCGGCGGCAGATGGTCGAGCGCGGGGAGGTGCTGCTCGGTGACGCGCTGAAGCTCGCGCGCACCGTCCGCGCCAGCGTCGACGACCTGCCGCAGGTGACGGTGATGGACGACGATTTGCTCGGCGAGCAGGCCTCGCACGACCTCGACCGGATGCAGGTGCTGATCGACGTGTCGGCCACCGGCACCACCGGCTACCAGGCGCACGACTGGCTGCGGGAGCACTGCCGGGTGGACGTCGGCATGAGTGACCACCGCCGGATCCTCGCGACCCTGTCCACCGCCGACGACAGCGCGACCGCGGCCAGGCTGCTCGATGCCCTCACCGCGTGGCGGTCGGCGGCCGACGACTTCACCCGGCCGCCGCGCATCGAGCTCCCCGCACCGGACGAGCTGCAGCTGGAGACCGTGATGCTGCCGCGCGACGCGTTCTTCGGCGCGACCGAGATGGTGCCTGCCGGGCAGGCGGCCGGGCGTGTCTCGGCCGAGCAGATCACCCCGTACCCGCCGGGCATTCCGGCCGCGATCCCGGGCGAGCGTCTCAACGACACCGTCGTCGACTACCTCCGGTCGGGCGTCGATGCCGGCATGAACGTCCCCGATCCGGCGGACCCGTCGCTGAAGCGGTTCCGCGTGGTGGCCTGAACCCCGGCGGGTGCCGAGCGGCCCGTTTCATCGGCCCGGAAGCGGGCAGACAGGAGGCGTGACCATCTCGAACCTGACCACGTTGCCGCTGAGGGCCGGCGCAGCCCTGCGGGACAAGAGGATCTTCCACCCCACCGGTGTTCTCTGCGGCGGCACCGTGACGCGTCTGGCGCCCGCCGGTGAAGGCCTGCCGCTGGTGTCCGGTGAGGTCGTCGGACGCATCTCCAAGGGCGTTGGGACGCCGAGAGCCCTGCCGGATTTCGCGGGGCTGGCCTGGCGGATACCGGCCGACGCGGACGGGCCGAACCCCTGGGACGTGCTGACGGTGTCGTCGGCGGCCCGCGTCGCGCTGCGACCCGTCGCGTCCTGGCCGGCGGCGCAGTACTCGACGCTGATGCCGCTCGGCTATCGCGACGGCCTGTTCTGGGTGCGGGCCCGGATGCGGACACCGCTGGGCGGCGACGGGCTGTCGCTGTCCGCGGTCAGCGAGCGCGTCCGTCACGACACCGTCGAGTTCACCATCGAACAGGCTTACGGCACAGGACCTTTCGTCAACCTGGCGACGTTGACGTTCGACCGTGAGCTCTGCGCCGACGACCCGGGGTGCGACCAGCCCTTCGATCCGACGGTGCGCAGCGGCACCGAGGTGCGTCTGCTGCCGCGCTGGCTGACCTCGCTGCGGCGCGCCGCGTACCGCAACAGCCGCGAAGGACGCGGGGCCGAATGACCTCCGCGCCCCGGCTCACCGGGATCGACGCGCTGTCGGCACTGGCCGACCTCGGGCTGCCGTCGATCGCGGCAGGTCCCATTGCCCGGCGCAGGCACGTCGTCGGCCTGCTGGACCGGTTCGACGCCGACGCCCGCGGGGTGCGGCGGCTCCAGACCCTGCGGCACCGATTCGGGCGCGGACCCGTCGTGCTGGCCATCCCCGGCCGGCGCATCGTCGTACCCGTCGATCCGGCCGACGTGGCCGGCGTCCTCGACCAGTCGCCGTATCCGTTCGATCCGGCCAGCTGGGAGAAGCGCCACGCGCTCGGGCAGTTCCAGCCGCACGCGGTGCTGGTCTCCCGCGGCGACATCCGCGCCAAACGCCGCCGGGTCAACGAGGCGGCCCTCGACACCGGCTCGGAGTTGCACCGTCTGGCCGCACCGTTCCAGGACGCCGTCGAAGAGGAGGCGTCGCGCTTCGCCACCCGGGCGCTGGGAACGGGGGGATTCGACTCGGCGCAGTTCGTCGTCGCATGGTGGCGGCTGGTGCGGCGGCTCGTGCTGGGCGCTGCGGCCCGCGACGACGAGTCGATCACCGATGACCTGTGGCGGTTGCGCACCGCCGGCAACTGGCCGACCGGATCCACCGCGCCCGCTGCCGGCACCTCGGCCAGCGCACCCAGCAGGCTGTCGGGATCGGGGTCCTCGGCGTACCGGTACAGCTGGGCGAACAGGCGTTCGCGGCGCCGCGGGTGC
>NZ_LMVQ01000255.1 GCF_001545925.1 Mycobacterium sp. NAZ190054 | reverse complement strand
GGCGCTGCTGGCCGACATGACCGACGACGACCTGACCCCGATGTTCAAGGCGAAGGTCGACGCGGCGACGGTGCTGCACAAACTCACGCTGCGCACCCCGGTGCGCCGCTTCGTGCTGTTCTCGTCCATCACCGGCCTGCTCGGTTCGCGCGCGGTGGCCCACTACACGGCCGCCAACGCGTTCGCCGACGCGTTCGCCCACGCCCGCCGCGCGCTCGGGCTCGCCGCGACGGTGATCGACTGGGGCCTCTGGAAATCCTGGTCGGACGCCCAGCCGCAGATGAAGGCGGCCGGGCTGGAGCCGATGCCCAACGAGGTCGCGATCAAGATGCTGCCCGCGGTGCTCAGCCCGGACGCCGCGGTGCAGACCGTGGTGGCCGGCGCGGACTGGGTGCGGCTGGCCGACGCCTACCGGATGCGTGCCTCGGTGAAGGTGCTCGACCACCTGGTCTCCGGGCCCGGGCAGGACGCCGATCTGAGCGCGGTGACGGCCCCCTCCTGGGGCACCGTGCTCGGCGAGCCGGTCGACGGCACGTCCCACGACCGGGTGTGGCGCGCCAGACTGCTGCCCGGCGAACGCTCCTACCCCACGGCGCACCGCGTCCGCGGTGTCGAGGTGGTGCCGGTTTCGGTGCTGCTGCAGACACTTTCGGTGGCCGCGGCGCAGCTGGACGGTGTCGCCGTCGGCGATGTGCGGTTCGAGTACCCGATCGTCGCCGATCAGCCGAAGGTCGTCCACGTGGTGGCCGACGGGACGTCGCTGACCGTGTGGTCGAGCGCCGGGCCCGACAGCCCGGAACAGCGCTGGACCCGGCATGCGAGCGCCGAACTGGCCGCCGCACCTGTTGGCGAGCTCAGCGGCGACCAGAGCGCCGGTGGACGGGTGTTCGGCAGCGCGTCGATCGCCGAGATGCAGGGCTCGCTGGGTGTGGAGGGACAGCCGTTCGAATGGACGGTCTCGAACTGCACGGCCACCGTCGCCGGGGCACGCGCCGACCTCGCACTGCCCGAGACGACCGAGTCCCCCGCGGCGGCGCTCGTCGACGCGGCGGTGCACGTCGCCCGGCTGGCCGACGCCGACAACGCCCGACTGCTCCTGCCCGCGGGAGCCGAGACGCTCGCGGTGGCGTCCTCGGCGGGCAGCACCGCTGTCGTCGAGGCCTACCGGCGTGCCGGTGACGGCGACGCACTGGTGGTCGACGTCGTGGTCAAGGGCGCCGACGGCTCGGTGTGGGTCGACATGCGGGGCCTCACGTACGCCCCGGTGGAGTCCGCGCCCGCCCCGGTCGCCGAGCAGACCGCCACGGCGGCGACGGATGTCGTCGACTGGTCGGCGATGAACCGGCAGCAGACCGTCGCCGAACTGCGCACCCGGTTGCGCACCATCCTGGCGCGCGAGCTGGGAATGCCCGAGGACGCCGTCGATGCCGACATGCCGTTCCCGGAGCTCGGCCTGGACTCGATGATGGCGATGAACCTGCTGCGCGACGCCAAGGCGCTGGTGCGTGTCGACCTGTCGGCCACGATGCTGTGGAACCACCCGTCGATCTCGCAGATGTCGGATTTCGTCGCCGACCTGCTCGCGCCGCAACAGACCGCGGTGGACGAACCAGAACCCGAAGTAACCGAAGACTCCGAAGACGACTCGTTCAGCGTGCTCGACGAGTTGTTCTCGTCCGTCGAGTCGGCGAACGCCGGCAGTGAGGGATCCATCTGATGAAGACCACCTTCGACCGGATCTCGGCCATGTCCGCCGAGCAGCGCGGCAAGCTGGCCGAGCAGTTCGAGAAGGCCTCCCGGGTCGCCGGCGCCGAGCCCATCGCGGTGGTCGGCATCGGCTGCCGGTTGCCCGGCGGTGTGACCGGCCCCGACAGCTACTGGGAGCTGCTGGAGAACGGTGTCGACGCGGTCACCGAGGTGCCCAAGGACCGCTGGGACGGCGACGCGTTCTACGACCCGGATCCGATGGCGCCGGGCCGCATGCCCACCAAGTGGGGCGCCTACCTCGACGACGTCACCGGTTTCGACGCCGACTTCTTCGGGATCACCCCGCGTGAGGCCGCCGCGATGGACCCGCAGCAGCGCGTGCTGCTCGAAGTGGCCTGGGAGGCATTGGAAAACGCCGGCATGGCGCCGGACACCCTGGGTGAGACGCGCACCGCGGTGATGATGGGCGTCTACTACACCGAGTACCAGAACTCCTCGGCGGGCAACCCCGACACCATCGACGCGTACTCGGCGACCGGGAACGCCCACAGCGTCACGGTCGGCCGGATCGCCTACCTGCTCGGGCTGAAGGGCCCGGCCGTCGCCGTCGACACGGCGTGCTCGTCGTCGCTGGTGTCGATCCACCTGGCCTGCCAGAGCCTGCGGATGCGCGAGAGCGATCTCGCGCTGGCCGGCGGCGTGAGCCTGAACCTGCGCCCGGAAACCCAGCTGGCCCTTGCCAAGTGGGGAATGCTGTCGCCGCACGGCAAGTGCCACGCGTTCGACTCGCGCGCCGACGGCTTCGTTCGCGGCGAAGGCGCCGGTGTCGTGGTGCTCAAGCGCCTGACCGACGCGGTGCGCGACGGCGACCGAGTGGTCGGTGTCGTGCGCGGTTCGGCGGTCAACCAGGACGGCCGCTCCAACGGCCTGACCGCACCGAACGCGCCGTCGCAGCACGACGTGATCACCCGGGCGCTGCGCTCGGCCGACGTCGCCGCGGCATCGGTGAACTACATCGAAACCCACGGCACCGGAACGGGTCTGGGTGACCCGATCGAGTTCGACGCGCTGGCCGCCGTGTACGGCAAGGGCGAGGTGCCGTGCGCGCTCGGCGCGGTCAAGACCAACATGGGTCACCTGGAGGCCGCGGCCGGCGTCGCCGGCTTCATCAAGACCGTGCTGACCCTGCAGCACGGCAAGATCGCGCCGAACCTGAACTTCGAGAAGTGGAACCCGCAGATCGACCCGAAGCCGACCCGGCTGTTCGTGCCGACGGCGGCGGGGGAGTGGCCCGAGAGCGAGCATCCGCGCCGCGCCGCGGTGTCGTCGTTCGGCATGGGCGGCACCAACGCCCACATCGTGCTGGAGCAGGGCCCCGAGCCGGTGCCCGCTCCCGCCACCGCTTCCGGTGTCGTCACCCTCGTGGTCTCGGGCAAGACACCCGCGCGGCTGGCCGCGTCGGCCAGGTCGCTGGCCGACTGGCTCGACGGTGCCGGCGCGACCGTGCCGCTGGCCGACGTCGCCTACACCGTCAACCACCATCGCAGCCGCTACCAGACCATCGCCACGGTGTGCGCCCGCACCCACGCCGAGGCGGTCACCGGTCTGCGCGCGCTGGCCGACGGCCGCACCGCGCCGGGTGTCGCGGGCGCCCGTGACGGCAAGGTCGGATCGGGAACGGTGTTCCTGTACTCCGGGCAGGGCGCGCAGTGGGCCGGCATGGGCAAGACGCTGCTCGCCGAGGAGCCCGCGTTCGCCGCGGCCGTCGACGAACTGGAACCCGCGTTCGTCGACAAGGTCGGCTTCTCGCTGCGCCAGACGCTGGAGGCCGGCGAGCCGGTGGTCGGCATCGACCGCATCCAGCCGGTGCTGGTCGGCATGCAGCTGGCGCTGACCGAGCTGTGGCGGTCCTACGGCGTCGAACCCGACGCGGTGATCGGCCACTCGATGGGCGAGGCCACCGCCGCGGTGGTCGCCGGGGTGCTAACCCCGGCCGAGGGTTTCGACGTGATCGCCACCAGGACCCGGCTGATGAAGCGGCTGTCCGGGCAGGGCGCGATGGCACTGCTCGAGCTCGACCCGCAGGCCACCGAGAAGTTGATCGCCGACAAACCCGACGTGACCATCGCGGTGTACGCGTCGCCGAAGCAGACGGTGATCGCCGGTCCGCCCGACCAGGTCGACGAGCTCGTCGCCGCGGTCGACGCGCAGGGCAAGCTGGCCCGCCGCGTCGAGGTGGACGTCGCCTCGCACCATCCCACGATCGACCCGGTGCTGCCCGAGCTGCGGGAGGCGCTGGCCTACCTGACGCCCGCGGCCCCGAAGATCCCGCTGGTGTCCACGGTCGCCTACGCCGGGAACGCGCCGATGTACTCGGCCGACTACTGGGCGGCCAACCTGCGCAACCCGGTGCGGTTCTCCCAGGCGGTGCACGAGGCCGGCGCCGAGAACAGCAATTTCCTCGAGATCAGCCCGCACCCGCTGCTGACCCACGCGATCAGCGACACGCTCGCGGCGCAGTCCACCAGCCGCAGGTATCACGTCGGCGCGACGGTGAACCGGGACCAGCCCGAGACGCTGGCATTCCACGCGCAGCTGTCCGCGGTGCGTCCGCCCGCGGCGAAGGAGCCCGAGGACGCGACCGGCCGGCTCGTGGACGTGCCGCCCACCGCGTGGCAACACTCGCCGTACTGGATGGCGGACCGTGCTGCGGCACAAGGCTTCTCAGGTGCGCACCCGCTGCTGGGGCTGCACGTGGAACTGCCGTCGGGCACCGGTCACGTGTGGCAGTCCGATGTGGGCCTGCAGGCTCACCCATGGCTGGCCGACCACATCGTGCACGGCCTGGCGGTGATGCCGGGCGCCGGTTTCGCCGAGATCGCGCTGGCCGCCGGGCGGGAAGCGCTCGGCCTGCCCGCCACGGGTGTCGAGGTGGCCGTCGAGGTCGAGCAGATGCTGCCGCTCGACGAGCACACCAAACTGACCACCCAGCTGAGCACGCTCGAGGACGGCACGCTGCGCGTCGAGATCCACTCCCGCTCCGATGCGGGCAGCTGGACCCGGCACGCGGCCGGCACCGTCCGTCCCGCCCCGGACGGGCCCGCCCCGGCCAAGGTGGTGCCCGCCTCCGACGGCACCCCGGTCTCGCCGTCGGAGTTCTACGCCACGGTGCGCCGCTGGATGCGCTTGAGGTGCACGTCGTCGACCTGGGCCAGCACGGTGCCGGTGTCGTCGGTGAGGGTGACCCGGCCCATGGCGTCGCCGCTGTCCTCGACCACGCCGACCAGTTCGGCACGGCACTTGGCCCGCCGGCCGATCTCCCCGTACACCCGGATCGATCCGAAGCCGACCGGCAGATAGGTGAGGTCGGTGGATTCGGCGAGGGTCGAGTCGCTCATCGCGGCGGCCAGACCCTGCAGGGCCGCGTCGAGCATGACCGGGTGCAGCGCGACACCGCGGTGCGGCGTCGCCTCGTCGGGCAGCACGATCTCGGTGTCGGCCGCACCCGACGACCGCACGATGCGGGTCAGCGCGGCGAAGGCGTGCGCGTGGTGCGCGCCGGTGCGGCGCACCGCGGCGTAGAACTCCGCCTGCGACACCCGGGTCTCGGCGACCTGGATCTCGGTGTGCGTCAGGTCGAGCACGGTGCGCAGCTGCGCGATCAGGGTGCTCTTGACGGATTCGGTGGACTCGACGGTC
>NZ_LMVQ01000254.1 GCF_001545925.1 Mycobacterium sp. NAZ190054 | reverse complement strand
AATTTGTGTTCGGCGGTGTCCTACTTTTCCACCCGGGTGGGTAGTATCATCGGCGCTGGCAGGCTTAGCTTCCGGGTTCGGGATGGGACCGGGCGTTTCCCTGCCGCTATGGACCGCCGTAACTCTATTCACTCGTTTTCGAGTGTGAATCTTGTTGAGTGTGCCCCGTTATTGGTGGTGGGGTGTGGTTGTGGTTTGTGGTGTGGTGTGGTTGCGAGGTTTTGTTGTTGTTGTAAGTTTTCGGCCGGTTAGTGCCAGTTCCCTGCACCTATTACTAGGCTTCTAGGTCTGGTCTATCGATCCCGTGGTCTGCGGGGGGCCTTATCCCACTTAATGGGTGAGAAGCCTGGTCTTGGAGGGGGTTTCCCGCTTAGATGCTTTCAGCGGTTATCCTGTCCGAACGTGGCGATCCAGCGGTGCCCCTGGTGGGACAACTGGTAGACCAGAGGTTCGTCCGTCCCGGTCCTCTCGTACTAGGGACAGGTTTCCTCAAGCTTCTGACGCGCGCGGCGGATAGAGACCGAACTGTCTCACGACGTTCTAAACCCAGCTCGCGTGCCGCTTTAATGGGCGAACAGCCCAACCCTTGGGACCTGCTCCAGCCCCAGGATGCGACGAGCCGACATCGAGGTGCCAAACCATCCCGTCGATATGGACTCTTGGGGAAGATCAGCCTGTTATCCCCGGGGTACCTTTTATCCGTTGAGCGACACCCCTTCCACTCAGAGGTGCCGGATCACTAGTCCCGACTTTCGTCCCTGCTCGACATGTCCGTCTCGCAGTCAAGCTCCCTTGTGCACTTACACTCAACACCTGATTGCCGTCCAGGTTGAGGGAACCTTTGGGCGCCTCCGTTACATTTTAGGAGGCAACCGCCCCAGTTAAACTACCCACCAGGCACTGTCCCTGAACCGGATAAACGGTTCGAGGTTAGAGGCCCAATACGATCAGAGTGGTATTTCAACAACGACTCCACACAAACTGGCGTCTGCGTTTCACAGTCTCCCACCTATCCTACACAAACCGTACCGAGCACCAATACCAAGTTGTAGTGAAGGTCCCGGGGTCTTTTCGTCCTGCCGCGCGTAACGAGCATCTTTACTCGTAATGCAATTTCGCCGAGTCTATGGTTGAGACAGCTGAGAAGTCGTTACGCCATTCGTGCAGGTCGGAACTTACCCGACAAGGAATTTCGCTACCTTAGGATGGTTATAGTTACCACCGCCGTTTACTGGGGCTTAAATTCTCCGCTTCACCCCCGAAAGGGTTAACGGGTCCTCTTAACCTTCCAGCACCGGGCAGGCGTCAGTCCGTATACATCGTCTTGCGACTTCGCACGGACCTGTGTTTTTAGTAAACAGTCGCTTCTCACTGGTTTGTGCCACCCCCTCCCGCTACCCCCAGCAAGTGGGTTCACGGTATGGGGGTCCCCCTTCTCCCGAAGTTACGGGGGCATTTTGCCGAGTTCCTTAACCATAGTTCACTCGTACGCCTCGGTATTCTCTACCTGACCACCTGTGTTGGTTTGGGGTACGGGCCGTGTGTGCGCTCGCTAGAGGCTTTTCTCGACAGCATAGGATCACCGAATTCGCCTCAATCGGCTATGCATCACCTCTCAGGCATCATGAGCGACGGATTTACCTATCACTCGCCCTACAGGTTTACCCCAGTATTACCACTGACTGGTACGGCTACCTTCCTGCGTCACCCCATCGCTTGACTACTACCCATCCGGGTCCCGCGCAGCCGGCGATCCCCGCACCCCGAAGGGATTGGTGAACCACCATTTGGGCGGTTAGCAGAACGGATTCATCAGGGACGCTCACACACGGGTACGGGAATATCAACCCGTTGTCCATCGACTACGCCTGTCGGCCTCGCCTTAGGTCCCGACTCACCCTGGGCGGACTGGCCTGGCCCAGGAACCCTTGGTCTTCCGGCGGGCAAGGTTCTCACTTGCCTTATCGCTACTCATGCCTGCATTCTCACTCCCACACCCTCCACCACTCGATCACTCGGCGGCTTCACCGGATGCAGGACGCTCCCCTACCCAGCACACAAAGTGTGCTGCCGCGGCTTCGGCGGTGTGCTTGAGCCCCGCTACATTATCGGCGCACAATCACTTGACCAGTGAGCTATTACGCACTCTTTCAAGGGTGGCTGCTTCTAAGCCAACCTCCTGGTTGTCTTCGCGACTGCACATCCTTTTCCACTTAGCACACGCTTAGGGGCCTTAGCCGGCGATCTGGGCTGTTTCCCTCTCGACGCACGGAGCTTATCCCCCGCCGTCTCACTGCCGCATTACACCGTGCCGGCATTCGGAGTTTGGCTGACGTCAGTAACCTAGTAGGGCCCATCGGCCATCCAGTAGCTCTACCTCCGACACGAACACTGCGACGCTGCACCTAAATGCATTTCGGGGAGAACCAGCTATCACGGAGTTTGATTGGCCTTTCACCCCTACCCACAACTCATCCCCTCAGTCTTCAACCTAAGTGGGTTCGGGCCTCCACGCGGTCTTACCCGCGCTTCACCCTGGCCATGGGTAGATCACTCCGCTTCGGGTCCAGAACACACCACTACACCACACACTCCTGTGCGGATACGCCCTATTCAGACTCGCTTTCGCTACGGCTACCCCACCCGGGTTAACCTCGCGACATGTCCCTGACTCGCAGGCTCATTCTTCAAAAGGCACGCCATCACCCCACCACAAAGGGAGGGCTCTGACGGATTGTAAGCGCACGGTTTCAGGTACTATTTCACTCCCCTCCCGGGGTACTTTTCACCATTCCCTCACGGTACTCATCCGCTATCGGTCACTGGGAAGTATTCAGGCTTACCGGGTGGTCCCGGCAGATTCACAGCAGATTCCACGGGCCCGCTGCTACTCGGGAACATTCCACGAAAGCCGTTGAGTTTTCATCTACGGGGCTCTCACCCTCTCCGGCAGACCATCCCAGGCCACTCCGACTAACACAACGGTTGATCACTTTCGCTCCTCTCGGCGGAGAGAAGAAGAAACGCCCCACAACACCGCACACACAACCCCCGCCGGGTATCACATGCACACGGTTTAGCCTCCTCCGCTTTCGCTCGCCACTACTCACGGAATCACATATTGTTTTCTCTTCCTACGGGTACTGAGATGTTTCACTTCCCCGCGTTCCCCCCCAACGCCTATATATTCAGCGTTGGGTGACACGACATCACTCGTGCCGGGTTTCCCCATTCGGACATCCTCGGATCCACGCTCGGTTGACAGCTCCCCGAGGCATATCGCAGCCTCCCACGTCCTTCATCGGCTCCCAGTGCCAAGGCATCCACCATGCGCCCTTAAACACTTACAACACAAAACCAAAAAATGAGTCACCCACACACACCCCAAAAGATGCATGCGAGTATCAGAAAAATTTGCATTACACGAAGAACAAGCACACAACCAAAGCCATGCACCCATCCTTCGATGCTCGCAACCACTATCCACAAATCAAACACCACACCCCACCACCAAAGCAGGGCAACAACACGCTCCACCACCCAACGGTGACGGCCGACCAATCACTTGATCGCAGGGCCTGTTGTCTCAAAGCCCAATAGTGTGTCTGGCAGTCCCATCACCGCAAATCCCATGCGGCTCAACGTTTGTCGTGCACCAAACCCCCACCCACTACAGGTGAAAGGGTTCCTCACGGCTACAGGTGTGACCCAGTGCCACAACCTTTTACGTGGTGCTCCTTAGAAAGGAGGTGATCCAGCCGCACCTTCCGGTACGGCTACCTTGTTACGACTTCGTCCCAATCGCCGATCCCACCTTCGACGGCTCCCTCCCACAAGGGGTTAGGCCACCGGCTTCGGGTGTTACCGACTTTCATGACGTGACGGGCGGTGTGTACAAGGCCCGGGAACGTATTCACCGCAGCGTTGCTGATCTGCGATTACTAGCGACTCCGACTTCACGGGGTCGAGTTGCAGACCCCGATCCGAACTGAGACCGGCTTTGAAAGGATTCGCTCCACCTCACGGCATCGCAGCCCTTTGTACCGGCCATTGTAGCATGTGTGAAGCCCTGGACATAAGGGGCATGATGACTTGACGTCATCCCCACCTTCCTCCGAGTTGACCCCGGCAGTCTCTCACGAGTCCCCACCATAACGTGCTGGCAACATGAGACAAGGGTTGCGCTCGTTGCGGGACTTAACCCAACATCTCACGACACGAGCTGACGACAGCCATGCACCACCTGCACACAGGCCACAAGGGAACCCATATCTCTATGAGCGTCCTGTGCATGTCAAACCCAGGTAAGGTTCTTCGCGTTGCATCGAATTAATCCACATGCTCCGCCGCTTGTGCGGGCCCCCGTCAATTCCTTTGAGTTTTAGCCTTGCGGCCGTACTCCCCAGGCGGGGTACTTAATGCGTTAGCTACGGCACGGATCCCAAGGAAGGAAACCCACACCTAGTACCCACCGTTTACGGCGTGGACTACCAGGGTATCTAATCCTGTTCGCTCCCCACGCTTTCGCTCCTCAGCGTCAGTTACTGCCCAGAGACCCGCCTTCGCCACCGGTGTTCCTCCTGATATCTGCGCATTCCACCGCTACACCAGGAATTCCAGTCTCCCCTGCAGTACTCCAGTCTGCCCGTATCGCCCGCACGCCCACAGTTGAGCTGTGAGTTTTCACGGACAACGCGACAAACCACCTACGAGCTCTTTACGCCCAGTAATTCCGGACAACGCTCGGACCCTACGTATTACCGCGGCTGCTGGCACGTAGTTGGCCGGTCCTTCTTCTGTAGGTACCGTCACTTGCGCTTCGTCCCTACCGAAAGAGGTTTACAACCCGAAGGCCGTCATCCCTCACGCGGCGTCGCTGCATCAGGCTTGCGCCCATTGTGCAATATTCCCCACTGCTGCCTCCCGTAGGAGTCTGGGCCGTATCTCAGTCCCAGTGTGGCCGGTCACCCTCTCAGGCCGGCTACCCGTCGTCGCCTTGGTAGGCCATCACCCCACCAACAAGCTGATAGGCCGCGGGCCCATCCCACACCGCAAAAGCTTTCCCCTCCCAGACCATGCGATCAGAAGGGTGTATTCGGTATTAGACCCAGTTTCCCAGGCTTATCCCAAAGTGCAGGGCAGATCACCCACGTGTTACTCACCCGTTCGCCACTCGAGCACCCCGAAGGGCCTTTCCGTTCGACTTGCATGTGTTAAGCACGCCGCCAGCGTTCGTCCTGAGCCAGGATCAAACTCTCCAAACAAAACCTCAAAAAGGCAATTCAGAAAAATCTGACCTCAACAAAAGACACCAAAAACTGGCATCCAAAAACAACCCACCCCTAAACGGGAAAAAGAGGCAGGCCAAAAAACAACAAACAAAAACCACCAAACACACTATTGAGTTCTCAAACAACACGCCC
>NZ_LMVQ01000253.1 GCF_001545925.1 Mycobacterium sp. NAZ190054 | reverse complement strand
GTGGCCGTCGTGCTCGTCGCGGTCTTCGTGTGGTGGACCAGCGACTCCAGGGCGACCCTGAGCCGCCCCGCCGACCAGCCGGTCCCGACCCTGAAACCGGCTGCGGCCGTTCCTGATTCGCTCGAACAGCGGTGGACTGCCCGCAGCGCGAGGACCACCGTGCCGGTCGTCGTCGGCGGCGCCGTCGTCACCGGCGACGGCCGCACGATGGACGGCCGCGACCCCGCCACCGGTGCCACGCTGTGGAGCTACGCCCGCGATCTGGAGCTGTGCGGCGTCACCTGGGTCTACAACTACGCGGTCGCCGTCTATCCCGACGTCCGCGGCTGCGGGCAGGTCAGCACCGTCGACGCCAAGACCGGCAGGCGCGGGCCGGCGCGCAGCAGCTACGCCGACCCGCAGGTGACGCTGTCCGGCGACGGCACCACGGTGCTGTCCGCCGGACCGACCCGCCTGGAGATGTGGCGCTCGGACATGGTGCGGATGCTCAGCTATGGCGCGCTCGACGCGCCGATCAAGCCCGGTGTCCCGGCCACACCGCTGTGCCGGTTCGTGTCGGCGGCGGCCAGTTCCAGCTCGGTGTCGGTGCTGGAGTCCTGCGAGGGGCAGTCCGACCTGCGCCTGACGCTGCTGCGTCCGTCCGACGAGGAGGACACCCCGGAGCTCAAGTACGTGCAGCAGAAGGGGGTCGCCGACGGCACCGGCGCGCGCGTCGTGGCGGTGACGGACTCGGCGACCGCGCTGTACGTGCCGACGCCGGCACCGCGACTGGACATCATCGACGACACCGGTGCGGTCGTCGACAGCACCACCGTGGACGGCGAACCCTCCCCCGATGCGACAGCGTCGCGGGCCGGCGACCTGATCACCTGGTGGACCGGCACGGCGCTGATGGTGTTCTCGGCCGACACCCTGCAGTACAAATACACCGTCGCCGCGTCGGGATCGGACGCACCGATCGGGCCGGCGACGGTGATGGCCGGCCGGTTGCTGGTGCCGGTCACCACCGGCTATGACGTGTTCGACCCGATGACGGGCACCGGCGACCGACACATCCCGCTGCAGCGGCCCGCCGTGACGGGACCCGTCGTGCCGGCCGTGGCGGGCTCGACGCTGCTGGAACAGCGGGGCGAGGAACTGGTCGCGCTCAGTTAGATCTCCGGCGCGAAGGTGGCCAGCGCCTTGCCGCTCTTCCAGTGCTTCAGCAGGGCCGCGGCGAACTCGCGGTAGGCCATCGCTCCCTTGTTCTTGCGACCGGCCAGCACCGACGATCCCGAGGCACTGGCCTCGGCGAACCGCACGGTGCGCGGGATCGGCGGCGCCAGCACCGGCAGGTTGTAGCGGTCGACGACGTCGAACAGCACGTCACGGCTGTGCGTGGTGCGCGAGTCGTAGAGCGTGGGCAACGCGCCCAGCAGCTTGAGGTCGGGGTTGGTGATGGCCTGCACGTCGGACACCGTGCGCAGCAGCTGCCCCACCCCGCGGTGCGCGAGCGTCTCGCACTGCAGGGGCACGACGAGCTCGCCTGCGGCGGTCAGACCGTTGAGGGTGAGCACGCCCAGCGACGGCGGGCAGTCGATGAGCACGACGTCGTAATCCGCGCTGATCTTGTCGAGCGCGCGCTTGAGCGCGTGCTCCCGGCCCGCCCGCATCAGCAGCATGGCCTCCGCGCCCGCCAGGTCGATGTTGGCCGGCAGCAGCGTCATGCCCTCCGGGGTCTGCACGAGTGCCGCGTCGGGTTCGACGTCGCCGAGCAGCACCTCGTGCACCGAAACCGGCAGCTTGTCCGGGTCGTGTCCGAGCGAGAAGGTCAGCGATCCCTGCGGGTCCAGGTCGACGAGGAGCACCTTTTTGCCCAGTTCCACCATCGCCGCGCCCACCGACGCCACCGTCGTCGTCTTGGCGACCCCACCCTTTTGATTGGCGACCGCAAGTACCCGCGTCACAGTGCCCATCCTGACATGGTTGCCCCTCCCCTAGCTCGCCTTCGCCCGCACGTTGCCGACGAAACCAGCTACATACGGCAGAATCGGATGCTGTGGGCGTCCTGCAGCACCGGCTTATCCTGCTCCGCCACGGCGAAACCGAATGGTCGAAATCGGGCAAGCATACGAGCCGGACCGAACTCGAGCTCACCGAGCACGGCCGGGCCCAGGCCCTGGCGGCGGCGGACACCCTCGAACAGCTGCACCTGAACGATCCGTTCGTGGTGACCAGCCCCCGGGTGCGCGCCCAGCTCACCGCCGAACTCGCCGGCCTGACCGTCGACGCGGTCGACGACCTGATCAGCGAATGGGATTACGGCGACTACGAGGGCACCACCACGGCGGAGATCCGCAAGGCGGTGCCGAACTGGCTGGTGTGGACCCACGGGTGCCCGGGTGGGGAGACCTCCGCACAGGTCTGTGCGCGTGCCGACCGGGCGATCGCCATGGCGCTGCACCACCTGGAGTCCCGCGACGTCGTGTTCGTCGGGCACGGCCACTTCTCCCGCGCGGTGATCACCCGATGGGTCGAACAGCCGGTCTACGAGGGCATCCGGTTCGCGATGCCCGCCGCCTCGATGGCGGTGTGCGGTTTCGAGCACGGCGTGCGCCAGCTCAGTGCGCTGGCCCAGACCGGTCGCCCCAACCCGGCGGTGGCGACATGACCCGCGAACCCGCGTTCGTCCTCGCCGGCCCCGACGGCGCCGTGATCGGCGACGGCGTGCACACCGCGTTCCCCCGCATCGCGGACGCGCGGGCCGCGCTGGCATCCCACAGCGCACCGATCATCATGGGCGCGTTGCCGTTTGACCTCAGCCGGCCTGCGGCGCTGATCCGTCCGCAGACGGTGCAGTTCGCCGACGCGCTGCCTGCGTGGCCGGTCCGGGACCTGGTGTCGGCGCAGATCACCGCCACGACGCCGGACGCCGACGAACACCGCCGCCGGATCGGCGCGGCGCTGACCCGCCTGCGCGACCCCGCGGATCCACTGCAGAAGGTGGTGCTGGCGCGGGCACTGCGCCTGACCGCCGACGGCCGACTGGACGCGCGGACCGTGCTCAACCGACTGGCCGCCAACGATGCGCAGGCCACCAAGTACCTGGTCGACCTGTCGGCCGCCGGCGAGGGCTACTCCGGCACCGCCCTGGTCGGCGCGAGCCCCGAACTGCTGGTGGCCCGCCGGGGACATCAGGTGATCTGCCGGCCATTCGCGGGTTCGGCACCCCGGCTGCCCGACCCTGACGCCGATGCCGCGAACGGCGCCGCACTGGCCGAGTCGGAGAAGAACCGCCACGAACACCAACTGGTGGTCGACGCGCTGCGCGCGGCACTGGAGCCGCTGTGCACCGACCTGCAGATCGCCGACCGACCCCAACTGAGCAGCACCGCCGCGGTGTGGCACCTGTTCACCCCGATGTCCGGTCGTCTACGCGAAACCTCTACCACCGCATTGGATCTCGCGGTGGCGTTGCATCCCACCCCGGCAGTCGGCGGGTCCCCGACCGCGCGGGCCGTCGCGTTGATCGACGAGGTCGAAGGCGACCGCGGTTTCTACGCCGGGGCGGTCGGCTGGTGCGACCAGCGGGGCGACGGCCGCTGGGTGGTCTCGATCCGGTGTGCGCAGCTGTCGGCCGACCGGCGCACCGCCGTCGCCCATTCCGGCGGCGGGATCGTCGCCGAGTCCGATCCCGACGACGAAGTCGACGAGACCACAACGAAATTCCGCACCATCCTGGCGGCACTGGGGGCCGGACAATGAGTGAGACCATCCGCGTCGCGCGCCCCGGAGACGAGACCGAGTTGACCGCGATGATCCACGAGCTCGCCGCCTTCGAGCACGCCGCCGACGAGTGCACCGTGACCGAAACCCAGTTGCGGGAAGCCCTTTTCGGACCGGACCCGACCGTGTACGGACACCTCGCCGAAGTCGACGGCCAGGCCGCCGCGGGCGCGTTGTGGTTCCGCACCTTCTCGACGTGGGACGGGGTGGCGGGCATCTATCTGGAAGATCTGTTCGTGCGTCCGCAGTTCCGCAGGCGCGGGTTGGCCCGCAAGCTGCTCGCCACCCTGGCCCGCGAGTGTGTCGAGCGCGGCTATTCGCGGCTGAGCTGGGCGGTGCTGGACTGGAACGTCAACGCGATCGCGCTGTACGACAGCGTCGGCGGCAAACCGCAGAGCGACTGGATCACCTACCGGGTGTCGGGGCCGCGCCTGTCGGAATTGGCATCGGAGCTCACGCCGGAGTCCGACTGAGTCAGCCAGTGCAGGCCCGACGGGCTGAACAGCAGACCCAGCACCGCGACCGCCGCGGCGGCCACCACCACGGCATAACGCAATTGGCCCGAGCTGTACACATACCAGGCGACGCCGAGCAGCACCAGGTTGGCGAACACCGCGATGCCGCGGCCCCACCGTCGTCCGGTCCACAACGCCCAGCCCGCCGCCGCCACCCCGGATCCCATGATCGCGAACCAGCCGGCGGTGCCGTACCCGCTGATCGCGATCTCGTGGTGCCCGGCGGCTTCCCGCACGACGAGCACGACGGCCATGACGACGCCGAGAACGCCTTCCAGCGCGGCGATTCCGCCGGCGATGCGTACCGTGCGGGGCGTCACCGCCCGAGCCTGTCGGCCAGATAGCGCACCGCCATCTCGTACCCCAGCGGGCCGGCCCCGGCGACCACCATCTCGGCGACTGCCGACACATACGAGTGGTGCCGGAACGATTCGCGCGCATGGATGTTGCTCAGATGCACCTCGGCGACGGGCAGTCCCACCGAGCGCAGCGCATCGGCGATCGCCACCGAGGTGTGGCTGTAGGCGGCAGGATTGATCACGATGCCCGCGCAGTCGGCGCGGGCGGCCTGGATCTCGTCGACGAGCACGCCCTCGTGGTTGCTCTGCACCGCGCGCAGCTGCAGCCCGACCTCGGCGGCCACCTCCGCGGTCCGCGCCTCGATCTCGGCCAGCGTCGTCGTGCCGTACACCTCGGGCTGCCGGGTGCCCAGCAGGTTCAGGTTCGGCCCGTTCACGAGTAGCAATCGGCGTTCGGTCACCGTTGTACGGTACCGGCGCCGCGCCCGCAGCGGCCGGATGCGAGCGCAACGTTAGGCTCGAGCCCCGTGCGTGCCGTGCTGATCGTGAACCCGAATGCGACGTCGACCACGCCGGCCGGCCGCGACCTGTTGGCCCACGCGCTGGAAAGCCGCGTCAGCCTGACCGTCATCCACACCGACCACCGCGGCCACGCCGTCGAGATCGGGCAGCAGGCCGCCCGCGACGGCGTCGACGTGCTGATCGTGCACGGCGGGGACGGCACGGTGAACGAGGTGGTCAACGGCGTCGCGGGCGATGAGTTCACGATGTCGGAGGCGGTCCAGCGCGGGACCTTGGACATGGGAATCATCAGCGATTTCGGGCTCAGCGGTGTCGAATCCGAGGTCGGGGTGGCCGGGCTGCC
>NZ_LMVQ01000252.1 GCF_001545925.1 Mycobacterium sp. NAZ190054 | reverse complement strand
CTGCGCGCGATCGATCCGGCGCTCGGCCGGGTCCGGGTGCCGATCCGCTGGATGGCCGACATGGGCGCCATGAGCACCGACCCGCGGCTGTCGCGCCTGTGCGCGTCCGATCCGCGCGGCGGCGGGGTCAGCGTCCCGCTCGGTTTCCTGGCCGGCTTCATGAACTACCGCCACTGCACGCCGGAGGCCTTCGACGCCGCGCCCGTCACACTGGTGGCCCCCGCGGCCGACACGTGGACGCCGCCGGACCTGAGTATCCGTTTCCTGCAGCGCATCTCGGGACCGACGGAACTGGTGATGCTGGAGAACTGCGGTCATTACCCGATCGAGGAGCCCGGTCTCGGGCAATTGCGCGACGCGTTCACCCGCGTGGTGGAGCAAGCCGGCACACCGTGACCAACAGCGCCTCGATGTCGAACCCGTCGCGCGTCATCGCGCGGTGCAACTGCGCGTCGATCGCGTGCACCACCGTCCGCGCCGTGGCCTCGGCGTCGTCACCGCCGCGGTCGCAGCGCTTCAGGTGGAACGCCAGCTCGGCACAGATGCGGTCCTCGAAATCTGTCAACGCGTCCAGTTGCTCGACGGTCGGCCGCGTCATCCGGTGCAGCAGCGCGTGCATTCGCGGCCTGTCGCCGTGGAGACCGACCACCGCGTCCAGCACCGTGCGCATCGCCTCGTCGAACGGGGGAGCGTCGGCGCGTAGCCGTGCGAACACGTCGGTCAGCTGCCGGTCCGCATCCCTGACGTGACGCTCGGCGAGGACCTGCAACAGCGCGAACTTGTCCGGGAAGTACTGGTAGAGAGTGCCGATCGACAGGCCTGCGCGTTCGGCGATCCGGTTGGTGGTCGCGGTGACGCCCTCCCGCGAGAAGACCTGCGCAGCGGCCTCCACCAGCGTGTTCACCGTCTCGCGGGAGCGCTGCTGGCGGGGTGTGCGACGAGGTTCGTTGATGGTTTGAAGTCTGGCCCACGATGCAACCATGGTGCAACGGTTACAGGCGTAGTTTCGGTGACGCAGACCACACGAGCAGGAGACTCACCATGACTGTGTACGCCCGCCCCGGGGCTGACGGCTCCCTGATGTCGTTCAAGCCCCGCTACGACAACTTCATCGGCGGCCAGTGGGTGGCGCCGAATGCCGGACGCTACTTCGAGAACCCGACGCCCATCACCGGGCAGACATTCACCGAGGTGGCCCGCTCCGACGAGTCGGACATCGAGAAGGCCCTTGACGCCGCGCACGCGGCCGCGCCGGCCTGGGGCAAGACCTCGGTCGCCGAGCGCTCGGTGATCCTGAACAAGATCGCCGACCGCATCGAGGAGAACCTCGAGTCGATCGCGCTGGCCGAGTCCTGGGACAACGGCAAGCCGATCCGCGAGACGCTCAACGCCGACATCCCGCTGGCCGTGGACCACTTCCGGTACTTCGCCGGGGCGATCCGCGCGCAGGAGGGTTCCCTGTCGGAGATCGATGACGACACCGTGGCCTACCACTTCCACGAGCCCCTCGGTGTGGTCGGCCAGATCATCCCGTGGAACTTCCCGATCCTGATGGCGGTCTGGAAGCTGGCCCCGGCACTGGCCGCGGGCAACGCGGTGGTGCTCAAGCCCGCCGAGCAGACCCCGGCCTCGATCCTCTACCTGATGGAACTCATCGGGGATCTGCTGCCCGCCGGGGTGGTCAACGTGGTCAACGGGTTCGGCGTCGAGGCGGGCAAGCCGCTCGCGTCGAGCAACCGGATCGCCAAGATCGCGTTCACCGGCGAGACCACCACCGGCCGGCTGATCATGCAGTACGCGTCGCAGAACCTGATCCCGGTCACCCTGGAGCTCGGCGGGAAGAGCCCGAACATCTTCTTCAACGACGTGATGAACGCCGCCGACAACTACCAGGACAAGGCGCTCGAGGGCTTCACGATGTTCGCCCTCAACCAGGGCGAGGTGTGCACCTGCCCGTCGCGCTCGCTGATCCAGGCCGACATCTACGACGAGTTCCTCGCGCTGGCCGCGATCCGCACCAAGGCGGTCCGCCAGGGCGATCCGCTCGACACCGAGACGATGATCGGCGCGCAGGCCTCCAACGACCAGCTGGAGAAGATCCTGTCCTACATCGAGATCGGCAAGACCGAGGGCGCCAAGGTCATCACCGGAGGTGAGCGCGCCGAGCTGGGCGGCGACCTGAACGGCGGGTACTTCGTCGCCCCGACGATCTTCACCGGCAACAACAAGATGCGGATCTTCCAGGAGGAGATCTTCGGCCCGGTCGTCGCGGTCACGTCGTTCACCGACTATGACGACGCGATCTCCATCGCCAACGACACCCTCTACGGTCTGGGCGCCGGCGTGTGGAGCCGCGACGGCAACACCGCCTACCGCGCCGGTCGCGACATCAAGGCCGGCCGGGTGTGGACGAACTGCTACCACCAGTACCCGGCGCATGCCGCGTTCGGTGGCTACAAGCAGTCCGGTATCGGCCGGGAGAACCACAAGATGATGCTCGACCACTACCAGCAGACCAAGAATCTGCTGGTGAGCTACAGCGACAAGGCCCAGGGATTCTTCTGATCCGCTAGCCGGAAACGACACGAACTCGCACGGACCTGCTGGGTCCGTGCGAGTTCGTGTCTGAAAAGCTGTGTCCGAAGCTAGAGAGCGGCGACGCCGGCCTCGGCGACGGCGACATCCTGGGCCACGCTCCCGGCGCTGACACCGATCGCGCCCACGATGGTGCCGTCGACCTCCAACGGGATGCCGCCGCCGAAGATCACCAGGCCACCGGAAAGTTGTTCGAGCCCGTAGAGTTCGGCGCCCGGCTGCACCAGGTCGGTCAGCGCGGCGGTGGGCGCGTTCATCATGATCGAGGTCCGCGCCTTGCGGGTGGCGATGTCGATGCTGGCCTTGATGGCGCCGTCCATCCGTGCGAAGGCGATCAGGTGCCCGCCGTCGTCGACCACCGCGATGTTCATCGGTTGGCCGATCTCGTGCGCCTTGGCGATCGCCGCGTCGACGATGGCCTGAGCTTTGGTCAGCGGCAGAGAAGTCATCGGTGACCTTTCGAAGAGGTTTTGCTGCAAGGCATTAGGTGACCTGCAGCCGATCCCGCCCATGGTATGCCTTGGGCGATAACGCCGACAACCTATCCGAAAGCCCAGTGCTGAGGACGGTTACTGGTTGGGAGATGGCTGCGCGCAAGCATTTTCATCGCTCCATCGCGAAAACTGGGCAGAAGTCCACAAATTCAGGAGGGATGGGCGAGTGTCGTACACCGACTTTTTCATCTGGGAGTTCCTGGGGACAGCGGTTCTCACCCTCATCGGCAGCGGATCGGTGGCGGCCGTGGTGCTGAAGAACTCGTTCTCGCACGGCGGGGGCGGCAACTGGTTGGTCATCGTGCTGGGCTGGGGCTTCGCGGTGTTCACCGCCGCCAGCATCGCCAGTCCGTCTGGCGCACACATCAATCCGGCCGTCACGCTCGCCGTCGCCATCAGCGGGGGTGTGCCGTGGGGGAGCGTGCCGTACTACTGGGCCGGGCAGATGCTCGGCGGCGTCCTCGGCGCCGCCCTGGCCTGGGCGGCGTTCAAACTGCAATTCGACGACAACGGCGACAATTCCGACACCAGGGCGATCTTCTGCACCGCGCCTGCGGTCAAGGGCACACCCTGGAATCTCGCCACCGAGGTGATCGCGACCTTCGTGCTGATCCTGTGGGTGCTGACCACACCCGAGGTGAACAACACGCTCGGATACGCCGGGGTGACGTTCGTGATCATCGCCATCGGTTTCGGTCTCGGCGGCCCCACGGGCTACGCCATCAACCCGGCCCGTGATCTCGGTCCGCGAATCGCCTACGCGCTGTTGCCGATCAAGGGTAAGGGCGACGTGCTGTGGTCCTACTCGTGGGTGCCCGTGGTCGGCCCGCTCGCCGGCGCGGCACTGGCCGCGGTGCTCACCGGTGCGCTGGCCTGACCGGGCGGGATCAGGGGTTGCCGGCCCAGCCGCCGCGCAGCGCGGCAGCGACCAGAGCGGCGCGCTTGTGCACGCCGAACTTGGCCATGATGTTGTGCAGGTGGAACTTCACCGTCGCCTCGCTGATGAAGAGGCTGCGGCCGATCATGCGGTTGTCCTGCCCGTCGGTGACCAGCCGCAGCACCTCCTGCTCGCGCCGCGTGAGTGCCGGCAGGTTCGCATCCTCGGCCGGGCTGTCGGCGGCACGCAGCCGGGCGACGACGGCGTCGGTGCTCGCCGAGTCCAGCGCGGTGTGCCCACCGGCCACACGCAACAGCGTGACCAACAGTTCCCCCGACGGCGAGCGGCGGTCGATCAGGCCGTCGGCGCCGCCGCGGATCAGCGCGACCGGGTCGGTGCGCGGGTCATGGCTGTCGATGACCACGACGACGTTCGGGCGCGGCGCGAGCCCGGCGAGCAGTGCCGGCAACCGCGTCCCGTCACCGGCGCCGAGCACCAGCAGTTCCGGGCGCAGGCTGCGCAGCCGTGCCACCGCCTCCGGCCCGGGCGGCATCTCGGCGACCAGCTGCACCGCGTCGGTACGTGTCATCATGTGGACCAGGCCGTGGCGCAGCAGTTCGTCGTTCATCACGACCGCGGTGCGCCGGCGTCGCACGCCGGTCAGACCGCCTCTGGCAGAGGCGATCTTGGTGTTGGCGCGGGCTCGCTGATGGCGATCGAGTTCCGGTTGCGCCGCATATCCCGTAGGGGACAAGCTCATCTGTGACTCCGTCGGTCGGTCGGCGGCCGAATGCTAGCCAGCCTCGCGTTGCATCGACGTTGCAATGAGACGAGTTCCACTCCGGTCGCTTCAGTGTGAGCCTGTCCGGTGCAACACGCAGTCCCCGCAGAGCCCGCCGCGCGGGGTCAGATAGAACAGGCAGCAGCTGTGCCGGCGGAACGTCGTCCCGGTCGTCGTGGCGGTGCCGTGCAGCCGCGGTAGCCGGGTCATCGACCGGATCAGTGCCCGTCCCGCAGGCACCGCCCCGGCATCGGTCATCCCCGCGACCGTGACGGCACCGTTGGCGGCGGAGATCACGTTGCCCCACATCACCTTCGGGGACAATGCCATCACCGGAGCCAGCCGGTCGACGATCGGCGCCAGCGCCGACGCCACGACGGTCCGGTCGATGAGTTCGGCGGCGACAGCAGGGTTCCGGGTGTCGTGCCACCCGACGGTGCCCGCCGCGAACTGCACCGCGTGGCCGTCGAGCCGCCACGACAGCACGTCGTCGGTCAGCAGCGGGACACCGGCGTCGGAGGCGAAAGAGCCGACGACCGGGGACAGCAGCCGGGAGGCCACCGACAGCTGCAGCGAGGACGCCGCGGCGCGCGGGGGCACCGCCGCGCCCATGATCATCAGGTAGTCGCCGGTGTTCATCATCGGGAACGCGAAGAACCCCCAGGTGGCCGCCAGCACCGCGCCGAGGATGTATACCGGCCGCC
>NZ_LMVQ01000251.1 GCF_001545925.1 Mycobacterium sp. NAZ190054 | reverse complement strand
GCACGAGTACGCCGATCAGTGGCTCGAACTGAGTGTGGCACCAACCGAGGGTGTCGCGGTCGGCTTGGCACACGACGCTCACCGCCTCGACGAGATCGACCAACTGCTCGCACTCGACCAGACCCTGACCGCGATCAAATCCAGTAGGGAGGCGTTCGAGGCCAGCTCGGTGACCGGCCGAGCCACACTGCGGACGGTGGAAGAGGCCTTCGGCGTCCAGGGGCACGCGTATGCCGACGCGACTCGCAGCGGAACCGCGGCCGGCCACGCAGCCATCGTGTTCGGGGTGTACGCCCGAGCCCACAATGTGGCACGGGAGACGGCGGTGAGCGCCTACCTGTTCACCGCGTACTCGAATCTGGTGGGCGTGGTGGGCAGGTTGCTACCTCTCGGGCAACGTGATGTACAAGGACTGCTGGCCGACAGCCGCGACCTGGTGCAGCGTTGCGCCGACAGGGCGGCCACCATGACCCTCGACGACATCTGTTCCATGACTCCACTCCTGGAGATCGCCGGCATGCGCCATGAGCGCTTGACCACGCGACTCTGCATCTCATGAAAGGACTGCTCCAATGCGTAAACCGATTCGTCTCGGCGTCGGAGGCCCCGTCGGTTCCGGCAAGACCGCACTAATCGAACGGTTGGCCCGGAAGATGTCGGTCAATCATTCTGTGGCAGCGATCACCAATGACATCTTTACCCGTGAAGACGCCGAATTCCTCACCCGCAGTGGGGCATTACCGCCAGACCGAATCATAGGCGTGGAAACCGGCGGTTGCCCGCACACCGCCATCCGTGAGGACGTCTCGATGAACCTGCATGCGGTGGACACCATGGTGGGCCGTCACCCCGACCTCGACCTGATCTTCGTCGAAAGCGGAGGTGACAACCTGGCTGCCACCTTCAGCCCCGATCTCGTCGATGCCCACATCTATGTCATCGACGTCTCCGGCGGCGACAAGATCCCGCGCAAGGGCGGACCTGGAGTCACCAAGTCGGACCTGTTGGTAATCAACAAAATCGACCTGGCCGAGATGGTTCGCGCCAGCCTCGATGTGATGCACCGCGACTCCCTCAAGCAGCGTGGGGAGCGGCCGTTCTTGTTCACCGATCTAATGTCCGAGAAGGGCTTAGACAACGTGATCGAGTGGATCGAACGCGACCTCATGTTCCTCGATGCCGCATTGCCGCGATGACAGCTGTCGCCCTGGGCGCATCCGCCGTCGGCTCCGGTGAGATCGGCAAACACGGATCTCTGTTCGTCCGCGCAAAGGTCGAATGCGGACAGACACGCCTGCAGCCCACTTTTCGGCGGATCCCCTACCAATGGCACGGCGCCCACTACCAGGACAACGACGATCAACCGTTCCTGCTGGTGCAGAACTCCGGTGGCGGATTTGTTGAAGGCGACAGCGGACTGTTCCAACTCACCATGGACTCGGGAACCCGGGTCCTGGTCACCACGACCGAAGCCACCAAGTTCTACCGCTGCGAAAACGGTGGCGGAGCCGTTGAGTCCTACCGGTTCGACGTGGCCCCTGACGCTCTGCTGGAGTACCTGCCCGATGAGGTGATCCCGTATGCCGGTTGCCGGGCGGTGCGCGACACCCGCTTCTCGCTGACCGCCACCTCGCGGCTGTTCGCGGCAGAGGTAACGGTCGCCGGGCGCGTACACTTCCGCCACGACGAACTGTTCGGCTTCTCGGCGCTGAGGTCCCGCTTCCAAGTCGATGTGGACAGCGTGCCCCGGTATCTCGACAACCTGATCGCCGAGGACGCCGACGTCCCCAAGATCGCTCGTGCCTGGGGCGGGGACTGCGTGCTCGGCACGATCGTGGTCTACGGGCATCCTGACGATGCGCTGGCCGCGCGGGTCGAGGCCGCCCTCTCCGCCGACGGCTCGATCCGAGCAGGCGCGAGCGTGCGTCGCGATGTGCTCGCCGTGCGCATCCTCGGTTCAGACACGTGGCGTGTGCATGATGCGGTATACGAGGTGTGGCGACTGGTCCGGCCTCACCTGGCCGGAAAGGCGGCGCGGCGGATAGTGAAGTGCTGAGCGCACCGCGGCTGCGCTCAACGCCCGGTTCAGCTGTTTCTTGATTCCCGCTTTCCGCACACAGCCGCCCTTCTGGTGGGGTCGGCTGGCACCATCGCCCGTCACCGTCCTGGCCGACCCCGTAACCCGCTTCGATCGGCCGACGACCGTGCTGTGGGTGACGACGCCCGGGAACGGCTACTGAGGCCGGTAACATTCGGACATGATTGGTACCCGAGCTTCGATGCCATCGCCGACCTTCACCGGCTCGCGGACCGACTGCGCGACGCCGACGTCGAGTTCGTCATCAAGCCGTACGTGCGATTCAAGGGCGAGGGGGGTGAGCAGTGGACGATGTTCCTGCGCGATCCCGCCGGAAACGCACTGGAGTTCAAGGCGTTCGCCGACGACGCGCAGGTGTTCGCGACATAGCACCGGCTGAGTATCCTTGGCCCATGCCAGGTGCCACGGGAACCACCGCAATCAGCGGGTACGAGGCACGCTGGCAACAACACAACGTCGAGCGGCGGACACAGATTCTGCAGGCGGCGATCGAACTGATCGAGGAGAGTCCGTCCGATGCCGGCTTCTCCGTGCAGAGCATCGCCAAGCGGGCGGGGCTGGCGAAGTCGGTGGTCTACCGTCAGTTCAGCAGTAAGGACGAACTGGAACGCCGCGTTCGCTCGTATCTGGTCAGCGACTTCGCGGCGGTGCTGGACGCCAAGCTCGACATTACGACCGGTTCGCTGCGTGAAATTCTCAGCCGCACAGTGGAATCGGTCGTCGATTGGATGCTCGATCACCCGCGGCTGCACGAATTTGCCCGCCGCGGACCCACTTTCGAGGGCGACGGCTCCCTGGATGCGGTGAGCGAGCTCAAGCAGCGCATGACCAGGCGCGCCGAGGGCATCATCGCCGCCATCGCCGGCTCGATCGGGGTCGACGATGCCGCGTTCAAGACCGTTCCGTTCGCCGTGGTGACGATGGTCGAGGCCACGTTGTTCGCGTGGGTTCGTGGCGTCGCGCCGACCCGGTCACGCGAGGAGATGGTCGCCGACCTGGCCGACTACGCCTGGTATGTCCTGGACGGCGCGTCCCGCTCGATCGGACTCGAGGTGAGCCGGGACGAACCGCTGATGGCGGTCGTCGCCGCGCTCACGGGTAAGTAGTTGCGGCGTCAGGCGATTGAGGCTGCCCTGCGATCCGGCTCGCCACGGTACCGGGCGGGCTCGCCGTCGATGCCGCAGCGCTTCCACGCCCAGCGGCCGACCCGGTTCCGCAAGCCGATCTCTTCGCTCAGCGCCCGTGTCTCGGCGAAGTAGCCGACCAGGATCTTGCGCGAATGCGGGCTGCGCCAGAACGCTTCTTTGATGACCTCTTCCGGAATGTCGAACTGCTCGCGAAACGACTTCGGTGGAGCCATGATCTCGTGCGACAGCCACCGCAGCACCAGCGGGAACGCCAAGCAGGCGAATGCCCGCATGCGCCACGACATCGTCGGCGCATGCGTCTTCATGAACTCATGCGCCCAGGAAATGTGCCGGGCCTCTTCGGCGACGTGGATCTGCATGGTGCGCAGCACCGCCGGCGGGAGCTCGGCACCTTCGCGTAGCAGCGCCTTCTGGAAATGGTCGATCGGCTCCTCACCGGCGAGAATGCCGGCCATGAACCCGATCGGCATCCACTGGCCGAACAGGCCGATGTAGGGCGACAACCGGCGGAACAGCGGCCGCATACCCGGGACGTCCGTTCCGGACCGGTTGATCAGCTCCTGGAACATCTGGATGTGGTTGCACTCTTCGGTCATCTCGTGCAGTGCGTACCGGAACTCGGGCGAGTTGTTGGGCAGCTTCATGATGAACGCCATCAGCCCGCGGATCAGAATGGTCTCGAACGCCGCACCCACCTTGACCGTGTTCAGGGTGCGCCAGCGACCGATCTCGATCTGCCGGTCCAGTGGCTGGCTCTGGTACCACGCCGTCGCACCCAACGGGTCGACGTTCGGGGAGAGCACCCACCGCGGATCGTCGGGGTCGAGCGCCATCTCCGGTGAATCCCAGGCGATATCGAGGTACGGGTCGAAACGCCGGCGCACGGATCCGGCGGACAGCACTTCCAATAGGCCCCGGTAGTCGGATTCGAGTTCGGCGGGGCGGGACAGGAGCGACCGCATCGTTGCCTCCTTGGATGCTGACTGCTGACCGCGAGTTTACCGAGACAAATCGTCCCGGTAAATATCTCAGAGCGTGCGGGCGATGATCTCCTTCATGATTTCGTTGGTGCCGGCATAGATCTTCTGCACGCGCTGGTCGGTCCACATCCTGGCGATGGGGTACTCGGTCATGTAGCCGTAGCCGCCGAACAGCTGCATGCACTCGTCGACGGCCGCCATCGCCCGCTCGGTGGTCCACCACTTGGCCATCGCCACCGTCGGAATGTCGAGTTCGCCCTTGATATGGCGGACGATGCAGTCGTCGATGAACACCCGGCCGATCTTGGTTTCGGTGGCGACCTCGGCGAGCTTGAACTTGGTGTTCTGGAACGCAAAAATCGGTTTGCCGAATGCCTGGCGTTCCTTGGTGTAGCGCAGGGTCTGCTCCAGCGCGGCCTCCATACCCGCGACCGACGCCACCGCGATGATCAGCCGTTCCTGCGGCAACTGCTGCATGAGCTGGACGAAGCCCTGCCCTTCTTCGGCGCCTAGCAGGTTGGTTCAAGTCCGCCTGTTGACAGTTGGTGATGAACGTTTTCGATCCGTTCACCACGTACTCGTCACCGTCGCGGACCGCCTTGGTCTTCACGTTCTGCAGGTCCGAACCGGTACCCGGTTCGGTCATCGCGATCGCGCCGACCACTTCACCGCTGGCCATCTTCGGCAGCCACTGCCGCTTCTGGTCCTCGCTGCCGTAGGCCACCAGGTAGTGGGCGACGATGCCGTTGTGCAGGCTGGCGCCCCACGACGAGTCGCTGATGCGCGCCTGTTCTTCGATCAGCACTGCCTCGTGCGCGAACGTGCCTCCTCCGCCGCCGTACTCCTCGGGCACCGACAGGCACAGCAGCCCCAGTTCGCCGGCCTTGTTCCACAGCTCGCGGTCGACGTGATGCTGCTCGGTGAACTTGTCGATGTTCGGCTGGATCTCCTTCTCCATGAAGGCGCGCGCCAGGTCACGCAGCGCCGCGAGGTCGTCGTCCATCCACAGTGATCGAATCTCGGACATGCAGACCTTTCGACGGCTGGAGAAGGGGGCAGATCGGCCAACCGCTCGGTTGACGCTCGGTAGCAACTTACCGGGACCGGGCGTCGCGGTAAATAGTCTGTCGCGGTCTGACCAGCCCAGCGAAAATTGATTAGCCTGACTTAGGTTGTTCCGCCTACCGTGGGTGGCCGCGCAGCCGAAGCACGGCTGGACCGAGATTCAGGGAGTGT
>NZ_LMVQ01000250.1 GCF_001545925.1 Mycobacterium sp. NAZ190054 | reverse complement strand
CCAGCCGACGACGGCGACGAGCACACCGACGATCGCGATGATCGGCCCCAGCACAGACCACGTCGTGGTGCCGGTCATCGGGCTGCCTGCCACCGCGCCGAACCCCTGAAGGGCGAACAGCAGACCGCCGAGCGCGGCGCGGTGCACGACGATCGCGCCACCGGGGCGGAGCAACCGGACGCCCTCGGTGACGAAATGCGGCTGGTCGGCGGGTGCGGCGTCGATGAACACCAGGTCATAGGACTCGTCGGCCAGCCGGGTCAGAACTTCCTGGGCCCGGCCGCTGATCAGCCTGGTCCGGCCGGGACCCACGCCGGCCTCGGTGAACGCCTGCTTGGCGATGCGCTGGTGTTCGGGCTCGACGTCGATGGTGGTCAGCACGCCGTCCTCGCGCATGCCCGACAGCAGCCAGAGCCCGCTGACCCCGGCGCCGGTGCCGACCTCGACGACCGCGCGGGCGCCGGTCAGCTTCGCCAGCACGCACAACAGCGCGCCCACCGCGGGGGTCACGGCGCCGGCGCCGATGTCGACGGCCCGTTCGCGCGCAGCGGCGACGATGTCGTCCTCGGAGATCGAGTGCTCGGCGTGATTGACGATCGCCTCGGCCTGCCGGGCCCGGGCGGTGGAATCGCCGGATTCGGCGCCGGGCTCGTCGGTGCTGGCCATGCCCGCAGCGTAGAGCCAAGTCCGCGTCGCCCGCGACTACGACACGCCCGGCCGGGGACGCCGGATTTCGCCGGCCCCCGACCCGTTTCCGCTGGTCGAAAACCGGGTAGCGATGTTTCTCAGGGAAAGTTCAGTTTGCTCATATGCCTGCCACACCAGCACAGGAGACCGTGATCGCATGAGAGACGGCGCAAACAGCGCACGCACCGACTCCACGCGTGCCGGGAACAACCCCCCGGCACGCGTTGTTGTCGACGACGAGCGGTCGTCAACCGGGGGCCGCTTTCCGCACGACCTGGAGGATCCGACGACCACCACGCACGGCCCCGCGGCCGCTCCCGTCGCTGCACCGGTGACCATGGCGCACCTGGAGCAGTTCACCGATGCCGAGTGGGTCGAGCCGACCGACGAGTTGACCGGTACCGCGGTGTTCGACGCCACGGGCGACAAGGCCGCGATGCCGAGCTGGGACGAACTGGTCCGCCAGCACGCCGACCGGGTGTATCGCCTGGCCTACCGGTTGTCGGGCAACCAGCACGACGCCGAGGACCTGACCCAGGAGACGTTCATCCGGGTGTTCCGGTCGGTGCAGAATTACCAGCCCGGCACGTTCGAAGGCTGGTTGCACCGCATCACGACCAATCTGTTCCTCGACATGGTCCGCCGTCGCGGACGTATCCGGATGGAGGCGCTGCCCGAGGACTACGACCGGGTGCCCGCCGACGAGCCGAACCCGGAGCAGATCTATCACGATTCGCGGCTGGGTCCGGACCTGCAGGCCGCCCTGGACTCGCTGGCGCCGGAGTTCCGCGCCGCGGTCGTCCTGTGTGACATCGAGGGTCTGTCCTACGAGGAGATCGGCGCGACGCTCGGCGTCAAACTGGGCACCGTGCGCAGCCGTATCCACCGGGGTAGGCAGGCGCTGCGCGAGTACCTCGCCCGTCACTCCGAGGCCGGCGCCGGCCGGGACGCCGCCCGCTCCGCCTGACGTTCGGCAGATGCCGCGCAGCGTGCCGCGCTACATTCGAGGTACATCGTCGGCAGCACAGCCCACACGACGCCGAGTGGAGAGGAGCCAGGTGGTGGTCGATCCCGGACACGCGTTCCGCCGAGCCTTCTCCTGGCTCCCGACCCAGCTCGCGTCGCAGAGCAACGACCCGGTGGGTCCACGCCAGTTCGGCTCCACCGAACACCTGTCCATCGAGGCGATCGCCGCGTTCGTCGACGGCGAGCTGCGCATGTCGGCGCACCTGCGGGCCGCGCACCACCTGTCGTTGTGCCCGGAGTGCGCACTGGAGGTCGACGCCCAGCGACAGGCGCGCGAGGCGTTGCGGGAGTCGCGGCCCGTCGCGATGCCGAGCTCCCTGCTGGGCCTGTTGTCCCAGATCCCGAACCACACCCCGATGGAAAATCCGCAGCCACCTGATCCGTCGCCCTTAGCTGACGGCACGCAGCGATCCCGCCGTAAGCGCCGGTAGGCTAGAACCGAAATCGACCACGATTGCTGGCACCGTCGCCGGGGGTTGTCAGAACGGCGCGAGAAGACCGCTGAATCCGTGGAAGGGCATGAAAGGGCGATGTACGGGTGACCAATCTGGATCAGACCGGTCGGGAACGCCTTGAGCCGCGGCCGGTGTCGCGTCCGCCGGTCGATCCGGCCGCTCAGCGCGCATTCGGCAGACCCGCCGGGGTGAGCGGCTCGTTCCTGGGCGCCGACAAGCATCGTGACCAGGGCGAGTACACCCCCAGGGACCAGGCGCCGGACCCGGTGCTGGCCGAGGCTTTCGGCCGCCCCTATCCGGGCGGCGACTCGTTGCAACGCCATCCCACCGATGCCGGCGCAATGGAGGCCGAGCGTGAGGGCGACGTTGACGAACTCGACGATCCGTGGCGCAATCCGGGTGCCCCGGTCGCGCTGGGCACCCCCGCGCTGGCCCCCACCGGGTCCGCCCAGGTGGCCGCACCGGTGGGCAAGCTGGGCGTGCGCGACGTGCTGTTCGGCGGCAAGGTCTCCTACGTGGCGCTCGTCGTGCTCGGCATCACGGCGTTGCTCATCGGCGTCGCCGGCGGCTGGGTGGGGCGCACCACCGCCGAGGTGGTCACCGCCTTCACCACCTCGAAGGTCACGTTGGAGACCAGCGGTGGCGACGGCGAGGAGGCCGCCGGACAGTTCGTCAAAGTCGCTGCCGCAGTGGCTGATTCGGTGGTGACGATCGAGGCGACCAGTGACCGGGAGGGCTCGCAGGGCTCCGGCGTCGTCATCGACGGCCGCGGGTACATCGTCACCAACAACCACGTCATCTCCGAAGCCGCCACCAACCCCAGCGAGTTCCAGATGTCGGTCGTGTTCAACGACGGCTCGGAGGTGCCCGCGAACCTGGTCGGCCGCGACCCCAAGACCGATCTGGCGGTGCTCAAGGTCGACAACGTGGACAACCTCTCCGTCGCCCGCATGGGTGACTCCGAGAAGCTGCGCGTCGGCGAAGAGGTGATCGCCGCCGGTGCCCCGCTCGGCCTGAAGAGCACGGTCACCCACGGCATCATCAGCGCGCTGCACCGACCCGTCCCGCTGTCCGGTGACGGCTCTGACACCGACACGGTGATCGACGGTGTGCAGACCGACGCGTCGATCAACCACGGCAACTCCGGCGGTCCGCTGATCAACATGAACTCCGAGGTCATCGGCATCAACACCGCGGGGAAGTCGTTGTCCGACAGCGCCAGCGGCCTCGGCTTCGCGATTCCGGTCAACGAGGTCAAGCAGGTCGTCGAGACACTGATCAGGGACGGCAAGATCGCCCATCCGACGCTCGGGCTGACCGCACGGTCGGTGAGCAACGACGTGGCCAAGGGCGCGCAGATCGCCGACGTCTCACCGAACAGCCCTGCCGAACGCGCGGGCATCCTGGAGAACGACGTCGTCGTGAAGGTCGGTGACCGTGAGGTCGCCGACGCCGACGAGTTCATCGTCGCGGTGCGTCAGCTCAAGATCGGGGAGCCGGCGCCTGTCGAGGTCCTCCGCGACGGGCGGCCGGTCACGCTGACGGTGACCCCCAACGGCGACGACAGCACGTAGTCATGTTCGCGAACGTCGGCTGGGGCGAGATGCTGGTTCTGGTGATCGCCGGTCTGGTGATCCTCGGGCCGGAGCGGCTGCCCGGGGCCATCCGCTGGACGGCGGGGGCGGTGCGTCAGGTGCGCGACTACGTCACCGGCGCGACCAGTCAGCTGCGCGAGGAGCTGGGTTCGGATTTCGACGACCTGCGAGAGCCGTTGTCGGAGTTGCAGAAGCTGCGCGGCATGACCCCGCGCGCGGCGCTGACCAAACACCTTCTCGACGGCGACGACTCGATCTTCACCGGCAAGTTCGACCAGAACGGCAAACCGCCGAGCCCGCCGGAGAAACCCCAGTCGAGCCCCGGACCGGCGGCCGCCGCGCAGAACGCGCCGGATGCCGGCGCCCGGCCGTCGAGTGCGACGCCGTTCGACTCCGACGCCACCTGAACCGGGCCGCTAACGGCCCGCCGGATCCAGCCCCAGGGACATCCCGGCCAGGCCGCGCTTGCGGCTCGACAACGCATCGGCGATCTTGCCCAGCTCCTTGCCCGCGGGGGAGTCGGGTGCGCTGAGCACCAGCGGCACGCCGGAGTCGCCCGCGGCCACCAGCTCCGGATCCAGCGGCACCTGGCCCAGCAGCGGCACGTCGGCGCCGACGGCGCGGGACAGGCTCTCGGCGACGTGGCGGCCGCCGCCTTCCCCGAACATCTTGATGACCGGTCCGTCGACCATGTTCTCCACGACGCCGGCGATGCGCTGACGGGTCTGCAGCGCGATCGCGCCGGCCCGCTCGGCCACCTCCGCGGCGGCCAGCTGCGGCGTGGTGACCACGAGGATCTCGGCGCCGGGGATCAGCTGGGCCACCGAGATCGCGATGTCACCGGTGCCCGGAGGGAGGTCGAGGAGCAGGACGTCCAGATCGCCCCAGTACACATCGGCGAGGAACTGCTGCAGCGCGCGGTGCAGCATCGGGCCGCGCCACACCACCGGTGTGTTGCCCTGGGTGAACATCGCGATCGAGATGACCCGTACCTCGTGCGAGACGGGCGGCAGAATCATCGAGTCGACCTGGGTGGGCCGGTCGGTGGTGCCCATCATCCGCGGCACCGAATGGCCGTAGATGTCGGCGTCGAGGAGCCCGACGGACAGGCCGCGGGCGGCCATCGCGGCCGCCAGGTTCACGGTGACACTGGACTTGCCGACACCGCCCTTGCCCGACGCGACCGCGTACACCCGGGTCAGCGAACCGGGCTGGGCGAACGGGATCACCGGTTCGCGCGAGTCGCCGCGCAGCTGCTTGCGCAGTTCGGCGCGCTGCTCGTCGTTCATCACGTCGAGACTGACCGTGACCGCGCCGGTGCCGGGGACATCCTGCACCGCGCGGGTGACGCGGTCGGAGATCTCGGTCTTCTTCGGACAGGCCGCGGTGGTCAGGTAGACCTCGACGTGCACCGAGGCGTCGGGCTCGACCGTGACGTTCTTGACCATGCCCACGTCGGTGATCGGACGCCGGAGTTCGGGGTCGATCACCTTGGTGAGCGCGGCGCGAACAGCCGCGTCCAGGTCATTCGGTGTAGATGTCATCACCGGCGAGTCTAGGCGCCGAACGTCCGGGCACCCGAACGCGGGCGCCGGCGGTGGTGAACCCGAACACCCGCAGCGGCGACACGTCGGTGGGCAGGTACCGGCTGAAGTCCAGATCGGAAGAGCGGCGGGGAGGGGAAGAGGGGAGATCTCGGTGGTCGGCGTA
>NZ_LMVQ01000249.1 GCF_001545925.1 Mycobacterium sp. NAZ190054 | reverse complement strand
CACTCACTCCCCCCCACCCCCCGACACCACCCCCCCTCCCCCCCACGCCCCTCTCCCGATCGTGGCCGTGGCCCGCGCCGGCGCAGGCCACGCTCGGGCGCTCAGCGGACCGCGAACACCGGCGGGTGATGCGCGCGCACCGGAGGCGGTGCGGCGGTGTACTTCTCGATCTGCACCAGCACGTGCGCCCCGGTGTAACCTCGCGCCAGCGCTGAGGTCCCGACGTCCTCGGTGAGCACGTTCGGGTTGCCGTGCACGCACATCGAGTCCGGGTCGGCCGGGTCGGCGGGGTCGAACCACGCCCCGGTCGACAGCTGCACCACCTGCCGCCGCACCCTGTCGTCGAGCACCGCCCCGGCCAGGCATGCGCCCCGGTCGTTGAACACCCGCACCACGTCGCCGTCGGTCACGCCGCGGGCCTCGGCGTCCGCCGGGTTCATCCGGATGGGTTCGCGCCCGGCGACTTTCGAGGCCTGGCTGACGGCGCCACCGTCGAGCTGGCCGTGCAGCCGGCCGGCGGGCTGGTTGGCCAGCAGGTGCAGGGGGTAGCGGCTGGCGCGCGGACCGCCGAGCCACTCGTCGGGTTCGAACCACGCCGGGTGTCCGATGCAGTCGTCGTAGCCGAAGCTCGCGATGTCGGCGGAGAAAATCTCGATCAGCCCGCTAGGAGTGGCCAGCCGGTGTGCCGCCGGGTCCGCGCGGAAGTCGGCGAGCAGGGTCAGCCCGTCGTCGGTGGGCAGTCGCAGCCGGCCCGCCCGCCAGAACTCGTCGAACGGTGGGATCTCGAAACTCAGTGTCACCGACCATGTCTGGTAGAGAGGACGGAGCCATTGCCGTGATGTCCGCCCCTCGGTGAAGGTGTCGGCGACATCCAGCCGGCGCGCCAGCGCGGCGAACGTGTCATAGTCGTCGCGGGACTGTGCGTAGGGCTCGGTGAGCCTCGGCATCGCCATCAGAACGGGGTCGTTGCGGGAGCCGGAGAAGTCGTCGCGTTCGGCGAAAGTCGTTGAAGGAACCACGATGTCGGCGTGCTTGGCCATCGGCGTCCAGTACGGTTCGTGTACCACGACGGTGTCGGGCCTGTGCAGCGCGCGTCGCAGCCGGGGCAGGTTCTGGTGGTGGTGGAACGGATTGCCGCCGGCCCAGTAGACCAGTCTGATGTCGGGATAGTGCAGCCGCAGGCCGTTGTAGTCGAACGGTTCGCCCGGGTGCAGCAGCATGTCGCTGACGGCCGCCACCGGGATGAACGTGCTGACCGGGTTGATCCCCTGGGGCAGCCGGGGCAGCCCGCACCGCAGCGGTGCCAGCCCCGGCTCGTTCATCGACCCGTAACCGTGACCGAAGCCGCCTCCGGGAAGGCCGATCTGGCCGAGCATCGCGGCCAGCGTCAACCCCATCCAGGGCGCCTGCTCGCCGTGGCGGGTGCGCTGCAGCGACCAGCTCACGGTCACCATCGTGCGGTTCGCCGCCATCCGCCGGGCCAGCCCGGTGAGGTCGTCGGCGTCGAGCCCGCAGATCGGTGCGGCCCACTGCGGCGATTTCGGTATCCCGTCGTCGGATCCGAGCAGATAGCGCTCGAACTTCTCATAACCGGTGCAGTACCGGGACAGGAACTCGCGATCGGCCAGCGATTCGGTGGCCAGCACGTGGGCCAGTGCCAGCATGATCGCCACGTCGGTGCCCGGCACCGGCGCATACCAGTCGCAGTCGCCGTCGACGTCGTCCCGCAGCGGCGAGAACGACACGATGTGACCGCCACGCGCGCGGAACCGGTCCAGCGCGTCGCGGGCCGGGTGGGCGGTGGTGCCGCCGTGGTTGACCCCCGTGTTCTTCAGCGCCACACCGCCGAAACACACCATCAGTTCGGTGTGTTCGACGATGACATCCCACTGGGTGGAGCGTTTGAACAGGTCGTCGTGGGTGCCCACCACGCGGGGCATGATCACCCCCGTCGCTCCCAGGCTGTACGAGTGGCGCGAAAAGGTGTATCCGCCAAGGCAGTTCAGAAAGCGATGGACCTGACTCTGGGCGTGGTGGAACCGCCCGGCGCTGGACCAGCCGTAGGAGCCGCCGTAGATCGCCTCGTTGCCGTGGGTGTCGATGACACGGCGCAGTTCGCCGGCGAGAAGCTCGGTGAGTTCGTCCCACGACACCGTGACGAACTCGTCGGCACCGCGCCGCTCGTCGGGGCCGGGGCCGTCGTCGAGCCAGCTCCGCCGTATCGCCGGTGCGGTGATGCGGGAGACGTGCCGGACCGACCCGGGCAGATTTCCCAGTGCCGGAGACGGGTCGCGGTCACCGGGTAACGGAGCCACCGCCGCGATGTCGCCGGATTCCACCGTGGCCGTGAACGCGCCCCAGTGCGTGAGGCTGGTCGGAGCTGCGCACACGGCCACGAGAGTAGGCGGCGCCGCTCCGGCAGTGGACCAACCATCCGGTTGGATGGGGTAGGTTGACGGCATGGGCGCACCCGAAGCCAAATCAGTCATCGCCTACCAGCGCACGCTGTTCGAGCCGGAGCACGAGATGTTCCGGGACTCGTTCCGCGCCTTCCTCGACCGCCACGTCGGGCCGCACCACGAGGAGTGGGAGCAGAACAAGCTCGTCGACCGGGACGTGTGGCTGGAGGCCGGCAAGCAGGGTTTTCTCGGCATGGCCGTGCCCGAGGAGTACGGCGGTGGCGGCGTGGACGATTTCCGCTACAACACGATCATCACCGAGGAGATCACCGCCGCCCGGTACAGCGGTCTGGGCTTCAGCCTGCACAACGACGTCGTGGCGCCGTATCTGATCCGGCTGGCCACCGAGGAGCAGAAGCAGCGGTGGCTGCCGAAGTTCTGCAGCGGTGAACTCATCTCGGCGATCGCGATGACCGAACCGGGCACCGGCAGCGATCTGCAGGGCATCAAGACCCGCGCGGTCCGGGACGGCGACCACTACGTGCTCAACGGCGCCAAGACGTTCATCACCAACGGGATTCACTCCGATCTCGTGATCGTGGTGGCCCAGACCGATCCGGACAAGGGCGCGCTGGGCTTCTCGCTGCTGGTGGTCGAACGCGGTATGGAGGGCTTCGAGCGGGGCCGCAAACTGGACAAGATCGGTCTCGACGCGCAGGACACCGCGGAGTTGTCGTTCACCGACGTCAAGGTGCCGGCGGAGAACCTGCTCGGCGAGGAAGGCCAGGGCTTCATCTACCTGATGCAGAACCTGCCGCAGGAGCGGATCAGCATCGCGATCATGGCCGCCGCCGCGATGGAGGCCGTGCTCGACGTGACGCTGCAGTACGCCAAGGAGCGCAAGGCATTCGGCAGGCCCATCGGCAGCCAGCAGAACAGCCGCTTCCTGCTGGCCGAGCTGTCCACCGAGGCCACCGTGGTGCGGATGATGGTCGACGAATTCATCAAACTGCATCTGGAGGACAAACTCACCGTCGAGCAGGCCGCGATGGCCAAGTGGTACTCCACCGAGAAGCAGGTCCATCTGATCGACCGCTGCCTGCAACTGCACGGCGGGTACGGGTACATGCGCGAGTACGACGTGGCCCGCGCGTACCTCGATGCCCGCGTGCAGACCATCTACGGCGGCACCACCGAGATCATGAAGGAGATCATCGGGCGCAGCCTCGGCGTGTGACCGGCGGCGATGCGCTCGCAGGCCGCAGGTCCACCGCATATTCTTGGCCTGGATTTCGGCGAGGTGGCTTGGCTATCGACGTTCACTGAAGCAAAGTGAACGGACGCGGTAGCTTTTCCAGAATTTTGCAGGAGCTTGCAGAAGGACCAGTCGCCGACCGCGGGGAGGAACAATGAGCCGGCAGCCGACGCTGCGCCTGGGATTGGTCGGTCGTCTGACCGTCGGGCTGCTGGGGGTCGCGGTGGCGCTCCTGCTGGCCCCACCCGCGGCGGCGCAACCCGAGGTCGAGGCCAACAACGCGATCACCGCGGCGTGGCAGGCCGGCGGTGGGGACACCGGGCCGTTGGGTCCCCGCTCGGGTGACGTCTACCCGGCCGGTGATGGTTTCGCCCAGAACTTCGCGGCCGGGAAGATGTTCTTCACCCCGGCCACCGGCGCTCATTTCATGCAGGGCGCCATCCTGGAGAAGTACGAGTCGCTCGGCGGCCCCGCCGACAGCGACCTCGGATTCCCGACCATCGACGAGGGCCCCGGCCGCGCCCCTGGCAGCCGCAACAGCACGCTGAGTGCTCCCGACAATCCGGTCATCTTCTGGACGCCGGCGACCGGCGCGAGGGTGGTCCGCGGCGCGATCAACGCGGCGTGGGACAGGCTGGGTGGCTCGTCCGGCGTGCTGGGGGTGCCCGCTGACGACGAGACCTACGACGGCTCGGTCGTGAGCCAGCGGTTCACCGGCGGCGAGTTGTCGTACGACTCGCGTGCCAAGACGTTCACCACGGTGCCCCCCGAACTGGCCGGCCAGCTCGCCGGCCTGGAGGTTCCCGACGATCCGGTCACGGCGATCAACGCGGCGCGCCGCGCAGCGGGTGGGCCGCTGGGACCGCTCGGCGCCGCCGAGGGCGAGCCGTACGAGATCGGCGCCGACGGGATGGGCCAGGACTTCGTCAACGGCAAGATCTTCTACAGTCCGCAGACCGGCGCCAACGTCGTCACCGGCCAGGTGTTGGCCAAGTACGAGAGTGTGGGCGGTCCGGAAGGCGACCTCGGCTTTCCGATCACCAGCGAGCGTGACGGCGGCCTCGCGCCGGCGAGCCGCATCAGTGCGTTCGCCGCCGAGGACAAACCGGTGATCTTCTGGACCCCCGACCACGGCGCGGTGATCGTGCGCGGGGCGATGAACGCGGCGTGGGACAAGCTCGGTGGCGCAACCGGGGAACTCGGCGCACCGGTGGCCGATCAGACGCAGGACGGCGACGTGATCACCCAGCGGTTCAGCGGCGGCGTCATCTCGTGGGACACCGAGGCGAAGAAGTTCAGCACCGAACCGGCCGGGCTCGCGCCGCAACTGGTCGGTCTTGAGGTGCCGGGCGATCAGCCCCCGCAGGCGCCACCGCCGCCGGCGCAGGCCTCGGAGAACAGCGAGAGTTCCGGGCTGAAGTGGACCTGGTGGTGGCTGCTGGCCATCGTCCCGCTGCTGCTGCTGGCCGGTCTGGCGGCCTTCGCCGTGGTCCGCGCCCGGAGCCGCCGCCGTGACGAAGGCCCGTTCGGCGATCCCTTCGGCAGGCCGGCGGCAGACGACGGCCACGCGTACGAACCCGCACTGCCGGGTGGTGGACCGCAGCTCGGGCAGGACGGCGGCCGGGAGGACGAGTTGTTCGGCGACCGTTACGCCCGGGAGGGTCTCGGGTCGCTCGGCTCGACCGCATCCCCGATGGCCGGGGACGTCGGGGCAGAGCCGCACACCTTCTGGGGTTCGCAGTCCGGCGGTGACCGTGCCGACGAGCAGGATACGGCTGTCGCGATGACGAAGTGGACCAAGGTGGTGCGCCGCTCGGTCGCGCTGTCGGTGGCGGCCCTCGTGCTCACCTCCTGCGGGTCGTGGAAAGGCATCTCGAACGTGCCGTTGCCGGGTGGGCCCGGCAC
>NZ_LMVQ01000248.1 GCF_001545925.1 Mycobacterium sp. NAZ190054 | reverse complement strand
GACACCCGGTTGACCGACCTCGGCGCGTCCCGGGTACTCGAGCGGGCCGAATGCGAGGCCTACGACGACGAACCGCTGGAGCGCTGGGCGGACTCGGTCGTCGACCTGATGGCGCCGTCCGGCCCGCCGACAACCGGCGTCCCGGGGTCTTCCGGTCCGCCGGCCGGGCCCACGCTGTTCACCCGGGCCAACCCGATCGCCGCGCCGATGTGCCGGAACCACCGGCTGACGCCCGCGGGGTCGGCCAAGGACGTGCGGCAGTTCGGATTCGACATCAGCGGCTACGACGTGACCTACTGCGCCGGCGACTCGCTGGGCGTCTACGTGATCAACCCGCCCGAGGTCGTCGAACGATGGCTCACGGCAACAGGTTTCAGCGGCAACGAGATGGTGGTCGTCGACGGGGCCGCCATGCCGTTGCGCATGGCGCTGACGTCGCACTACGACGTGTGCAAGGTGACGCCGAACCTGGTGAGCTTCGTCGCCGAGCACTGTCCGGAGCCGCGGGTCGCCAAGCGGTTGCGCAAGGACCGCGGCGAGTTCGACAAGTGGCTGGTGAACCGCAACGGGATCGACCTGGTCGGCGAGTTCACCGTGCGCGCCGACGCCGAACAGTGGCAGGAGGTGCTGGTGCGGCTGACGCCGAGGCAGTACTCGATCGCGTCGAGCCCGCTGGTCAGCCCGCACGAGATCCAGCTCACCGTGTCGGTGGTGCGGTACCCGGGCGCCGACGGCAGCCCGCGCGGCGGGGTGGCCTCCACCTACCTCGCCGACCTGCCGGACTGCATCCCGGTGCCGGTGTTCCTGCAGCGCTCACCGCACTTCCGGCCACCGCAGGACTCCGACACCCCGATGATCATGGTGGGGCCCGGTACCGGTATCGCCCCGTTCCGCGGCTTCCTGCAAGAACGCCGCGCCCTCGGTCACACCGGACCGAACTGGTTGTTCTTCGGCGACCAGCACCGCGACCAGAACTTCTACTACCGCGACGACCTGCAGGACATGGCCGACGACGGCTTCCTGAACCGGCTCGACCTGGCGTTCTCCCGGGACCAGGACAAGCGGGTCTACGTGCAGGACAGGATGGCCGAGCACGGCGCCGACGTGTGGCGCTGGCTCGAGGGCGGCGCGCACTTCTACGTCTGCGGTGACGCCACCAGGATGGCGAGGGACGTCGACGACACGCTGACCGAGATCATCCGCACCCACGGCGGCATGAAGCCCGACGCGGCGCGGGAGTACAAGCGCCAGATGGTGGCCGAGAAGCGCTACGTGCGCGACGTGTACTAGAAGAGTGTCCGAGGGGGGACTTGAACCCCCACGCCCGTTAATAGGGCACTAGCACCTCAAGCTAGCGCGTCTGCCATTCCGCCACTCGGACCTGCTGTGCGGCAGCTAAGGCTAACGGATGAGCCGCCCCGGGCCCAAACCAGGCGAGGCGGGCAGTGTTAGAAAGGGACATGTGAGTGGTCAAACGGATGGTGGAGTCAGGTCGGCCGACGAGGTCGTCGATCTCGTCAGCAGGCTGATCCGGTTCGACACCTCCAACACCGGCGAGCCCGCCACCACCAAGGGCGAGGCCGAATGCGCCCGCTGGGTGGCCGATCAGCTCTCCGAGGTGGGGTATGTCACCGAATACATCGAAGCGGGCGCGCCGGGCCGGGCCAATGTGTTCGCCCGGCTGGAAGGCGCCGACCGCTCACGCGGCGCGTTGATGCTGCACGGTCACCTCGACGTGGTGCCCGCCGAGGCGTCGGACTGGAGCGTGCACCCGTTCTCCGGCGCCGTCGAGGACGGATACGTCTGGGGCCGCGGCGCGGTGGACATGAAGGACATGGTCGGGATGATCATCGCGGTCGCCCGGTACTTCAAACGCGCGGGCATCGTGCCGCCCCGCGACCTGGTGTTCGCGTTCGTCTCCGACGAGGAGGCCGGCGGCAACTACGGCTGCAAGTGGCTCGTCGACAACCGCCCCGACCTGTTCGAGGGCGTCACCGAGGCCGTCGGGGAGGTCGGTGGCTTCTCGCTGACCGTGCCGCGCCGCGACGGCGGGGACCGCCGGCTGTACCTGATCGAGACCGCCGAGAAGGCGATGCTGTGGATGCGCCTGACCGCGCGGGGCCGCGCCGGGCACGGCTCGATGGTGCACGACGACAACGCCGTGACCGCGGTCGCCGAGGCGGTCTCCAGACTGGGCCGACACCGCTTCCCGATCGTGCTGACCGAATCGGTCGAGCAGTTCCTCACCGCGGTGGGTGAGGAGACCGGGTACACGTTCGACCCCGCCTCACCCGACATCGAGGGCACCGTGGCCAAACTCGGCGGGATCGCCCGGATCGTCGGCGCCACGCTGCGCGACACCGCCAACCCGACGATGCTCAAGGCCGGCTACAAGGCCAACGTCATCCCGGGCACCGCCGAGGCGGTCGTCGACTGCCGGGTGCTGCCCGGGCGCCTCGCCGAGTTCGAGCGCGAGGTCGACGAGCTGATCGGCCCGGACGTCAAACGCGAGTGGATCACCAACCTGCCGTCGTATGAGACCCCGTTCGACGGCGAACTGCTCGCGGCGATGAACGACGCGATCCTGGCCGCCGACCCCGACGCGCGCACGGTGCCCTACATGCTCTCCGGCGGCACCGACGCAAAACACTTCGCCCGCTTGGGGATTCGTTGCTTCGGCTTCGCGCCGCTGCGGCTGCCGCCCGATCTGGACTTCGCGGCCCTGTTCCACGGCGTCGACGAACGGGTACCTGTCGATGCATTGACGTTCGGCGCGCAGGTCCTCGAGCACTTCCTGCTGCACTCGTAGTACTCCAACTGAAAGGATCCCTCCCCATGGCGTTCGACTACGACCCGTACTCGTTCCTTCCGCAGTTGCCCACCTTCACCGTGACTTCGGAGTCGTTCCAGGACGGGCAGCCCTGGGGCAAGGACCAGGTCAGCGGCATCATGGGCGCCGGCGGGTCCGACATCTCGCCGCAGCTGAGCTGGTCGGGGTTCCCCGAGGAGACCCGCAGCTTCGCGGTCACGGTGTACGACCCCGACGCCCCGACCGCGTCCGGGTTCTGGCACTGGGCGGTGTTCAACCTGCCCGCCACGGTCACCGATCTGCCCGCCGGCGTCGGTGACGGCAGCGCGAGCGGATTCCCCGGTGACGCGGTCACCCTGGCCAACGACGCCGGCTTGAAGCGGTTCATCGGCGCTGCGCCGCCGGCCGGGCACGGCCCGCACCGCTACATCGTCGCCGTGCACGCCGTCGGCGTCGAGAAACTCGACGTGCCCGCCGACGCCACCCCGGCCTACCTCGGGTTCAACCTGTTCGGGCACGCCATCGCCCGCGCGCTGATCACCGGCACCTACGAACAGAACTGACCCTGTGATTTCGGTGTAGTTGGTCAACCTGAGAGTGACCAACTACACCGAAATCGCTAACGCGCAGTCGAGCCGACCGCCTCTGCGAGGCTTGCAAATCCGTTCTCACGGAGGCGGACGGCGACGCCGTCGTTGATGTTCCTGGCCCACAGCCCGCCGCCGTACACGAACCCGGTGTAGCCCTGCAGCAGCGAGGCGCCCGAGGTGATGCGCTCCCACGCGTCGTCGGCCGTCTCGATCCCGCCGACGCTGATCAGCACCAGCCGGTCGCCGACCCGCGCGTACAGCCGGCGCAGCACCTCCAGCGCCCGCCGGGCCACCGGCGCGCCGGAGATCCCGCCGGCGCCGAGTTCGGCCACCCCGGGGGTGAGAAGCCCGTCGCGGGAGATCGTGGTGTTCGTCGCGACGATGCCGGCCAGCCCCAGATCGGCTGCCAGATCGGCGATCTCGTCGATGTCCGCATCGGCCAGATCCGGGGCGATCTTGACCAGCACCGGTGTCGACGTCTCGGCGAGCACGGCCGAGAGGATCGGCCCGAGCGACGAGACGGACTGCAGGTCGCGCAGGCCGGGGGTGTTGGGTGAGCTGACGTTGACCACCAGGTAGGACGCCAGCGGGCCGAGCAGGCGCGCGCTCTCGGCGTAGTCCTCAGCGGCGCGTTCGGGTGGTGTCACCTTCGTCTTGCCGATGTTGACGCCGATCGGCACGTCGGGCACCTGCCCGGCCAGCCGGGACGCCAGCGCCGCGGCCCCGTGGTTGTTGAACCCCATGCGGTTGAGCAGCGCGCGGTCGGCGGGCAGCCGGAACATCCGCGGCGGCGGGTTGCCCGGCTGCGCCTGGGCGGTCACGGTGCCGATCTCGGCGTAGCCGAACCCCAGCGCGCCCCAGGTGTGCACGCCGGCACCGTCCTTGTCGAAACCCGCCGCCAGGCCCAGCGGCCCCGGGAACCGCGTCCCGAACACGGTGCTCGCCAGGATCGGGTCGCGCGGGGCCAGTCGCCGGGTCAGCTGCCGGCGCAGCGGTGCGGGACGCGTCGCGGTGCGCAGCCCGGCGAACACCCACGTGTGGATGCGTTCGGGCGGCACCAGAAAGAGCGCCCTACGCAGCGCGGTGTACATCTACGGCCCCGGTTGGTCGGGCCCGGGCGTGGTGCCGGGACGCTTCTTGCGGCGCAACAGCACCCGCCTCGACCCGTCGGTGTAGAGCCGCACCCGGGTCAGCTCCCAGCCGCGGTACTCCGCTTCGATCGACAGCCGGGTCGACGCGTTGATGCGGGTCACCTCCGGCGGCAGCCGCAGCGGGATCCACTCGTATTCGCCGGGATCCTCGGAGACCACCTTGTCCCATGCGGCGGGCATCCTGCCGCGGCTCACCGGCCGGCCTCCGGGATCACCTGGACGCCCGCACCCGCGCCGGACACCACGTACAGGGTGTTCGACGCGTCGTCGAATGCCAGGGAGTCGGGTTGCCGCACGGTTCGATATCGCACCTTCTCGACGGGGATGCCGGTTGCCAGATCGTAACCAACGACGGTGTTCGTTGCCGTCTGCGCCACCCACGCCAATCCGTCCCGGCTCGCCGAGCCGGCCACCCCGTACGGCGCATCCGGCACCGGGTAGCGCTGGCGCAGGATCAGTGGGTTCAGCCCGTACACGAGCAGCTCGCCGCCGCGGGTGTCGGTGACCAGCACCCGCCCGGCGCCGTCGGCGGCCATGGTGGTGGCGCCCTCACCGGCGCGCAGGGCGTGTTCGGACTTGGTGCCCTCGGCGTTCAGGCTGGTCACCGAGGTCTGCCCCCGGTCCAGGACCACCGCGGTATCCCCTTGGGCGACAAGGGCGTCCACCCGCGCGAAGATCTTCAACTCGGCGCCGACGGCCGTGTCGGAGGTCAGCGTGTACACCGTCCCGTCGGCGCTGCCGAGCACCAGCCGGCCGTCGTCGCGCCGGGCGACCGCGGTGAAATCCACCCCGTCCCGGCCCTCGACGTCGACCTTCTCCACCTCGCCGGTCGGCACGTCGAACCGGTAGTAGCCGCCGCGGGTCGACAGGTACGCCGTGCCCGCACCGTCGGTGGCCATCGCCGTGACCGGACCGGGCAGGGTGACCGGAGTCGGCGCGCCGGACCCTCCGACGACGGTCAGCACCGCACCGTCGGGCCCGGGGGACAGGGCCAGCAGCAACCCAACCGAGTCCCGACCGTGACCGCG
>NZ_LMVQ01000247.1 GCF_001545925.1 Mycobacterium sp. NAZ190054 | reverse complement strand
GCCGAGGTCGAGTGCGGTGGTGGGGGTCAGGGAACCGGATTCGACGAGGGACGTGAGGCTGCCGGCCATGGGGTGCCCGTCCCATGGTGTGAACCCCACCCGATACAAGGTGCGGTAAAGGAGGCGCCGTGACCCCATGGCCACCACGTTAGCGGGTTCCGTCCCGGGTTCCGGTCGTTCTCGCCGCAGAGGACCGGTCGCGATCCTCGCCGACGACGGGATGTCGCGACACTGCCGGGTTTGAAGAACCCGGCCAATTCACATTCGCCGCTTCCGACGAGCGCGGTCAAGCTGTCGGCCAGGTCGACGGCAAGGCCAAAATCTGCAACGCCGTCTCACTTTGGGTGTTGACAGTGATCCACGACACTGGCAGTCTCTCTCAAGACAATGTCTCGTAAAACAAGACAGGATGGTGAATGTGCCCTCTATGACGGGCGCGCAATATCTCGCGCAGTCGCTGGACGCCTACGGCGTCACCGCGGTCTTCCTCGTCCCCACGGTCCTCAGTCGCACGCTCGTCGAGATGGAGCACACGCCTATCCAGAGGATCGTCACCCACGGTGAGAAGTCGGCGGCCTACATGGCCGACGGCTACGCACGAGCGACCGGTCGCCCGGGCATCTGTATGGCGCAGAACGTGGGCGCGGCCAATCTTGCTGCCGGCCTGCGGGATCCGTATCTCGGGTGCTCGCCGGTGATCGCCATGACCGGCGGACCCTACCGCTGGAGCCGGGGGCGGAATTACTACCAGGAGATCGAGGACTTCCCGCTCTTCAAGCCGGTCACCCGGTCCAGCCGCCAAGTGATGCACGCCGACCGGCTACCCGACCAACTCGACCAGGCCTTCCGGGATGCGACGGTGGGCAAGCCTGGGCCGACACATCTGGAGTTGGCAGGGCATACCGGAGACGACATCGAAAACGACACCCTCGACGCCGAAGTCCCCTCTCCGCAGATCCGTGCGCTTCCCGGTCTGCGGATCGCGCCGGATCCGGGCAGCATCGCCGCGGCCGCGCAGGCCTTGCGCGCCGCGCAGCGTCCTGTCATCGTCTCGGGCGGCGGTGTGCGCGCATCAGGAGCGGGCGCGGAGATCGTCGCGCTGGCCGAAAAGCTCGACATTCCGATCGCAACGTCGTTGAACGGCAAGGACACCGTTCCCGGCGACCATCCACTGCTCGTGGGCATCCCCGGTTTGTATGCGCGCGCCAGCGCCAACCAGGCGCTGCTCGAGGCGGACCTGGTGTTCTACGTCGGCAGCCAGACGGGCAGTCAGCTCACGCTCAACTGGCAGATCCCGGCGCGATCGACACGGGTGATGCACCTCGACATCGAGCCGCGCGAGATCGGCCGTCACTTCGAGACGGAGGTCGCGATCGTCAGTGACGCCAAGCTCGGCCTCACCGCCTTGCTGGAGGCGCTCGCGTCGGATTCGCAGCAGCGACCCGAATGGGTGGAGCGCACCGCCGAACTGGCGCGCCGGTGGCGTGCCTCGGTGGCCGAGCACGTCGGCGAGCGGACTCCGTTGCGACCAGAGTGGCTCGCCGACCGCCTCGGCGGACTGCTGCCCGACGATGCGCTGGTGGTGGCCGACACCGGGCACGCCGGAATGTGGACAGCCGCGCACCTCGATCTCCCCGCCGGGCAGGGATTCCTCCGCGCCGCAGGCTCTCTGGGGTGGGGGCTGCCGGCGGCCATCGGCGCGCAGATCGGACGTCCGGACCGCCGGGTCGTGCTGTTCACCGGCGACGGTGGTCTGCTCTACCACTTGAGCGAGCTGGAGACCGCGGCCCGGTGGAATGTCCCGCTGATCGCCGTCGTGAACAACAACCACTCGCTCAACCAGGAGATCAACCCGTACACCGTCGCCTACGGCGGCTCGCTGCACGGGCGCCATCACGAGTTGTGGCACTTCAACGACGTCGACTACACCCGGGTAGCGGAATCTCTTGGCGTCAAGGGTATTCGGGTAGAGAAGGCCGGCGAGTTCGAATGCGCGATGGCGCAGGCCGTCGCGGCAGATGGACCAGTCCTGATCGACGTCGTCACCGACATCGACGCCGTAGCGCCGAAAGGATCGGCGCAGCCCGCGCCGCTCTGACAACCAACCAACACATCTACAGGGAGGACCGATCGATGACGTCGATCTCCACCAAGCCCAACGTCGAGACCGTGCGCGAGCTCAGCGCCACCTACTCCAACTGGGGTCGCTGGGGTGAAAAGGACCAGCGTGGCACGCTGAACCACTGCACCGAGCAGGACGTCGCCCGCGCCGCATCCAGCATCCGGTCGGGCAAGCGGATCTCACTCGCACTCCCGGTCGATTCGAACGGCCCGCAGATCGGCGGCTTCGGCCGGTTCAACCCCATCCACCTGATGTTCCGCGACGGCGGTGACGTCGTCTCCGGCACCATCATCGACGACTTCTACGGCGGCAACGACCGCCACATCCGCGGAACCGACGACATGATCATCATGCCGCTGCAGTCGGGCACCCAATGGGATGCTCTGGCGCACATCATGTTCGAGGACAAGATGTACAACGGCTTCCCGGCCAGGCAGGTGACCAGCAAGGGCGCCCACGTCAACGACATCACCCAGGCCCGCGACGGCGTCGCAGGCCGCGGCGTGCTGCTCGACATCGCCCGCTACAAGGGGGTCGACGCGCTCGAACCCGGTTACGCGATCACCTCCGAGGACCTCGAAGGCTGCGAACAGGCCCACGGCGTCATCGTCGGCAAAGGCGATTTCGTGATGATTCGCACGGGTCAGCTGGGTGAGCGTCGCGGCAACTGGGGCGACTACGCGGGCGGCCCTGCGCCGGGCCTGGGTCTGGCGAGCGTGCCGTGGGTCGCCGAACGCAAGATCGCGGGTGTGGCCACCGACACGTGGGGCATGGAGGTCCTGCCCAACGAGACGCCGGACGTCTTCCAGCCGCTGCACTGCGTCTTCATCGTCGCGATGGGGCTCTTCGTGGGTGAGATCTTCGACCTCGAGGAGCTCGCCACCGACTGCGCCGCCGACGGCCAGTACGACTTCTTCTTCTGCGCGCCACCGCTTCCCATCACCCAGGGCGTCGGCTCGCCTGTCAACCCGATGGCCATAAAGTAGTGCCCGCCGCCGGACCTCACCGCATCGCGGTGATCGCGGGTGACGGCATCGGACAGGAGGTGATGCCCGCGGCGATCGACGTGGTCGAGGCGCTCGCGGGCCCCTTCGGATTCTCGGTCGAGTGGACCGAGTATCCGTGGAGCTGCGAGACGTACCTGAAGACCGGGGCGATGATGCCCGCCGACGGCATCGACACGCTGGCCGGTCACCATGCGATCCTGCTGGGGGCGGTCGGATATCCGAGCGTGCCGGACCACGTGTCGTTGTGGGGTTTGCTCGTTCCGATTCGCAGGGCCTTTGACCAGTACGTGAACCTGCGGCCGGCAGTGCTGCTTCCCGGTGTGCCGAGCCCGCTGCGCGACACGGAGGCCGGCATCGACATCCTCATCGTCAGGGAGAACACCGAGGGGGAGTACTCCGAAGTCGGCGGCCGCGTCTTCTCGGGCACCTCGCACGAGTTCGCCGTCCAGGAGGCGGTTTTCACCAGGCGCGGGATCGAGCGTGTGGTCGAGTACGCCGCTCGGCTCGCCGAATCACGCAGCGGCCGACTGACATCGGCCACCAAGTCGAATGGGATCATCCACACGATGACGATGTGGGACGACGTCGCCGCCGAGGTCGTCGCCAGGCATCGCGGCGTCGACTACCGGTCGATGCACGTCGACGCTCTGGCCGCCCGGTTGGTCAGCCATCCTGGTCAGCTCGACGTCATCGTCGGATCGAACCTGTTCGGCGACATCCTCAGCGATGTCGGCGCCGCGATCGTCGGCAGCCTCGGGATGGCGCCGTCGGCGAATCTCAACCCGGAACGGGACCACCCTTCGATGTTCGAACCGGTGCACGGTTCCGCCCCGGACATCGCGGGCACCGGTGTGGCCAACCCGATCGCGCAGATCTGGTCGGCCGCGATGATGCTCGACCACCTCGGCCATCCCGACGCCGCCGAGGCGATCCTGGGCGCCATCCGCCGCGTGCTGGCCGAGACCGATGTACGCACACCGGATCTCGGCGGAACGGCACGCACCTCCGATATGACGGCCGCGATTCTCGACGCGCTTGCAGGCGTCCAGAAAAACGAGACAGTGTCTTGACACGGGCTGTTAGCCCTGTCACATTGGTATCGAGAAACAGTCTGCCGTCACACCACCCACCACCCTCCATGCACTGTTGCTCTTGCAGAAAATCCGGACCAAAGGAGATTCGCGATGAAGAAACGACTTGCCGCGCTCGCCGTCATGGCGAGTGGAGCGCTGGTCCTGGCCGCTTGCTCCTCGGGCGGCGGTGAGAGCACCGAGAGCGGAGGTATGCAGACCATCAAGATGGGCATGGCCGCCACGGACACGTTCACCGCCGAATGGTGGGGGTGGCTGGCCGCCGACGAACTCGGCTATTACGAGGACCTCGGGCTCGACGTCGAGTTCGTCCCCACCGGCGGCAGCGGTGACGCCATCGAGCAGCTCATCGCCGGCAACCTCGAGGCGGGCAATCCGTCGATGCCGACCGTCGGCGAGGCACTGCTGGGCGGTCAGGACGTTGTCAACATCTTCACCTACAGCACCGGCGCGATCTTCGGCGTCTTCGCCCCGAACGACTCGGGCATCGCGTCCATCGCCGACCTGAGAGGCAAGAAGATCGGCGTGTCGGAGGCGGGTGGCGGTGAGGTCGCATTCCTCGAAGCGGCGCTGCGCAAGGAGGGTATCGACCCGATCAGCGACGTGACGATCATCCCGATCGGAGACGGCGGTCCGGAGACGTTCGCGGCCATCACCAACAAATCCGTCGACGCGTATTCGACGGCCTACAACGACATCTTCGGCCTGCAGACCGCCGGCCTCAACCTCGACGACCTGACGCCTGAGGAGTTCAAAGGCTTCCCGGCCCGTGGCATCATCACGACGTCGAAGGTCATCGAATCCAAACCCGAAGCGTTGGAGGCGCTTTCGCGCGGCACCGCGATGGGAATCGAGTTCTGCCTTGCCAACAACGAGGCGTGCATCAACTTCCTCAGGGAGGCCAACCCGGCGGCGTTCGAGGAGAATGCCGACGGAGTGTCCCAGGGACTGCTTCGCTTCGACCTCTCGCTGACCCAGGTCCCGCCGAAGAACCCGGAGCGCATCGGGGCGCACGATCCCGAGGAGACGAGGATCTTCCTGGATACCATCGCCTCGACGATGGAGAGCTCGTCGGCGTATGACCTCGACACCTTCCTCAATACCCAATTCTTGGACTTCGCCAACGATTTCGACCGGGCGCAGGTCAAGGAACAAGCAGCGAACTACACCGGCTGAGGATTGACGGCAACCGCGATGGAATCCATGACCATGACCAAGACCGACCCCCTGGTTCGAGCCAGCGGGATCAGCAAGACGTATCACAGCGGTGGCAACGAGATGATCGCGCTGAGCGGGATGGACCTCGATGTCATGGACGGGGAGTTCCTCTCCCTGTTGGGGCCCAGCGGATGCGGCAAGTCGACGGCGCTCAACATCA
>NZ_LMVQ01000246.1 GCF_001545925.1 Mycobacterium sp. NAZ190054 | reverse complement strand
CGTCAGGGTTGGGCAGTTGTAGTACCCACATACGGCATCACCGGTGAACCGGACGAAACGGCGCGCTCAAATCAGCGGAGATCAGCCAAGGTCGAAGTTTCCCTTTTGCAGCCGTTGCGGCGCCCGGATAGGCGGCCACGATGTCGACGCGGGGCGCGTGCGCGGCGCGGAGGGCGCCGAGGTAGGGGCGAACCTTGCCGTGATCGTCGACGATGCGCCCGGCGAAGCTCTGCAGATCCGACGTGGCGACCTTGTTCAGTCCGAGCGCCTCGAACACGCTGCCCGCGAAGCTCACCACGACACCGAGGCCGCGGGACCGCGGACGGGTCAGCCCCGGCTACGGTCCGGGCCGTGACCTGGTCGACGCCGGAGCGTTCGTGGTCCCCCGGCTGCGCCCGCCGCAGGCCCGGGTGCTGCTGATGGCGTCGCTCGCCGCGGCGGCCGCGCCCGAGCAGGTGTTCGCCCGCTGGGGCTGAAGCTCACGGAGTGTCCTGGCGGCCGAGCCGCGCGACGAACTCCGGCCAGTCCAGGCTGTCCACCGGGTTCGCGCGGGTGACCGAGGGATCGTCGGCGCGGAACGTACGCGTGGGTCCCGGGCCGCTGCTGCGCGTTTCGAAGCGCACCGTCATCACGCCGTGGCCCGCACCCTGCACCCAGCCGTGCCCGAGGTCGGGGTGCGCGACGTCGTCGCCGACCCGCCATTCCGGCGCCGACGGAGCCGGGTTCGCGGCGGGTTCGGCAACCCCGGTGCCGGTGACCTCCTCGGTGGCCATCAGCTCCAGATCCGGGAACAGCGATTCCTGCTGCACCTCCGAGAGCCCGGAGAACCCCACGCCGATCAGCCGGATGGGGCCGATGTCCACGGGGTCGAGCATCAACCGGCGGGCGGTGGCGATCAGGGTGCCCGCGTCGGTGGTCGCGTACGGCAACGTGGCGGACCTGGTCAGGATGCTCATGTCGGACTTCTTGAGTTTGACGGTCACCGTGCGCGCACCGCGGCCGTCCTTGAGCAGCCGCCGGTGCGCGTGTTCGCCGATCGGTCCGGCGGCCTCGGCGAGTTGCGTCATCGTCGTGAGGTCCTCGGGAAACGTCGACTCCGCGCTGATCTGTTTGGCGGGGGCGTTCTCGGCGACCGGCCGGTCGTCGATGCCGCGCGCCAGCCGGTGCAGTGCGGGACCGACGGTAGGGCCCAGGATGTTCGCCACCTCGGTGTCGCTGAGGGCGGCGAAGCCGCCGATGGTCTCGATGCCCAGCCGGTGCAACTTCTCCTCGGCCACCGGCCCGATGCCCCACAGCCGGCGCACCGGCAGACCGTCGAGCAGGGCCCGCTCCTCGTCGCGGGGCACCACGGTGATGCCGTTCGGTTTGGCCAGCCCGGACGCGATCTTGGCCAGCTGCTTGCCCGACCCCGCACCGACGGAGGCCACCAGCCCGGTGGCCTCGGCGACCTCGGCCCGTAACTGCTCACAGAACGCGACGACCTCAGCCGGGGACGCGCCGACCAACTCGGCGGGCTCACCGAACGCCTCGTCGAACGACAACTGTTCCAGGACAGGCACTTTGGCCCGGACGGTCTCGAAGACCCGGCGACTGGCCAGCCCGTAGACCACCCCGCGGGGCGGCAACACCACGGCCGCGGCGCCGACCAGCCGGCGCGCCTGGTGCATCGGCATCGCCGAGCGGGCACCGAACACCCGGGACTCGTAGCTCGCGCCCGCGACGACACCGCGGCCGCCGAGTCCGCCGACGAGCACCGGCCGTCCGCGCAGCGTGGGCCGGGTCAACTGCTCCACGGAAGCGAAGAACGCATCCATGTCCAAATGCAGGACCCATCGGGCGGCCACATCCGCCGATGCTAGGCCTGGCGGATACCGTGACCGGTATGGCACCCCCGCGCGCCGAGCCCACCGACGTCCCGATCCGGGACGCGTCGATCCGGCTCGGGCAGTTCCTGAAGCTGGCAGGGCTCATCGACTCGGGCGCCGACGCCAAGTCCGTGATCGCCGACGGCCTGGTCAGCGTCAACGGCGACACCGAACGGCGACGCGGCAGGCAACTGCGCCCCGGTGACGTGGTGGCGTTCGCCGGCCGCGGGGCGCGGGTCACCGACGGGTGAGCCCGGACAGGCTCAGGCCTTGGTGATCGCGACCCGCACTCCGTCGCCGATCTCGGCCCCGCCGTCCGGATCGCCGAACTCGAAGCTGGTCGCCAGGATCTCCCCGGCGATCAGGTCACGGTGGGTCTGCGCCCACTGCTGATGCTCGGTCGGCACCGAGATCACCACCGAGATGCGGTCGGACACCTCGAGCCCCGTGGACTTGCGCAGCTCCTGCAGCTCGCGGATCCGGTCCTTGGCCCAGCCTTCGGCCTCCAGCTCCGGGGTCACCGTGCCGTCGAGCACCACCAGGCCCGCACCGTCGGGCAGGGCGGCGGTGTAGTCGGGATCGGCGGCCACCAGCTTGGAGGTGTACTCGTCCGGAGTCAGGGTCGCCGGGCCCGCCGTCAGGGTGCCGTCGGGATTGACCACGGCCTCCCCCGCCTTGACCGCCTTGATCGCGGCCTGCACGTCCTTGCCCAGGCGCGGCCCGGCCACCCGGGCGTTGACGGCGAGTTCGAAGCGCCCGTGCGTCGCGATGTCGTCGGTGAGCTCGACGGACTTGACGTTGAGCTCGTCGGCGATCAGCTCCTTGTAGCGCTCGAGCCTGGCCGGATCCTCTACCGCGACGGTGAGTTTCGGCAGCGGCAGGCGCACCCGCAGCTTCTTGGCCTTGCGCAGCGACGACCCCGCGGACGCGACCTCACGCACCAGGTCCATGTCGGCCACCAGCTGCGGATCGGCGGGCAGCAGACCCTCCTCAGGCCAGTCGGTCAGGTGCACCGACCGCTCCCCCGTGACACCGCGCCAGATCACCTCGGTGATCAGCGGCAGCAGCGGCGCGGCCAGCCGGCTCGTCACCTCGAGCACGGTGTGCAGCGTGTCGATCGCGTCGGCGTCCTCCTCCCAGAACCGCGAACGTGACCGCCGCACATACCAATTGGTCAACGCCTCGGTGAACTGCCGCAGCTGGTCGCACGCCTGGGAGATGTCGCAGACGTCCAGCGACGCGGTCAGGTCGTCACGCAGCACGGCGAGTTTGGCCAGGATGTAGCGGTCCAGCACGTGCGTCGAATCGGTGCGCCAGGTGCCCTTGCCCGGCGCGTACAGCGCCAGGAACGTGTACGCGTTCCACAGCGGCAGCAGCACCTGCCGCACACCTTCGCGGATGCCCTGCTCGGTGACGATGAGGTTGCCCCCGCGCAGGATCGGCGAGGCCATCAGGAACCAGCGCATCGCATCGGATCCGTCGCGGTCGAACACCTCGGAGACATCCGGGTAGTTGCGCAGCGACTTGCTCATCTTCTGCCCGTCGTTGCCCAGCACGATGCCGTGTGACACGCAGGTCCGGAACGCCGGCCGGTCGAACAGAGCGACCGCCAGGATGTGCAGCGTGTAGAACCAACCGCGGGTCTGGCCGATGTACTCGACGATGAAGTCGCCGGGGTAATGCGAGTCGAACCACTCCTGGTTCTCGAACGGGTAGTGGACCTGTCCGTACGGCATGGATCCGGAGTCGAACCACACGTCGAGCACGTCCTCGATGCGCCGCATCGTCGACCTGCCGGTCGGGTCGTCGGGGTTGGGCCGGGTCAGCTCGTCGATGAACGGCCGGTGCAGGTTGTCCGGGCGCACACCGAAGTCACGTTCGAGCTCGTCGAGGCTGCCGTAGACGTCGATGCGCGGGTAGGCCGGATCGTCGGACTTCCACACCGGAATCGGGGTGCCCCAGTAGCGGTTTCGCGAGATCGACCAGTCCCGGGCGCCGGCCAGCCACTTGCCGAACTGCCCGTCCTTGACGTGCTCGGGATACCAGGTGATGTCCTGGTTCAGCTCGACCATGCGGTCACGGAACTGGGTGACCTTGATGAACCACGAGGACACCGCCCGGTAGATCAACGGGTTCCGGCACCGCCAGCAGTGCGGGTAGGAGTGCTCATAGGTGTCGTGACGCAGCAGCACCGCGCCGTTGGCCGCCGCCGGCCCGGAACCGTTCTTCAGATCGCGGATGATCTGCGGGTTGGCGTCGAACACGTGCTGGCCGGCGTAGTCGGGCACGGTCGCGTCGAACCGGCCCTTGGCGTCCACGGGCGTGACGGCCTCGATGCCGCCGGCCTGCGCGGTGGCCATGTCGTCCTCGCCGTAGGCCGGCGACATGTGGACCAGACCGGTGCCGTCCTCGGTGCTGACGAACTCGGCGGGCAGCACCCGAAAAGCGTTGGGCGAGTCCATGAAATACGGGAACGGCGGAGCGTACCGCACGTCGAGCAGGTCACGGCCGGTGCAGGTGCCGACGATGGCCGGCTCCTCGCCGAGCTCGCGCGCATACGCGGCCAGCCGCGCCTCGGCGAGCACGTAGCGGCGGCCGTCGGCTTCGACGACCACATAGGTGACCTCGGGATTGACCGCGACGGCCTGGTTCGACGGCAGCGTCCACGGCGTCGTCGTCCAGATCAGCAGGTAGGCGCCCTCAAGGTCACCGGAGACGATGCGGAACCCGACCGTCAGCGCCGGGTCCTGGCGGTTCTGGTAGACGTCGTCGTCCATGCGCAGTTCGTGACTGGACAGCGGGGTCTCGTCGTTCCAGCAGTACGGCAGCACCCGGTTGCCCTCATAGGCCAGGCCCTTGTCCCACAGCTGCTTGAACACCCAGATGACCGACTCCATGAAGCCGATGTCGAGGGTCTTGTAGTCGTTGTCGAAGTCGACCCAGCGCGCCTGGCGGGTGACGTAGTCGCGCCACTCGTCGGTGTACTTGAGCACCGACTCCCGGCATGCGTCGTTGAACTTCTCGATGCCCATCTCTTCGATCTGGGCCTTGTCGGTGATGCCGAGCTGCCGCTGCACCTCCAGTTCGGCGGGCAGCCCGTGGGTGTCCCAGCCGAACCGGCGCTCCACCTTGTATCCGCGCATCGTCCGGTAGCGCGGCACGATGTCCTTGACGTAGCCGGTGAGCAGATGGCCGTAGTGCGGCAGCCCGTTCGCGAACGGCGGCCCGTCGTAGAAGACGTACTCGGGTGCGCCGTCGCGGCGCGCGATGCTGGCCCGGAAGGTGTCGTCGCTCTCCCAGTAGCTGAGCACATCGGCTTCCAGCGCCGGGAACTTCGGTGCACCAGCGGCGGGCTTCGGATATGCGGTCACGGACGTGGTGCTCCCTCGTGCCAAATTCACGTTCAGGCACGGGGACGAACGTCGCGCCGGTGCGCGAGCGCCGCGGTACCACCCCGCTTGCGCACCATCGGTGCGCCACTCGTGTCAGGGCGATGACGGGCCCACCCGTTCGGTTCTACTAAGCGGGAGCACGCCTGCTCTCCCGCTGTTCTTCCGAAGGCTCCCCGGTGATGGCCGGATCGACGCCGATCGCCCCAGTTTAGCGGGCGGGGTTACAGCGGCGCTGCGGCGTCCGAGGTGATCTCGATCGCGGCCAGCGGGAACTGCTCGGCCATCTCCTGGACGGAGTACGCGTCCAGGCGGGACTCGTCGTACCACCAGTCGATCTGGAGCAGTCCGTCGACGCGCTGGACGCGCAGCTCGAGGGCGCGCGCGCTCGGCCCGTCGTCGACCCGGTCCTCGACATTGAGCAGCACCTCGGACTGTGCGACCGGGTGGCCGGCCGCACCGGCCAGCGCGCTGTGCGCCCCCTGCAGCATCTCGGTCGGCCCCATCGGCGCGTCCGCGGCGCACATCACCGAAACCGGGTGGTTGAGCCAGCGGTGACCACCGGTGACGTCGACCGCGACGGTTCCGTCGCCGCGGGTCCGGCCCAGGGTGCGGGCGAAGGCAGCCAGCAGGATCTCCTCGACCCGCACGCCCAGCCATTCCGCCGCGCCGTCGAGTTCTTCGGTCAGTTCGCTCGACGGCGCGGTACCGATCTTGCGCGAACGAGCGGGCAGCACGTCGACCGCGGGGCGATCGAACACGTCCAGAGTTACCGGCGCGGAGCCGACGGGCCGTTGTTTGACCTCGTCGGAGATGTAGGGAGCGACCATGTGGCTAACGGTACAGCGAATGTCCCAGAATTGGGAGACTGCTCCCAAAACTGTGACGGCTATGTCAATAAAGGGCGGGATATCTATTTGCCGGGAGGGGCTGCCCAAACCCGGGATCACAGATTAAGGTGGGTAAATGCCACGTACGGATGAGAACGGCAGACAGCTGAAGGCGCTGCTCGACTATCTCCTCGACGGAGAGATCGACGCCAAGGACATCATTGACGCGCTCGGCATTTCCAGCAGCACGTATTACCGGCGGATCAAAGAGGCCGACTACCCCTCCGCCGAGGAACTGCGACTCGTCGCCGACCGCTTCGCGCTTAGCTATCCCGATCTGCAGATTCAATTCGGGCTGATGAGCCGGCAGGAAGTGTGGCAGTACATCGAGGCGACGGGACCGGGCCCGCTGGTGGTGGCGGCGACCCCGGAGACCACGCAAAGGGTGGAAACGGCGCGCCCCAGGCGTCTCTCCGACCTGACGCCACGGCTGGACGCTCCTCCCCTTTAGCGGCGTCAGCACCTACAATTTGCTGACAACGTCTTGCTCGAAAGCGACACCTCATGGCCCTGGCATCCCTCATCGCGATCACGCTGTTGTGTATCGCGTGGAGCTTGTGGATCCGCCGCGTCACCTGGTCATGCCGGTGGGAGGTGGCCGCGACCCTGAACATCGCACTGCAGGGCGTCGCGGTGTTGTTGATGTCGCCACTGGCCTCCGAGACACTCGGGCCCCTGCTCCATTCTCTGACCGGGAAGTGGAACCTCGAGGACTACCTCGGCCACGATTGCTACATCGTCGCCGCGTCGGCCGTGGTGTACAACACGCTGGGCCGGCTCGAACAGGACCACGCATTGCAGCAACGCTTCCGTCAGCACATCGAGCGCCCGGCGACACTGTGCATCCCACTGCTGCTCGCCGCGTTCTGGCTCGGTAACGGCGCGTCGATCTACCGTCCCGACTTCTTCGACGTGCCCACCGACTTCTGGCTCAACCTGTACTGGCTGCTGCTCTGCGGCATGCTCATCTACCTGCTCTGCTACGGCGTCCGGGCGCTGATGATCCTGCGCACCGACCCGCGCTCGCGCCCGGTCGCCAACGTCTACCTCTTCGCGTCGGCCATGGGCATCGTCGCCTGCCTGGTGCGGATCACCACCGCACTGTTCCCGCAGCTGCAGACCGTGCAGGGCACCACGCTGGTGTGGGTGTTCGCCTGTGCCTGCGGCGCCGGCTTCGCGTTGACGTCGGCCTATTCGTGGCGGATCAAGACTCGGTGGTTCAGCGGCGCGAGACGCTGATCGCCCCGGTCAGACCGCCGTGGCGGTCAGGTCGGTGAACGGCGCCCCGTACTCGCGCACCGGTCGATACCCGTTGCGGCGGGCCAGCGCGGCACCGCGCCGGATCAGGGCCGCGGTGGTCACGAAACCCGCCTGGTCGCTGACCACCAACGGCGTGAGCAACCGGTTGTGCACGTACCCGAAGGACACCCCGGTCTGCGGATCCGCCCAGCCCAACGAACCTCCGAGACCGACATGCCCGAAGCCGGGCAGGACGCCCGGGATCGGCAGACCGTGATAGCCCATGTGGAACGACAGCGGCATGAGCATGCTGTGGTCGGGCCGCAGGCTCGGCCGGCCGATCAGCTTGGCCGCCGTCTCGCCCGACAGGTACTGGACGCCGTCGATGCGCCCGCCGTTGGCGATCGCGCCGTACATGCGGGCCAGCGCCCGCGCGGTGGCGACCCCGTTGGCCGCCGGGATCTCACTGTCCAGAAGCGGGGTGTCCCCCTGAACCAGGGCCTTCACACCGGGCAGGTACATCGCGCCGAAGACCGCCGAGAACGGTAGCGCCGCGATTCGCGGCGCCACCAGGTTGAACACCGGATTCTGCAGCCGCGTCTGCGGGCCGATGATCTGGGCGGGCTGCGTCGGCGCCTGTACCGGCGGCCGGCCGAGATGCAGCCCGTCGGTGTTCAGCGGTGCGGCCACTTCGGTGCGGATCAGGTCCCGCATACCTTTGCCAGTGACCGCCCGGGCAAGCCCGGAAAGCAGCCAGCCGAATGTGAACGCATGGTAGGCGGGCTTGCCGAGCAGCCAGCTGACCGGCGCCGCGGCCAGCTTCTCCTCCATCACCAGGTGATCGAGCAGGTCGGCCTTCACGGCCCCGTTGAGCTGGGACAGCCCGGCCCGGTGCCGCAGCGCGTCGCGCACCGTGATCGCCGACTTGCCGTTCGCACCGAACTCCCGCCAGTATTCGGCCACCGGAGCGTGGTAGTCGATCAGGCCACGGTCGTGAAGCCGGTGGATGACGGTGGCCGCAACACCCTTGGTCGCAGAGAAAACCATCGGGGCGGTGTCGGCGGTCCAGCGCCGGGTGCCCTTGCGGTCGGCCCAACCCGTCCACACGTCGACGACGGGTTCGCCGTCGAGGTACACCGACAGCGCACCACCGCCGAGGCGGCGCCACGGGAACATCTGCGCGAACGCCCGCACCGCGCAGGAGAAGTTGGGATCCGCAGCGCCCTGGACACCACGGGGCAACGCGGCCCCGTGGCCGTGTGAGAGCGCCGCATCGCGCTCCGGGTGGTTGACGCCCGTCACACTCCTGAATTTACTCCGGCGCGAACGGCAAACAATCCGGAATTTACCGATTCGTTAGCCGGCGCTTTTCGGCGGCGGCTCGGCCGCGTCGAGGATCCGCTGGGCGGCAAGTGCCGGGGTGAGCTCGCCGTCGCGGACACTGCGCTCGACCTCGGCGCGTATCGCACGTACGTCCGGGTGCGACAACACGCGGTCGAGCACGGTGTCGCGGACCATCGACCAGGTCCACTCCACCTGCTGGGTCCGCCGCCTCGCGTCGAACTCACCGGCCTCGGTGAGCACGTCGCGGTGCTTGAGGACCGTCTCCCACAACTCCGCCAGGCCCGCGCCGGTCAATGCACTCATCGTCAGAACCGGTGGGCGCCACAGGGTTTCACGCGGGTAGATCAACCTGATGGCACCGGTGAGTTCCCGCGCGGCGGCTTTGGCCTCGACCGCGTGCTCGCCGTCGGCCTTGTTGACCACCACGATGTCGGCGAGCTCGAGCACCCCTTTCTTGATGCCCTGCAGCTGGTCGCCGGTGCGGGCGAGCGTCAGGAACACGAACGTGTCGACCATGTTGGCGACCGTCACCTCGGACTGTCCGACGCCCACGGTCTCGACCAGGATCACGTCGTAGCCGGCGGCCTCCAGCAACACGATCGTCTCGCGTGTGGCGCGGGCCACCCCGCCCAGGGTTCCCGAGGTCGGCGACGGCCGGATGTAGGCGTCCGGATGCACCGCCAGTTTCGCCATCCGGGTCTTGTCGCCCAGGATCGAGCCGCCGGTCCGCGTCGAGGACGGATCCACCGCCAGCACCGCGACGCGGTGGCCCTGGCCGATCAGATGCATGCCGAGGGCTTCGATCGTCGTGGACTTGCCCACCCCGGGTACCCCGGTGATGCCGACGTGGAGGGCGTTGCCGGCCTCGGGCGCGAGCTGCAGTAGCAGCTCCTGCGCCTTTTGCCGGTGGTCGGGGCGGGTTGACTCGACGAGCGTGATCGCCCGCGCCAGGGCCGAGCGGTCACCGCTGCGGAGCGCGGCGGCGAGCTCGTTGACCGGCGGACTCATCTAGCTCAAGGTGTACCCGAGCCGGTCGGCCAGCTTGTTCAGCAGGCCGACCGCGGCGTCGGCGATGACGGTCCCGGGCGGGAAGATCGCCGTCGCCCCGGCGGCGTACAACTCGTCGAAGTCGCCCGGCGGGATGACCCCGCCGACCACGACCATGATGTCGGGCCTGCCGACGTCGGCCAGCGCGTCGCGCAGCGCCGGAACCAGCGTCAGGTGACCGGCGGCCAGCGAGGACACCCCGACGACGTGGACGTCGTTGTCGGCGGCCTGGCGGGCGACCTCTTCGGGCGTGGAGAACAGCGAGCCGACGTCGACGTCGAAGCCGATGTCGGCGAACGCCGTCGCGATCACCTTCTGCCCGCGGTCGTGGCCGTCCTGGCCCATCTTGGCGACCAGGATCCGGGGCCGGCGACCGTCGGCCTCGGCGAACTTCTCGACGAGTTCGGTTGCGCTGCTGACATTGCCGGCCATGCCCACCTCGTCTCGATACACCCCCGCGATGGTGCGGATCTCGGCCTGATGCCTGCCGTAGACCTTCTCCAGCGCGTCGGAGATCTCCCCCACGGTGGCCTTGGCGCGGGCCGCGTCGATCGCCAGCGCCAGCAGGTTGTTGCCCAGACCGTCCGCGCCGGCCTGCCCGGTAGCGGCCGCCGCGCGGGTCAGTTCGGCCAGCGCGGCCTGCGTCGCGGCATCGTCGCGTTCGGCGCGCAGCCGCTCCAGCTTGGCGATCTGCTCGGCGCGGACCCGGCTGTTCTCGACCTTGAGCACCTCGATCTCGTGATCCTCGTCGACCTGGTAGCGGTTCACGCCGATCACCGTCTGCTGCCCGGAGTCGATCCGCGCCTGCGTGCGTGCGGCGGCCTCCTCGATGCGAAGCTTCGGGATGCCCTCGTCGATGGCCTGGGCCATGCCGCCGTGCTCGGCGATCTCGGCGATGTGCGCCCGCGCCTTCTCCGCGAGCCGGTGGGTCAGCCATTCCACGTAGTACGAACCGGCCCACGGGTCGATCGGCCGGGTGGTGCCCGACTCCTGCTGCAGCAGCAGCTGGGTGTTGCGGGCGATGCGCGCCGAGAAGTCGGTGGGCAGCGCGAGAGCCTCGTCGAGGGCGTTGGTGTGCAGCGACTGGGTGTGCCCCTGGGTGGCGGCCATGGCCTCCACACAGGTCCGTGCGACGTTGTTGAACGCGTCCTGGGCGGTCAGCGACCAGCCGGAGGTCTGCGAATGGGTGCGCAACGACAGCGATTTCGCGCTCTTCGGGTCGAACTGCGACACCAGCTCGCTCCACAGCAGCCGGCCCGCGCGCAGCTTGGCGACCTCCATGAAGAAGTTCATGCCGATGCCCCAGAAGAACGACAACCTCGGCGCGAACTTGTCGATGTCCAGGCCGGCGTCCAGGCCGGCCTTGATGTACTCGACACCGTCGGCCAGCGTGTAGCCCAGCTCCAGATCGGCGGTGGCCCCGGCCTCCTGGATGTGGTAGCCGGAGATCGAGATGCTGTTGAACTTCGGCATCTTCGCGCTGGTGTAGCCGAAGATGTCGGAGATGATCCGCATCGACGGCTTCGGCGGATAGATGTAGGTGTTGCGGACCATGAACTCTTTGAGGATGTCGTTCTGGATGGTCCCGGCGAGCTTCTCCGGCGGCACGCCCTGCTCTTCGGCGGCGACCACGTACAGCGCGAGGATCGGCAGCACCGCGCCGTTCATCGTCATCGACACCGACACCGTCGACAGGTCGATGCCGTCGAACAGCTGGCGCATGTCCAGGATCGAGTCGATCGCCACGCCCGCCATGCCGACGTCACCGGCGACCCGGGGGTGATCGGAGTCGTAGCCGCGGTGGGTGGCCAGGTCGAACGCGACCGAGAGGCCCTTCTGACCGGCGGCCAGGTTGCGCCGGTAGAAGGCGTTGGACTCCGCGGCCGTCGAGAAGCCGGCGTACTGCCGGATGGTCCACGGCTGGTTGACGTACATCGTCGGGTACGGCCCCCGCACGAACGGCGGTTCGCCCGGCAGGCTGTTCAGCGGGTAACCCGCCTCGACGATCGCGTCACGGTCGGCGCCGATGTAGACCGGTTTGACGTCGATGCCCTCGGGTGTGGACCAGCCGAGTTCGCCGGCCGGATAGCCGTGCGCGGCCGCGGCGGCCGACACCTGCGCGTCGACGTCGGCGGGCGAGGGCGCCGTGACCGTGGCCTCCCCGTACAGCGGGACGTCGGCGAAGCTCTGGATGTTTCGGCGTTCGGTGGCGGTCATGTCACGCTCCCAGTCGGGTCAGCAGGTCCGACAGCGCGCTCACCGCGTCGATCTTCGCGGTGAGGTAGCCGTCGGGCTTCGAATCGGCTTCTGCCACTGCCTTTTCCGGCCCAGCCAGCAGGATGTGGGGCACTCCGGCGGCGCGCGCCGCCTCGACGACGGCTGCGACCTCACCCGCATAGCGGGCGTCGGTGCCGCAGATCACGGCAATCTCGGTGACCCCGGCCGCCGCGACGGCGGCGGCGACACCGGCGGCGTCCAACGGCCCCGGGTTGACGGCTTCGATCCCGCCGGACGCCAGCAGATTCGCGGTGAACGTGGTGCGGATGTTGTGCTCGGCCAATGGACCCAGCGGCAGCAGCAGCGCCTTGGGCCGAGCGCCCGTCTTCTCCAGATGGGCGTCCGACCGGTTGCGCAGCGCCTCGAACGCCGCCGCGTAGCGCTGCACGTGGGGCAGCGGATCCTGCTGCGGCAACGGAACTTCGGCGAGGTTGGGGAACTCGTTGACACCGGTGACGGCGGTGCGCCGGTGCGCGATGTCGTCGGCGCGCCGCTCGGCGACGTCGGCGATGCGGGCGCTGATGTGTCCGCGTGCGGCGGCGAACCCGCCTGCGGCCTCGATCTCCTGGAAGTTCTGCCACGCCTGCTCGGCGAGACGACGGGTGAGGTCCTCGATGAACCAGGACCCGCCGGACGGGTCGAGCACGCGGCCGAGGTGCGATTCCTCCAGCAGCAGCAGCTGGGTGTTGCGGGCGATGCGGCGCGCGAAGCTGCGTGCGGTGCCGGGGAATCCGCCGGCGATCGCGACGTCGAACGGCTGCACCACAAGGGTGTCGGCTCCCCCGACCCCGGCCGCGAACGCCGCGACGGTGGTGCGCAGCATGTTCACCCACGGGTCGCGTGCCGTCATCATCGGCAGCGACGTGGTGGCGTGCAACGTGGCCGCCCCGGCGTCGGGCTCCCCGACGACCTCCGCGACGCGGGCCCAGAGTTGGCGTGCCGCACGGAGTTTGGCGATGGTCATGAACTGGTCGTCGTCCGCGGCGACGCGGAAGCTGATCTGCCCGAGCGCCTGCGTGGTGGTCAGCCCGGCCTCGGTCAGCAACCGCAGATAGCTGACGCCCGCCGCGACGGCCGCACCGAGTTCCCAGGAGGCGTTCGCGCCCGCATTGTGGAAGACCGGACCGTCGACGGTGATCGTGCGCACGTGGGTGCCGTACTCCAGCGCCTTCTCGGCGGTCGCGACGACGTCGGCGATGTCGGGGGCCGGGCGTCCGGTCAGTGGCGCCGTCAGCGGGTCGGCGCCGAGATCGACCGACAGGCGGGAGCGCTGGTCGGTGTCCAGACCGGTCAGCAGCCTCAACAGCGCGTCGGCCGCCGCACGGTGGGCAGCGCCGTCGCCGGACACCTCCAGCATCACCGGCACCAGGTCCAGGTACACGCCGTCGAGCAACCGCTCGAGGTCGGCGGGTGCCACGGCGCCGTCACCGACGCGCAGCAACAGGGCGCTGACGCCTTCGGTCAGGGCCAGCAGAATCGCGCCGTTGGTCTCGGCGACACTGCCGGCCTCGGCCGGGAACGCCTCGGCGACCTTCCAGCCGGACTTCACGTCCCGCAGTGCGTCACCGCCGCGGACGAACGGCCACCGACCCGGCAGGGCGGGCTCGGGCAGTTCGTCGGCGCCCGTGTAGAGCGGCCGGATCGGGAAACCGTCGTAGGTACCCGAATCGAGCAGACGCTCGGGCTCGGCGGGCAGGTCGGCGGGATCCTTTTTCAGGGACTTCGCCAGTACACCCGCCACCGCGGAGCGCCACCGGTCCAGATCGGAGTCGATTACGCCGCCGGCAGCGCCGGCGCTGGGGTTCTGCACAGCCACCAGGCTAAATGATGGGCGTCACACCGGTGTGGGCCGGTGGCGCACTGCACTGTCACGGTCGCCGAGCGCATCTGCCCGGTCCCCGTACCCTTGGTAGTCGTGAAATCCGTAGTCAGCGCGCTTCGTACCGTCGGCGCCACGGTCGTCGCCACGCTGAGGACGGCTCCCCGGGGCAGGCTCGCGGCCGTCCTGTCCGGGATTGTGATTCTCGTCGCAGTCGCATTGTTCGTACCGCTGCCGACCGCGGTGCAGCTGCGCGACTGGGCCACCTCGGTGGGTGCGTGGTTCCCGCTGGCGTTCTTCGCAGCACACGCCGTGGTGACGGTGTTCCCGTTCCCCCGCACCGCGTTCACCTTGGCCGCCGGTCTGCTGTTCGGTCCGGTGCTGGGCATCCCGATCGCGGTGGCCGCCAGCACGCTCAGCGCGGTCATCGCACTGCTGCTGGTCCGCACCGCGGGTTGGCAGGTCAGCCGGCTGGTCAGCCATCCCCGCGTCGAGGCCGTGGACAAGCGGCTGAGCGAGCGGGGCTGGCCCGTGGTGCTCGCCACCCGGATGATCCCGGCGGTGCCGTTCTCGGTGCTCAACTACGCCGCCGGCGCGTCATCGGTGCGGGTGCTCCCGTACACGCTGGCCACGCTGGTCGGCGTGCTGCCGGGCACGTCGGCCATCGTCGTGTTCGGCGACGCGCTGACCGGGCGGGTGAGCCCGGTGCTGCTGGTGGTGTCGCTGTGCACCGCGGCGCTTGGGGTGGCCGGACTGATCTACGAGCTCAGGAGCCATCGGCGCAGTCAGACGCCGGTCACGGTGTCCTGACCTCGGGGCCCTTCACCGTCATCGCGCCGAACAGCACGAGCAGCGACGACGACGCGACCAACCCCGGGCTCCAATCCTTCACCCTGACATGGGAACCCGCCGCGAGCAGGAAGTAGACCGTCAGCATGAAGGTGGTCAGCCGGGCCAGCGCGGGCCGGCGGTACACCGACAACAACCCGACGGCGCTGGCCGCCTTGACGACCGGGATCAGCGGGCGGAGTTCCTCGGCGAGCCCGACGTCGTCGAACGCCTTCTTGACCGGGGCGATCGGTCCGACGCAGGCCGCCGCGTCGGCGGCCTGCACGGCCGCGAGTACCGCGTAGGTCCGCGGCGAGGTCAGCCGGCTCATCGGTCGTCGGCCCCCGGGTTCGGCGCGCTGAGCTGGCCCGGAGCCTGCGGGGCCGACAGGTAGCCGGGGCCCTCCACCGGGGTGCGGGCCTCGGCCTCGGCCTTGGCGACCGCCTGCGCGATCGCCGGATCCGTCTCGGTGGAGAACCAGTCGGCGACCTCGTCGTCGTCGGACTTCGGCGGTGTGTCGTCGACCGGCGACGGCGTGTACCGGTACACGCCGTCCTCTCCGGGGGCTCCGAGCAGCTTGGTGAATCCCTGCAGCGCCGAACCGAAGTCACTCGGCACCAGCCACACCTTGTTGGCCTCACCCTTGGCCATCTCCGGCAGCGTCTGCAGGTACTGGTAGGCGAGCAGCTCCGGTGTCGGCCTGCCGGCCTTGATCGCGGCGAAGGTTTTCTCGATCGCCTTGGCCTGGCCCTGGGCCTGCAGGTAAGCGGCCGCGCGTTCACCCTGAGCCCGCAGCATCCGGGACTGCCGATCGGCCTCGGCGGCCAGGATCGCGGCCTGCTTGGCACCCTCGGCGGCCAGGATCTGCGCCTGCTTCTGACCTTCGGCCTGTTTGATCGCCGCTTCGCGGCTGCCTTCGGCGGTCAGGATCATCGCGCGCTTCTCCCGGTCGGCGCGCATCTGCTTTTCCATCGAGTCCTGGATCGACGGCGGCGGGTCGATCGCGCGCAACTCGACGCGGGCCACCCGCAGACCCCACCGGTTGGTGGCCTCGTCGAGCACGCCGCGCAGCGCGGTGTTGATCTGGTCACGCGAGGTCAGGGTCTGCTCCAGCGTCATCCCGCCGACGAGGTTGCGCAGCGTGGTGGTGGTGAGCTGTTCGACACCGACGATGTAGTTGCTGATCTGGTAGACCGCGGCCTGCGGGTTGGTGACCTGGAAGTAGACGACGGTGTCGATCGCGACGGTCAGGTTGTCCTCGGTGATCACCGGCTGGGGCGGGAAGGACACCACCCGTTCACGCAGGTCGACGCGGGCGCGGATCTTGTCGATGAACGGGATCAGCAGGGTGAGCTGACCGCTGACCGTGCGGCTGTACCGGCCGAGGCGCTCGATGACCGCGGCCTCGGCCTGCGGGATCAGCGCAACCGATTTGGCCACCACCACCGCGGCGAACAGCACCAGCACGCCGAGCAGGACCAACCCTGCGATAGCACCGTCCACCTGGAGCTCCTTCCCTAGATCTTGGAGACGACCGCCGTGGCGCCGTCGATGTGCACGACGGTCACATGATCGCCAGGTTCGTACACGTCGTTCTCGTTGTAGGGCCTGGCCGTCCACACCTCGCCGTCGAGCTTGACCTGGCCTTCATGGCGGGCGACCCGGTCCAGGACCACCGCGCTCTTGCCCTCCAGCGCCCTGACCGGTTCCGGCAGGCCCTTGCCGGACAGCATCCGGCGGCGCAGCGCGGGACGCACCCCGACCAGCAGCAGCACCGACACGACCAGAAACACGATGCCGTCCGCCCAGACCGGCCAGTCGAGAACGAAGCTGGATCCGGCGGCGGCAAGGGCACCGCCGCTGAGCATGAGCAGGAACATGTCGCCGGTCAGCGCCTCGGCGCCGGCCAGCGCCAGTGCTGCGATCAGCCAGATCAGCGAGACAGGCATGACGCCAGCCTATCGCGCAACCGACCCGATGAGCGGCTAACAACTACACTGCAGCCATCATGTGGTGCCCCAGTGTTTCGCTATCGGTATGGGCCAACGCCTGGCTGGCAGGCGCGGCCGCGCCGGACGACGTCCTCGACGCGTTATCCCAATGGACGACAAGGCATTCGGTGACGGCCTACGATTCGGTCGCGGCCGAGCGCACCGGGTTGTCCTGGCCGGATCTCGACGACGCGGCGTCGATGTCGCTGCTGCAGACGGTCCGCACCGCGGCCGGGCGGGGCGCCACGCAACCGGCGATCGCGTTGACACTGCCGGTGCCCGGAGACGTCCGCGGGCTGCCGCCGGGAACGCAGTTCGGGCGTGACGCGGTCACCGCAGGTGAGGCGGTGACCGTCAACGGAGTGGACGGCGCGATCGGGCTGGTCCCGGACTTCGAATACGAGGACAGCTTCCCGGATCCGGCCGATCCCGACGCCGATTTCGAGTTCGAGGCCGAGCTGACCGGGCTGTCCTGGACGGTGTATTCCTTCTCGTCGGCACCGCCGGCAGGCCACTTCGACCTCGGCGAGTCCGAATACCAGCTGCGCGACGCCGTGCGCTCGGCCGCCGACACCCTCGGGGGACTGCGGGCCGGCGCCGCCGGCGGCGAGGTCGCCGATCCGCGCCGGCTCGTCGAGCAGGTGCTCGACACGGCCCGCCTGCACCGCATCCCCGATCACGCGCCGACGCGGGCGGTGCGGGTGCTGGAGAACGCCGCGCACGTCGACGCCATCATCACCGTCAGCTCGGGCCTGATCCCGAGCGGGCTCCAGAGCTCCTCGGAGGTCCAGTTGGCCAGCGACGCGTTGCGGCCCCTGGCCGCCGTGGTGCGCTCGGCACGGCTGGCCGCCGTCGACACGATCCTGCACTCGGCCTGGCGGGGCTAGCCGGTCAGCTCTCGCAGTCCGGGGTGCACAGTGCACCGTTGACGCTGCTGCCGTACCCGGGCACCGCCGCGCCGCCCACCCGGCGCGGCGGAAGTCCCAGGCGCAGTTCGTCGATCAGGTCGACGACCAGTTCGGCGAAGCGCGGTTCGGCGTTGGGGGTCGAGGCCCGCGCGAACGCGATGCCCGCCGCCGCGGCCTGCTCGGCGAGTTCGTTGTCGAGGTCCCAGACCACCTCGATGTGGTCGGCGACGAAACCGACCGGGCACACGATCACCGCCTCGACACCCGCTGCCGCCAGCGCCTCCATGTGGTCGCCGACGTCGGGCTCCAGCCAGGGCACCTCGGGCGGCCCCGACCGTGACTGCCATACCTGGTCGTACGTGGCATACCCGGCGGCGGCCGCCACCAACGCTGCGGTGTGGGCCACCTGACGCTCGTAGAGGTCCGGCCCGCAACGTGAAGCCGCACGCAGCGGGATGGAGTGCGCGGTGAACACCAGGCGCGCCTTGTCCCGCAGTTCCCCGGGAAGGGTTTGCGCCGCGGCGTCGATGGCGTCGGCGAACATCTCGATCAGCAGGGGGTGGTCGAAGTACTGCCGCAGCTTGATCAGCTCCGGCGCGTCCGGACCGGCCGCGGCCCGCCCCCTGGCGATGTCCTCCTGGTACTGGGCGCAGCCGGAATAGCCGCCCCACGCCGACGTCGCAAACACCGCCGCACGGCGAATCTGGTTGTCGCGCATGGTGGCAACCGCATCCTCGACGTACGGTGCCCAATTGCGGTTGCCGAAGTAGACCGGTATCTGAAGGCCGCGCCGCGCCAACTCGGCCTCGATCGCAGCGATCAGGTCGCGGTTGATGCCGTTGATCGGTGACACCCCGCCGAAGTGAAGATAGTGTTCGGCAACCGATTCCAGCCGCTCCCTGGGGATGCCACGTCCCCGGGTGACGTTCTCCAGGAACGGCATCACCTGCTCGGGACCCTCGGGTCCCCCGAACGACAACAGCAGCAGGGCGTCAGGAGACACGGTCAGCTCGTCACAGCAACTGGGTGCTGGCGCCGCCGTCGGCGTAGATCACGGTGCCGGTCGTGGCCGGCAGCCAGTCCGAGAGCAACGCGCACACCGTCTTGGCGACCGGGGTGGGATCTTTCATGTTCCAGCCCAGCGGCGCCCGCTGGTCCCAGCCCTCCTCGAGGAGCTGCATCTGCGCGCCGGCTTCGTCGCCCAGTGCACCGCCGACGATGGCGCTCATCGCCAGCGTCCGGATCGGCCCGGCCGCAACGAGATTCGAGCGAACGCCGACCTTGCCCGCCTCTCGGGCGACGAACCTGTTGACCGATTCCAGTGCGCTCTTGGCGACCGTCATCCAGTTGTAGGCCGGCATTGCGCGGGTCGGGTCGAAGTCCATGCCGACGATGGCGCCGCCCGGGTTCATGATCGGCAGCAGCGCCTTGGCCAGCGATGCGTAGGAGTACGCCGAGATATGGATGCCCTTGGCGACGTCCTCGTACGGCGCGTCGAAGAACGGGTTGATGCCCATGCCGGTCTGCGGCATGAAACCGATCGAGTGCACCACGCCGTCGAGTTTGTTGCCCTCACCGATCACCTCGGTGACCCGGTCGGCGAGGGTGTCGAGGTGCTTGTCGTCCTGCACGTCGAGTTCGAGCAGCGGCGGTTTGGCCGGCAGCCGGTCGAGGATGCGCTCGATCAGGCGCAGCCGGTTGAAGCCGGTGCACACGATCTCGGCGCCCGCCTCCTGCGCGACCTTGGCGATGTAGAACGCGATCGACGAATCGGTGATGATCCCGGTGACCAGGATCCGCTTGCCTTCGAGAAAGCCTGTCATGTCAGTCCTTATCTGTCTCAGTGGCCCATGCCCATGCCGCCGTCGACCGGGATCACCGCGCCGGCGACGTAACTCGCGTCCTCCGACGCCAGGAAGCTGACCACGCCGGCGACCTCCTCGGCGGTGCCGACCCGCTTGGCCGGGATGAAGTCCAGCGCTCCCTGCTGGATGCGCTCGTCGAGCGCGCGGGTCATCTCGGTGTCGATGTACCCGGGCGCCACCACGTTGGCGGTGACGTTGGCCTTGGACAGCTCGCGTGAGATCGAGCGCGCCATGCCGATCAGGCCGGCTTTCGAGGCCGCGTAGTTCGCCTGGTTGCCGATGCCCCACATGCCGGAGACCGAACCGACGTAGATGATCCGGCCGAACCGCTTGCGCTGCATGCTCCGCGACGCCCGCTGGGTGACCCGGAACGCCCCGGTCAGGTTCGCGTCGATGACCTTCTGGAACCGCTCCTCGGTCATCCGCATCAGGAACGCGTCCGCCGAGATTCCGGCGTTGGACACCAGCACCTCGACCGGCCCCTGGTGCTCCTCGACCGCCGAGAACGCGCGGTCGACGGCCTCGTTGTCGGTGACGTCACACTGCACCCCGAAGAGTCCGTCGGGCGCACCGGAGCCGCGGTGGGTGACGGCGACCTTGTGGCCGTCGGCGGCCAGGCGCTGAGCGATGGCCAGACCGATTCCGCGGTTACCGCCGGTGACCAGGACCGAGCGGGACACGAATGCGGGACGGCCGCCCATGGTTTCCTGGGCATCGGTGGCTGCGCTGTCACTCATGACCATCAACCTATCGTCTCAGCTGCACCGAACCGTGATCCGCCCCGCCGCCCGGCGCAACCATGACGAGCCGCTCACCGGACCGGATCGGCTCAGGTCCTCTAGAGTTCCACTTCGAATTCCGATCGGGGCGGTGGACATGGCATCAAGGCATCCCCAAGCGAGTGCAGGCGGTAATACGGCTTCCGGCATGCGCACGTCGGGTGACGAACGCGCCACTGTGCAGGCCATCCGGAACACCGCTGCCGAACTGTTCACCACCAAGGGATACACGGCGACGACCACCCGCGAGATCGCGCTCCGGGTCGGCATCAAACAGGCCTCGCTGTATTACTATTTCCCGACCAAGCAGGCAATCCTGGAATCGCTGATGCTCGACACTGTCGCCGCACCGCTGACCGCGATCGCCCACCTGGAGAGCGCCGATTGCAGTCCGGCGGTGCGGTTGCACGCCGCGGCCAGCTGCGACATGTCCCAGCTACTGGTGGAGCGGTGGAACCTCGGGGCGCTGTACATGCTGCCCGAGATCCGCAACCTGCCGGATTTCGCGTCTTTTTTCGCGCTCAATGCCCGGCTGCGGCAGAAGTACCGGCAGATGTGCGCCGCGGCACGCGCGGCGGCCGGGCTGTCGCTGGATCCGACACGGCTGAGCCTCCCCTACCGGCTGGTCGAGACGGTCATCCGGATGCGGGCCGACTCCGAGGACGTCGACATCGTGCTCATCGCAGACGCCGTGCTGCGCACTCTCGAGCTGGACGATCTCAGCGACGCCGAGCGCCTGTTGAGCGCCGACCTGGCCCGAGCGGCGCTTGCCGCGGCGACCACCGCGACCCCCCACAGGCCGTGACTGAGGTGTGAACCTTTTGCGCCGGCCGGCTCCTCGGGCGCCGCACCACCACCTCGGTTAGTTTTTTTGCACCGGAGAAACTCGCGGTAACGGTCCAGAAACGTATGCCTGGTTGTCTACCTGTCAATCGACAGACAGGTGGATCGATATGAGAAGCGGTGCTGGTAGCCCTGCCGGACACAATCGCGTACGCGTCTTCGGAGTACTGGCGGCCGCGCTGGTGGCGGTCGCCGCCCTGGTCACCGGGTGCGGCGGCTCGGCGTCGCAGCCGTCGGCCAGCCCCGACACCCTCGACCTGGGTTTTCGCGGTGACCTCGGCGGTCCGCCCGACCCCGACACCTACTACGACGCGCAGGCCTTGATGCTGATCAAGAATGTCTACGAGGGCCTGCTGCGATACCAGCCGGGCACCCCTGAGAAGAAGATCATCCCGTGGTTGGCGACCGCCTGGACCGTCTCGCCGGATAACCTGACCTACACCTTCACGCTCCGTGACGGCGTGAAGTTCCATGACGGCACCCCGTTCGATTCGTCCGCGGTCAAGGCCAATTTCGCCCGTCGCACGGCCGTCAACGGCGGCCCGGCCTACATGCTCGCCGACGTCGTCGCGGTCGAGACACCGGAACCGCTGACCGCGGTGGTGCGGCTCGGCAAGCCTAACGCCGACTTCCTGGACTACCTGGCCTGCGCCTACGCGCCTCAGATGATGAGCCCGAAGGGCTTGGCGGAGCACGCCGGCGATGACCACGCCCAGACCTATCTGCAGAACCACGATCTGGGGACCGGCCCGTACACGCTGGCCGAGGTGAAAACGAACGAGTTCTACTCGCTGAAGGCCTTCGACGAGTACTGGGGCGAGAAGCCGCATTTCACCACGGTCAACTTCCCTGTCGTCGCCGACGAATCCAGCCAGATCATTCAGACCAACCAGGGCCGCATCGGCGCGATCGTCCATTTCCCCAGCGCCGCAACGGTTCAACAGTTCGCCAACAACAGCAAGTTCAAGGTGCACAATTACCCGTCGCTGCAAAACCAGCAGGTCTACATGAATCCACACCGGGGATTCCTGACCTCGCCGGAAGCCCGGATGGATCTACTCAAGGCGATCGACGTCTCCGCGGCGATGGCCGATCTGGAAAAGGCCGGCATGTCGGAGCCCTCGGACACCATGAGCCCCAAGGGCCAGGTACCGGACGGCTACGCGCTGCAGAACATCAGCTACGACACCGAACCGTTGCGCGCCCGGGTCGCCGCGATGCCGGCCGACCAGCGCACCCTGCAGATCGCCTATCAGAACGACGCCTCCGACGATCAGCTGGTGGCCGACCGGATCGCAGCGCAACTGTCGGAGCTGGGCCTGCAGGCGTCAGTCACGCCCATCACCTCCTCGCAGCGCTTCAGCTGGGTCGGTGATCCGGCCGCCGCCCGCAACGCCCCGGAGATCCTGCTCGCGCAATTCGGCCCGGACGCCCGAACCGCTTACGCCTGGACCCATCTCCAGTTCGACACCGACGGCGGTCTGCAGTTCTTCTCCTGCGAGGTGCCCGGTGTCGACGAACTCGACGCGGAGGCCGCGGCCACCGGATCGATGGACACCTTCAACCGGGTCGCCGAACTCGCCTGGCAGACCGGGTGCTGGCTCAACATCGGCAACCGGGCCACCACGATGATCGTGGACGCCTCGCTGACCGGCGTCGAGGAGGCCTACACCGTCGGTACGCCGTCCACCCTCGAGTTGGTCAAACTGGGCCGCGCCTGACATGACCGCCTCCACCACGTCAGCGGGATCCACGCTGCTCGGCACCGCAGGCACGGGGCCGGCCGACGCCGTCGTCGAGGTCGCAGACCTCGCGGTGACCCTGCACCGTGACCGCACCCGGCTGCCGGTGCTGCGTGGCGTCGATCTCACCGTGGCACGCAACGAGATCGTCGGCGTGGTGGGCGAGTCAGGATCAGGGAAAACCGTTCTCGGTCAAACGGTCCTGGGCATGCTGCCCAAGCGCTCACGGCCGAAGGTCGAGGGCGCCATCCGAGTCGCCGGTGTCGACATGGTCGGCGCCCGCGAGCGGACGCGCCGCAAGCACCGCTCCGCGACCATGGGGGCGGTTTTCCAGGACCCGATGGTCTCGCTGGATCCGACGATGCGGATCGGGAAGCAGGTCCTCGAGGCGACCGGTGGCGACCGCGCGGAGGCCCTGCGGCTCATGGCGGCCGCCCGCATCCCCGACCCCGAGCAGCGGATGAGCCAGTTCCCACACGAACTGTCCGGCGGGCTGCGGCAGCGGGTCATGATCGCGATGGCCATCGCCGGCAACCCGGACCTGGTCATCGCCGACGAACCCACGACCGCCCTCGATGTCAGCGTGCAGGCGCAGATACTCGACCTGATCCTGGATCTGCGCCGCGACACCGGGATGAGCTTCATCCTGATCACCCACGATCTGGCCGCGGCGGCCCGGGTGTGCGACCGCATAGCGGTGATGTACGCCGGCCAGATCGTCGAAACCGGGGACACCGCAACCATTCTGGCCAACCCACAACACCCGTACACGGCTGCGTTGTTCAACGCGCGCATCGATCTGCACTCCGATCGATCGCACCCGCTACCGACACTGGCCGGCGCTCCCCCACCGCCGGGCAGCGTCGGCACAGAATGTGCCTTCGCCCAGCGCTGTCCGGCGGTCACCCCGGAATGCCGGAGCATGACCCCGCCGGTGGTATCGCTTGCCGCCGGGCACCAGGTCCGCTGCCTGCATGCCGGTCACGCCGCCGGCACCTCACAGCCGGATACCGCCACCCGCACCGAATGGCCGGCCGCACAGCAAACCAACAGCCCAGCACTGCTTCTTCACGATCTCGTCAAGACCTTCCAGCACGGTTCGCGCCGCGCCAAGACTTCGGCGCAGGTGCTGCGCGGGGTCAGCCTGCAGCTGCACCAGGGTGACTCGTTGGCGATCGTGGGTGAGAGCGGCTGCGGGAAGTCCACCCTGCTCAAGGTGGCGGCCGGCCTACTGACCGCCGACTCCGGGACCGTCGATCTCCCCCGAAACGCCAGTGTGCAAATGGTTTTCCAGGATGCCGGCGCCTCTTTGACACCGTGGCTGACGATCGGTGAGCAGATCTCGGACTGTCTGCGGGCGGCCGGCACCGCGGCCGGGAACATCGCCGCGGAACTCGACGGCACGCTGCACCGCGTCGGCCTGCCCGCCGCTGCCGCCCGCTCGCTGCCGCGCCAACTCTCCGGCGGACAGAAGCAACGCGCGGCGATCGCCCGGGCCCTCGCCGCGCGCCCGACCGTGCTGCTGTGCGACGAACCGACCAGCGCTTTGGACGCCTCGGTGGCCGCGGTGGTACTCAACCTACTGGGCAGGTTGCGCCGCGAACTCGGCCTCGCCGTGGTGTTCGTGACGCACGATCTGGCCGCGGCCCGGCTGATCGCCGACCGGGTCGCGGTGATGTACCTGGGCCGGATCGTGGAGATCGGACCGAGCGACGAGATCACCGGGTCACCGCGGCACCCGTACACCCAGGGTCTGCTGGCGTCGCTGCCGGAGGCCTGCGGCGGCCACATCCGGCTGCAGGGCGATCCGGCCAGCCCCACCGGGGTGCCGTCTGGCTGCGCCTTCCATCCGCGCTGCCCGCTGGCCGCGGACGGCTGCGCGGTCGACGACCAAGCCCTGCGCCCGCTGACCGGGGACCACCTGTTGGCCTGCACGATCATCGCCGAAGGGAGCCGCTGATGGCGATCGCGATGACCGGTCGCACGGTCGGCCTGTGGCGCGGCCTACACCGGCACCGCGCCGGCGGCATCGCGCTGGGTGAGCTGGCCGGTGCCGCACTCTTCGCAGCGCTGGTGCTGGCCGCCGTGTGCGCCCCGATTCTGGCGCCGTACCCGCCGACCGCGACCGCGGGCGATCCGTTCCTGCCGCCCGGGGCGTCGTATCTTCTCGGCACCGACGGGGTCGGCTACGACATGGCCAGCCGGATCCTCTACGGCCTGCGCACCAGCCTGTTCGGGGCGTTCGCCGTCGTCATCCTCAGCGCGCTTGCCGGGGGACTGGTCGGCACCATCGCCGCCCTCGGGCCGCGCTGGCTGGACACACTGCTGATGCGGATGACCGATATCTGCATGGCGTTGCCGGCTGCCCTGCTCGCGGTCACCGTGGTGGTCGCCATCGGACCCGGATATCTGCACACCCTGCTGGCGGTGCTGGCAGTCTGGTGGCCGCTGTACGCGCGCATCGTGCGCAGCCAACTGCTGGCACTGCAGGGCCGCCCGCACCACGACGCGGTGCTGTTGGCCCGGGTGCCGATGGTCCGCCGCACGCGCCGACATCTGGTGCCCGGAACCTATTCGACTGTGATCGCCACGATGAGCCAGGATATCGGCGCCGTCGTCATCACCCTGTCCGATGCTGGCCTTTCTGGGTCTCGGCTCACCGGCTCCAGCACCGGAACTCGGCGCGATGACCGCACGCAGCCTGCCCTACCTGTTCAGCCAGTGGTGGCTTCCGGTGGCGCCTGCGGTCGCCATCTTCGTGCTGGCGTTCGCCGCCAACCTGGCCGGTGACGCGCTCGCGGCCCGGATGCGGAGTCGCGGATGACCCGTTATGTCGCACGCACCGCGGGGTTCGGTGTCGCCGTACTGCTGGCTCTTATCGCCATCGTCTTTGCGCTCCAACATGTCAGCGGGCTCAACCCGGCCCGCGCCCTGCTGGGCGCCAATGCCTCCTCCGAGGCGGTCGCCGCCAAAGAACACGAGCTGGGGTACGACCGGCCGATCACCGTGCAGTTCCTCAACTACGTGGGTGACGCCCTGCAAGGCGATCTCGGCATCTCGGTGACCACACGCGGCCCGGTGACCGCGGACATCGCCCGGTATCTGCCTGCCACCCTGGAACTCGCGATCGCCGCGGTGGCGCTGGCCCTCGTGCTCGGGCTCGTGCTGGGCGCCGCCGCGGTGCTCGGCGGTGCCCGGTTCGGCTGGATCCGCTACCTGCTGATCTCGGGCTCCTCGGCGCCCCCGTTCCTGCTGGCCATCGGCCTCATCCTGGTGTTCGGGGTATGGACCGGAATGCTGCCGACGAGCGGCCGGGTCACCGACGCAAACCTGGCTACCGGACCGACCGGACTGCTGTTGGTGGACACCGTGCTGGGTCTGGACGCGGCCGGGTTCCTGGACGCGCTGCGGCATCTGGTGTTGCCCGCGGTGTGTGTGGCACTGGCGCCGGCCGTGGCGATCGGTCGAGTGCTGCGCAATTCGCCTGAGGACACCTTCAATTCCGAATACGCCCAGACCGCCCGCGCCATCGGCCTGTCGGATCTGCAGATTCTGCGCCGGCACGCACTGCGCAACTCACTCAACGACGTACTCGCGGTGGCGGCATTCCAGATCGGCGCGATGTTCGCCGGAGTCGTCGTCGTCGAAACCGTGTTCTCCTGGCCGGGCTTGGGCCTGTATGCCAGCCAGTCGATACCCAATGCCGACTTCCCCGCCATCGCGGGCATCACCTTGGTGATCGGGACCGCCTACGTCGCCATCAATGCGATATCCGATGTGCTGCAGTCCGTCATCGACCCCCGCATCCGTTCCGCAATCCGCTAACCGAGTCAGGAGATAGAAGACGCCATGGCGACGATGACCTACGCCACCCGCGAATGTGAGACGTTGACCTTGTCGGCCAACGGCATCGACCCCATCATCTTCCGTCCGCTGGGCGGCACGTTCGGCGCCGTGGTGGAGGGCGTGGATCTGGCCAGCGAACTCAGCGAGGCGGTGCAGGCCACACTGGTGCAGGCGCTCAATGTGTATTCGCTGCTGTGCTTCCCCGATCAGCATCTCAAGCCGGCCGATCAGATGCGGGTGGTGTCCATCTTCGGTGAGATCGGCCCGCGCTACGCGGGCGTCGCTCCGGCCGACGGCGACTGGCCCGATGTGCGCAACCTGTCCAACATCGTCAACCAGGACGGCACTCGGGTGGGCGAGGCCAATATGCGCGGAATGGAATGGCACACCGACGGTTCCGGTTTCCGCCATCCCAACAAGGCCACTACGTTGTACGCGGTGGAGGTGCCCGAAACCGGCGGCGAAACGTATTTCGCGAACGGCTATCTGGCATACGAGATGCTCGATGCCCAGACCAAGGCCATGGTGGACGGCATGACGTGCACGTTCAGCTGGGTGACATTGCAGCGCTGGCTGGCCGAGGCCGACGGTGACAGCAGCCCACTGCCCCCGGAGCAGGCGGCGGAGTTCCCCGACATACGACGTCCGCTGGTGCGTACCCACCCGGTGACGGGCCGCAAGGCGCTGTGGTTCTCGATCGAAGAGGTCATCGATATCGACGGCATGGGCCGCGAGCGCACCCGGGAGTTCCTGCAAGGTCTGCTGGACCGGATCACGTCCACGCCGCACCTGATGTACCGGCACGACTGGCGGCTCGGCGATTTCGTCATCTGGGACAACCGCTGCCTGTTGCACAGCGTGTCGGAGTACAACTACGCCGGGGCAGCGCCGCCACATGCAGCAGACCAACATCGCCGACTACTCTGACCAGTTCTGACATGGAGTACCGCACCCTCGGGGCGACCGGCCTGCAGGTGTCGGCGGTGGCGTTCGGCACCGCACCGCTGGGCGGTGTGTTCGGCCCCGCCGACGAACCCACCGCGTTACGGACCGTCCAGGACGCCCTGGATGCCGGCATCAACCTGTTCGACTCGTCGCCGTTCTACGGTCATGGACTGGCCGAAGAACGGCTGGGCCGCGCCCTCAGTGGCAAGCGAGACGAGGTGATCGTCGCAACCAAGGCGGGCCGCTACGGGCTGGACGAGTTCGACTTCACACCGCGGCGCATCCGGGAAGGTGTCCATCGAAGCCTACAGTTGCTGCAGACCGACTACGTCGACATCCTGCAATTGCACGACATCGAATTCGTGTCCCTGGACGGCGTTTTCGGTGCGGCATACGGCGAACTGGTCCGGTTGCGTGACGAGGGCAAGTGCCGCTTCATCGGGATGACCGGCTACCCACTGGCCACCCTGCGCCGGGCGATCACCGAGACAGATCTCGACGTCGTGCTCAGCTATGCGCACTTCACACTGCTGAACACCGAGCTCACCGACGGCCTGCTACCGGTCGCCGACGAGCACAAGACGGCGGTGATGAACGCGGCCGCCGTCGCCAACGGACTGTTGACCGTCGGCGGGCTGCGGATCGACGTCCCGGTCAGCGATGCGATCGTGGCGGCCGCGCAACGGGCCGCCGCGATCTGCCGGCGGCACGGCGTGGACATCGGCCATCTGGCCAATCAGTTCGCCATCCAGCGCTCAGGCTGCGCCACCACGGTGATCGGCACGACGAAACCGCTGCATCTCGATTCCGCAGTGCGGGCGGCCACCGAGCCCATCGATGAAGAGCTGCTCGCCGAGGTGCTCGCCGCGACCGCGGCGGTACATCAGGAGTCGTGGCGCACCGGGCTTGCGGAGAACAACTGACCGGCCGGCGTCACGGCCGACCCCGCGCCCTGCAGGTCGCCGGTGCGGCGGTCCACAGCCGGCCGTCGGCACCATGCGGTGCTGATCAGTTGGGCAGTCTGCGGTTGATCAACAGCGCGCCCAGCGCGGCGAGTGCCAGGACGAGGGAACCCAACCGCAGCCAGCCCACGCTGGCGTCGCCTTTGATGGTCTCGTAGCCGATCTGCTCCTGCAGATTGGTGAAGACATCCTTGAGCTGCTCGAGGCTCGACGCGGTGAACGCGTCGCCGCCGGACAGGTCGGCGATCCTCTTGAGCATCTCGTCGTCGACGGGCACCGGCTGACGCTGTTCGTTGATCTCGACGTAGCCGTACTGGGTACCGAAGGACACCGTCGAGATCGGCACCCCCTGGTCCTTGGCGGTGCGCGCGGCGGTGTAGGCGCCTTTCGGGTTGTCCGGGTTCGACGGCACGGTTTCCTTGCCGTCCGACATCAGCACGATGCGCGCCGGCGGCGGTTCGTCGCCGCCGCCGATCACCGCGCCGACGGTGGCCACGGCCTGCAGCGCGGTGAAGATGCCCTCACCCGTGGCGGTGCGGTCGGCCAGCTGCAGCTTGTCGATCGCGGTCTTGGTGGCCTCGCGGTTGGTGGTCGGCGACACCAGCACCGTCGCGGTGCCCGCGTACGCGATCAGACCGAGGTTGATGCCGGGGGTCAACTGGTCGGCGAACTGTTTGGCCGCCTCCTGCGCGGCGACGAGCCGGTTGGGTTCGACGTCGGTGGCGCGCATCGACTGCGACACGTCGACGACGAGCATCACCACCGCGCGGTTGCGCGGGATGCGGACGTCGTGGGTCGGGCCCGCCATCGCGATCGTGAACGACACCAGCGACAGGATCAGCAGCACCGCGGGAAGGTGGCGCAGGCGGCTGGGCCGTTTCGGGGCCACGCTCTCCAGCAGCTCCATGTTCGCAAAGCGCAGCATCCGCCGCTGGCGGGACAGCTGCACGATGACGTAGAGCGCGACGAGTCCCAGCACGACAAAGAAGAACAGGAAGAACCACGGGTGTTCGAAACCCGACAGCGACATCGGTCCGAGCAACGGTAAATTCATGCGTCACTTGTCATTTCGTCGTTTTCAGCATTCGTCGGTCTCATCACCGCGCCGCGAGTGCCCCGCGGCGCCTGCTCGCGACGAACCGGACCACGTCGGCGATCCAGTCGCGATCGGTGCGCAGCGTCAGCAGCGGCGCGTCGCAACGGCGCAGGGTGCGCGCGACGTCGGCACGGTGCGCGGCGGCAGCCTGCGCGAAGTCGGTGCGCAACTGCTCGTCGACGGTGAACTCGCGGGTGCGGCCGGTCTCGGTGTCCTGCAGCACGACATCGCCGACGTCGGGGAGCTCGATGTCGCGCGGGTCGAGGATCTCGATGCCGAGCACCTCGTGTCGACCCGAGACGGCGCGCAGCGGACGCATCCAGTTGATCGGGCCGAGGAAGTCGCTGATGATCACCGCCATTCCGCGGCGCCGCTCCGGCCGGCGGAGCGCGTCGATCGCGGCGGCGAGATCGCCGCGTACCCCGACCGGCGCCCGCGGCGTGGTGGCGATCGCCCGCAGCAACTCCTGTTCGTGCATCCGGCCGGACAGCGCGGGCACCCGGCGCATGGTGTCGCCGTTGGAGATGATCGCGCCGATCCGGTTGCCGCCGCCGCTGTTGAGGAATGCGATCGACGCGGCCGCGGCCACCGCCAGATCGCGCTTCTCGCAGTTGGCGGTGCCGAAGTCCAGGCTGGCCGACACGTCGACCACCAACCAGGTCTCCAGTTCGCGGTCGGCGATCATCTGCCGCACATGCGGATGCGTGGTGCGCGCCGTGACCGACCAGTCCATCCGTCGCACGTCGTCACCGGGCTGGTAGACCCGCGACTCCCCCGGCTCGGATCCCGGTCCGGGCAGCAACCCGAGGTGGTCGCCGTGCAGCACGCCGTCCAGCTTGCGGCGCACCGTCAGCTCGAGTTTGCGCAGCGCGGCCGTCAGCGCCGGGTCCCGGATTTCTCCGCGCTGCATCGACGGCAGGTCGACGGAGCGGCTTGAGCGTGTCACCAGGTCAGCGACCGCTCGCCGCCGCGGCCGGGACTCCGGAAGGCACCGAAGGGCCCTGCTGCGGAATGGCGTTCACCTGGGGCAGCGCGACGGTCTGCATGATGCGGTTGACCACCGTCTCGGCGGAGATCTCGTCGGCCAGCGCGTCGTAGGTGAGCACGAGGCGGTGCCGAAGCACGTCGGGGATGATCTCGACGACGTCCTGCGGGATCACGTAATCGCGGCCGCGGATCAGCGCCAGCGCCCGCGACGCGGCGATGATGCCGAGCGAGGCACGCGGCGAGGCGCCGTAGGCGATCCACGCCTTGGCGTCGGGCATGCCGAACTTCTCCGGTTCGCGGGTGGCGGTGACGATGCGCACCACGTAGTCGACCAGCGCGTGGTGGACGAAGGTGTTGGCGGCCACGTCCTGCAGGCGCAGCAGGTCACCGGTGTTGAGGATCGGCTTGGGCTCGGGCGGCTTGACACCCATCCGGTAGATGATCTCGCGCTCTTCCTCCGGCGACGGGTAGTCGACGTTGAGTTTGAACAGGAACCGGTCGCGCTGGGCTTCCGGCAGCTGGTAGACGCCTTCCTGCTCGATCGGGTTCTGGGTGGCCATCACCAGGAACGGGCTGGGCAGCGGGAAGGTCTTGCCGCCGATCGAGATCTTGCGCTCGGCCATGACCTCCAGCAGCGCGGACTGCACCTTGGCCGGTGCGCGGTTGATCTCGTCGGCGAGCAGGAAGTTGACCACCACCGGGCCGAGTTCGATGTCGAACTCCTCCTTGCCCTGGCGGTAGATCCGGGTACCGATGATGTCGGTGGGCACCAGGTCGGGGGTGAACTGGATACGGGCGAACGTTCCGCCCACCACCTTGGCGAAGGTCTCGACCGCCAGCGTCTTGGCCACGCCGGGCACGCCTTCGAGCAGCACGTGCCCCTTGGCGAGAAGTCCGACCAGCATCCGCTCCACCAACTGGTCCTGGCCCACGATGATGCGCTTGACCTCGAAGATGGCCCGTTCGAGCGTGTGCACCTCGTTCTGCAGGCCACCGTTGGACTGCGCCGACGGCGACTGTGCGTGGGCGCCGGCGGAGTAGCCCTGGGTCGGGGCCGGTCCGGGATATGCTCCAGCGCCCTGCGACGGTCCACTCGGTGAGGTCATCAACATTCCTTCCACATGCGCCGTACATGCTGGTCTCGCGGCGCGGGCCCGTCGTGGCCGCGCGCTCGTCGTCAACTATTCCAGGCGCGTGGAGATCCGTCGACGTCGCCCGGATTGCTCAGCTTTACCTCAGGCCACACTCAGGATTCGATGATGCGGGCCACGAACGGCTGCAACCCCGACATCCGCACCGGGCTGACCGTCACCTTGCCGGCACTGCCGGAGGACTCCAGCATCTTGCCGCCGCCGAGGTAGATCGCGACGTGCTGGCTACCGCCCGGCCCCCAGAACAGCAGGTCGCCTCGCTTGGCCTGCTGGACCGGGACCTTGCGCCCGGTGTTGTACTGGTCGCCGGAGTACTTCGGGATCAGGACGCCCACCCCGGCGTAGGAGAACTGGGTGAACCCGGAACAGTCGTAGCCCACGGTGTTGGCGCCGGAATCGATGCCGCGGCTGGGACCGGTGGGCTTGCCGCCGCCCCACGAGTACGGGGTGCCGATCTGGCTGCCGCCGCGCCTGATGACGTACTCGATGGCCGCGGGCCCGCGCACGATCCCCGGCGCGACGCTGGTGGGCGCGTCCTTGGGCGCCAGCCCGATGGTCTGCAGGAACTTGCGGCCCAGGTCCATGGTCACCTGGGTGGCCTGGGCGGTGGCGGCCAGCGACGCGTTGGCGATGGCCAGTGGGTCCCCGGGCGCGCCGGCGCTGATCAGCTTGGGCAGGGTGGGATCCCACTGACCGCTGTCGGGCTGGGCCGATGCCGGTGCGACGGCTCCCGCCAGCAGGGCGGCAGCGGTGGCCACGGCGATGACGAAGCGACGCAGGGCGATCACCACTCGATCATTCGGGTCACGAACGGGGTCATACCGCTGGTGCGCACCGGCGAGATCTTGACGACCGACCCGGTGTACGGGGCCTCCAGCATCTGGCCGTCGCCGAGGTACATCGCGACGTGCTGGCTGCCGTTGGGTCCGTAGAAAATCATGTCGCCGCGGCGCATCTGCGACGAGGGCACCTTGCGGCCTGCGTTGTACTGCGAACCGGAGTAGTGGTCGAGTTTGATGCCGACCCCGGCGAACATGTAGAGCATCAGGCCCGAGCAGTCGAAGCCGACCGTGTTTGCGCCGCGGTCGATTCCGCGGCTGGGGCCGGACGCGTTGCCGCCGCCCCAGGAGTACGGCACCCCCATCTGCGACATGCCCCGCTTGATGACGTACTCGGTGGCCTGCCTGCCGTACAACGTCGGGATCGCGCCGTTGGTGATGCCTGTCGGTGTCGGCAGCAGACCGATGCTCTGCAGGAACTTGCGGCCCAGCTCCTGGGTCACCTTCAACGATGTGGTGATGATCTTCAGCACCGCGTTGATGATCTGGATCGGATCGCCGCTGACGAACGCGCTCGGGATCTGCGGCAGCGTCATGTCCCAGGCGGTCTCGCGGTTGCCGGTGGCCGGGCCGCCGTCGGCGTGGATGGAGACCACGGCGTTCGGGCTGAGTGCGTTGGCCATCGCGGCGCGCTCGTCGACGCACGGCCCGAGTCCGGTGTCGTCGCCGCGGGACATCGCGGTG
>NZ_LMVQ01000245.1 GCF_001545925.1 Mycobacterium sp. NAZ190054 | reverse complement strand
GCCCATGCCGGCCGCCCCGCCCCGGCCGGCCCCGGCGCCCCCGCCGTCGCAGTTCTACGAGAACACCGAGCAGCAGCGCCCGGCGGCGCCGGCGACGTCGGCGGCGTCGATGGGTAACCATCGGGCGATCGACGCCCTGTCCCACGTCGGGGTCCGGTCCGCGGTGAAGATGCCGTCCCAACGCGGTTGGCGGCATTGGCTTTACGTGATGACCCGGATCAACCTCGGACTTTCGCCGGACGAACTCTACGAGCTGGACCTGCACGCCAGGATCCGCCGCAACGCCCGCGACTCCTACCACATCGGTGTCTTCGGGCTCAAGGGCGGCGTCGGCAAGACCGCGGTCACGGTCGCGCTGGGATCCGCGCTCGCCAGCATCCGCGGGGACCGCATCCTCGCGATCGATGCCGATCCGGACGGCGGTAATCTCGCCGACCGGGCCGGCCGCCAGTCCGCGGCGACGATCGGGGACCTGCTGTCGGACAAAGAGTTGAAGCGGTACAACGACATCCGCGCCTACACGAGCATGAACTCCGCGAACCTGGAAGTGCTGTCCTCCGACGAGTACAGCGCGGCACGGCGCGAGTTCAACGACGAGGACTGGCGCGCCGCCACCGAGATCGTGTCGCGCTACTACAACCTCGTCCTCGCCGACTGCGGCGCGGGGCTGTTCCAGCCCGGCGCCCGCGGTGTGCTGTCGACGGTGTCGGGTCTGGTGATCGTCGCGAGCGCGTCGATCGACGGGGCGCGGCAGGCGGCGATCACGATGGACTGGTTGCGCCAGAACGGTTATCAGGACCTGCTCGGCCGGTCCTGCGTGGTGATCAACCACGTGACACCGGGCAAGCCGAACATCGACGTCGAGGACTTGGTGCAGCAGTTCGAGCGGCACGTGCCGGCCGGGCGGGTGATCGTTCTGCCGTGGGACAAGCACATCGCGGCGGGCACCGAGATCCAGCTCGGGCTGCTGGGCAAGACCTTCAACCGCAGGGTCGTCGAGCTCGCGGCGGCGCTGTCCGACGACTTCGACAGGCTTGAGCGGCGTTGACCGCAACGGTTGCCCCTCCGACGTCGTCGGGCACCGCGCCGGGGCGCCCGTCGACCACGCGTGTCACGATCCTGACCGGCCGGCGGATGACCGATCTGGTGCTGCCGTCGGCGGCGCCGATCGAGACCTATGTCGACGAGACGGTGTCGGTGCTGGCCGACATTCTCGCCGACACACCGCAGGATGTGTTGGCGGGCTTCGATTTCAAGGCCCAGGGCGTGTGGTCGTTCGCGCGGCCGGGGGCGCCGCCGATCAAGCTGACCGACTCCCTCGACGACGCCGGCGTGGTGGACGGATCGTTGCTGACCGTCGTGTCGGTGAGCCGCACCGAGCGGTACCGGCCGTTGGTCGAGGACGTCATCGACGCGATCGCGGTGCTCGACGAGACACCGGAGTTCGACCGCGGTGCGCTGTACCGTTTCGTCGGACTGGTTCTGCCGCTGGCGGCGTTGATGGTCACCACGATTGCGGTGCTGTCGTGGGACTCGACCGGCCGGCACTGGTGGTGGGCGGTGGCTCTCGGAGTGCTCGGCCTCGGACTGCTGGGCGGCAGCATGCTGGCTCAGAAGCGGTTCGACAACGTGAACATGGCCGAGAGCCTGCTGGTGTCCTCGATGGTGGCGTTCGCCGGTGCCGTGGTGTTGGCGGTGCCGTTGCCCGAAGGGGTGGATTCTCTCGGCGCCCCCCAGGTGGCGGGCGCCGGCGCGCTGGTGTTGTTGATGGTGCTGGCCACCCGCGGCGGACCGCGAAGGCGTGCGGAGATCGCGGCGTTTCTCGCCGTCGTGGCGCTGGCGCTGACCATCGCCGCCGTCGCGTTCGGATACGGCTGGAACGAGTGGGTTCCGGCAGGCGCGATCGCTTTCGGGCTGATCGTCGTGACCAACGCCGCGAAACTGACCGTGGCCGTGGCGCGGATCGCGCTGCCGCCGATCCCGGCGCCGGGGGAGACGGTCACCAACGACGAACTGCTGGATCCGGTGACGACCACGGATGCCTCCGAGGAGTCGGAGACGTGGCAGGCGATCATCGCGTCGGTCCCGAGTTCAGCGGCCCGGCTGACCGAGCGGAGCCGACTGGCCAAGCGACTGCTGATCGGCTTCCTGAGCGCGGGCGCGTTGATCCTCGCGGTCGGGTCGATCTCGGTTGTCGTGCAGGGCCATTTCTTCGTGCACAGCCTCATCGTCGCCACCCTGGTGACCATGCTGTGCGGGTTCCGGTCGCGGCTCTACGCCGAGCGGTGGTGCGCGTGGGCGTTGATGGCGGCAGCGGTGGCGATTCCGACGGGCCTCGTGGTGCGGCTCTGCCTGTGGTATCCGGAGCGGGCGTGGCTGCTGCTTGCCGTCTATACGGCGCTGGCGTTGGTCGCGGTGATCATCGTCGGTGCCAGTGAAGGTGTGCGCCGGATCTCGCCGGTGACGAAACGGATCCTCGAGTTGCTGGACGGGGCGACCATCGCCGCGGTGATCCCGATGCTGCTGTGGATCTCCGGGGTGTACGACGTGCTGCGAAACCTGCGGTTCTAGGAGCGATATGGCGACAGGCGGCACCCCACCACCGCTCTCGGTCAATCCCGAGGAGCTCAGCGCAGCCGGTGGCGCGCTCTCGAGTGCGGCCGGCCAGTTGCCGGCCGCTCCGCCACCGTTCATGCCGGTCGGGACGGACCCGTTGTCGGTGGCGATCATCGGGCAGATACCGGCGATCGAGACACCGATCATGACGCAGCTGCCGTTGATCAAGGCGCAGGCGACGACCACCGCGGAGAACGTGCAGAACGCGGCACGGGCGTATGCGGCCACCGATGCCCGCAACGGCGCCGCGATCACCGAGCAGATGCAGAATCGCCCCAATGCGCCCGGGACGGGCTCCGGCGGAGGCGGTGTGCCGTCGGGGGCCGGCGGCGCCGACTCGGCGGGTCAGATGATGAACATGCCGATGCAGATGGCCGGTCAGATGGCGCAGATGCCGATGCAGGTGATGGGCGCGGTGGCTGCGGTTCCGCAGGGAGTCATGCAGGGCGCTCAGCAAGCCGGGCAGCAGGTGCAGCAGATGGTCGGGCAGTTCGGTCAGGGCGGCGCGGGCGGCCAGACCGGCTCATCGTCGGACGAAGGCAGGGCACCTGAAGCTCCTGTTGCGCCTGAGGAGGGAGCCGCCGCGGCGGAGCCCGATGCGGAGCGTGCGCCGGACGCCGAGCGTGCGCCGGATGCGCAGGATGCCAAGGAGAAGTCGGACGCGGCCGGCGAACAGCGCGAGGGCCGCCACCGCGCCGCTGAACCGGACGAGAGGATTGATCTATGACCGCGCCGCTTGAAGTCGACACCAGCGTGCTGCGCCGGGTCGGTGGCGATTTCACCTCTGCCGGCGACCGGATGGCGGGCCTGCAGGCCGACGCCCCGCTGGGCGACGCGGCCGCCGGCGTACCGCAATTGCAGACCGCCGCTGCGTGTTACGCGGCGCAGACCACGATCGCCACCGAGATGAACAATGTCGCCGGTTCGGCGCGCACCTACGGCTCCGATCTGCGGAGTGCCGCCGACCGGTACGACGCCACCGACGAGGCGTCCGGAGAAACCATCGACGGTGTCGAGATCCCGGTCCCGAGGTGACTATCGCCTGACGGCTCGGCAGGCGTGGTCGGTCAGGGACTGCAACCGGGTGGCGGCAGCATCGAGGTGGGTGTCCGGCAGACCATAGGTCGGCAGCGCCAACGCGAATGCTCGCCGGTAGTGCGAGGACAGCGCGGCGAAATCGGCGGCGGTCAGATTGCCGCTCATGAGGCCGAGCAGCTGAGCCTGATCGGCGTTCTGCTGCATGATCGCAGCGACGTCGTCGCCGAGTTCCCGCAGCTCTGGGGGACGATGCACCCCAGGGAGATTGGGGTCGTGCCGGTCCCGCCATTCGCGGGTCTGGTCGGCGTACTCGAGCACCATCGAGGTCCACTCGTTGCAGAAGGCCGAGGGCCCGGCGATGAACCGGGGCGGACGGGCGGGGTCGGATAGGGGCCCTTCGGGTACCGGCGGAGGGCCAGGCAGCACCAGCGGGCCGCGATCCGCGGCGGCTCCGAAATCGATTGCAGCGCAGATCGACTGAACAGCCTCGGCGGCGCTGATCGCTGTCCGGGCGAGCTCGTCTGCCACCGGGCGGTAGTTGTCGACGCTTTCGGCATAGGCACGCCAGTACGCGATGGCCTGTTCATACAGTTCGCGCATGACACGGTGCGGGGTCTGCTTGGCCAGCGGGACGGTCTTGTCCGCGGCCTCACGCATCGCGTCGGCCACCGCGTCGTACTGCCGGCGTTGATCCGGGGTCCATTCGGTCTGCGGAAGCGCAGGGTCGCGGCGATGCCAGCCATTGCCGAGCTCGGTGTTCAGCGCGGCGGTGATCGGCTCCCACTCCGGGCAGGTCGGGTCCTCGGTGATGATGCTGACCGGATCGTCGTCCCGGGCACTGGCGATCTTGTCGGCGTCCACCGTGGGGCTCGGCGGGGCAGCCGGCGCCGCCGGTGACGGCGGTTGATCGGAATCGCCGCGGGAGATCAGCAGCGTCGCGGCAACGAGCACGACGACCGCGAGCAACGCGCCCACCACGACGGGCGGTTGGAGACGTCCCGGCTGAGTCATCTCCACCGACGGTACCTACACGGCGGCGTCCGCGCCGACGGCGTCGTTCATCAGGACCTCGAGGTGTTGCCAGTACACCCAGTCGGCGATGGCCCGTCGCTGATCGGCCGGTTCGGCGGCGGTGTGCGCGTTGTAGAGCGCGATCTCCTGGGCGTGCGCGGCGTAGGTGACGAACGCCTTGAGGTGCGGAACGCTGCGTTGCGGGTTGGTGCTCATGAGGGGCTTGGTCACCTCGAACCAGAGCCGCGCGGTGTCGTCGGCGGGCGCTTCGACATCGGCGGTGGCCGGCGGAAGAAGATCGTTGAGCCCGAAATCGCTGACGGCGCTGAGCCGTTGGGCCGCGGCGGGGGAGAGGACCTCGAGGCGGCCGCGGCCCTGCATCAGGCCGGTGTCGGGGATGTCGTCCTGGGTCAGGACGATCTTGGCGACACCCGGGTCGAAGGTGGCGAACTGCTCGTCGGTCGCGACGACGGCACGCAATTGATGGTTGTGGTGATGTGCCCATCCTTGTACGGCAAGGATGGGATAGGTCGTCCACTTGGCGCGTTCGGTGGCGGGGATCGATTCGTCGGCGGTGGCCATCTGCACGTGGTCGGGCAGGTTGACGCCGTCCGGGATGTAGGCCAGACCGTAGCTGTTGGCGACGATGATCGTGCCGTCGGTGGTGACGCCGGTGACCCAGTAGAAGCCGAAGTCCATGACGCCGACGTTCAGCGCGGCGCCGATGTGGCGGGCGCGCTGCAGGGGATCGCTGCCGTTGGTCTTGCGGCGCAGGGCGCCGGCCGTCGACGCCGACAGGATCGCGTCGCGTTCGGCGCGCGCCGGTGACACCGGAATGGGCGCGGCGGCGGCGGTACCGCTGGTGCCGGCCGTCGAGCACAAGGTGCTGGCCCGGCTGATGGACGAGACCGAGCCGTCCCGGTTGGGTGAGGCGTCGTCGTGGAAGAAGGTGTTGACCACG
>NZ_LMVQ01000244.1 GCF_001545925.1 Mycobacterium sp. NAZ190054 | reverse complement strand
CGACCTCTCCCCTCTTTCCCTACCCGACGCTCGTCCGATCTTCGTGGACGGAACCGGCACCGTCCCGATCACGGCCGACGTGCTCATCGACGGCGACCGCATCCGCGCCGTCGTCGCCCCCGGCGGGCCCGCGGTGGATGCCGCGGCCGATCGGGTGGTCGACGTGTCGGGCCGCCTCGTGACGCCGGGCTTCATCGACCTGCACGCCCACGACGACCTTGCTGTGGGCGTTCGGCCCGACATGTCGTTCAAGGTCTCGCAGGGCATCACGACGGTCGTGGTGGGCAACTGCGGCAACAGCGCCTCGCCGCTCGCGCCGACGGACGCCGGCGCCGCGGAGCGGCTGCAGGTCGCCATGGGTCCCGCCCCGGACCCCATCAGCTGGACGAGCATGGCCGGCTACCTGGACTGGGTCGAGTCGTGTGCGCCCGCCGTCAACGTCGCCGCGCTTGTCGGGCACGGCGGCGTGCGGCTCGCCGCCGGGGTCGAGTGGGGGCGGGCGAGCGCCGCCGAGCGCACGGCCATGTGCCGGATCGTGGCGGACGCGGTCGCCGAGGGTGCCGTCGGCATGTCGAGCGGGCTGATCTACCACCCGGGCCGTGAGGCCGACGAACAGGAGGTCGCCCAACTCGCCCGGGCTGCCGTGCAGGCCGGCGGGCTGTACTCGTCGCACATCCGCGACGAGGGCGACGCCGTGCAGGACGCCGTGGCCGAAGCCCTCCGCATCGGTGACGCGGCGGGCCGCCCGGCGCACATCAGCCATCTCAAGGCGATGGGCCCGGCCAACTGGGGTCTGGTGCCCGGGCTGATCGATTCGATCGCCCGCGCGGGGGCGAGCTTCGACGTCTACCCCTACCGCGCCGCGTCCACCTACCTCACCGACGCCGTCGAGGTGCTGGGCGGAGCACACGTCGCCCCGCCGGCCGACCTCGTGATCGCGGCGGCGCCGGGCCGGGAGGACCTCGTGGGCCGGGACTTCTCGGAACTGACCGCCGAATGGTCGTGTGACCTCGCCGAGGCCGTCCACCGCGTCGACGCCGAGACCTCGGGCCGCTGCGTCGTCGTCTACTTCGGCATGGACGAGCCCGACGTGATCGCGGCGGTCACCAGCCCGCACGGCGCCTACGGCACCGACGGACTGCCCATCCTCACCGGGCGACCGCATCCGCGGCTGTTCGGAACGTTCACCCGGGTCCTGCGTCACTACGTGCTCGACACCGGGGCACTGAGCGTCCAGGCGGCGGTGCACAAGGCGTCCGGGCTTCCCGCTGCCCTGTTCGGGCTGCCCGACCGCGGGGTGATCCGAGCCGGAGCCGTCGCCGACATCCTCGTGATCGACCCCGCCACGATCGCGGACCGCGCCACCTACGCCGATCCGATGCAGTACAGCGCAGGACTGGACGCCGTGTTCGTCAGCGGCGAGCCGACCTGGACCGCCGCCGGCCCGACCGGCATCCGTGCCGGGCGTGTGCTCCGGCACGGCCGATGAACACCACCGGAGAAACAAGGAGACACCCATGACCCGCGCCGATGACATCCGTGTCCTGATGGACCTGCACGAGGAGAACCTGGCGCTCGATCGCCTCTACGATCCCGCCCGGCTTGCCGACAGCCTGGACTCGGCCGTCGGCACCGTGTACGAGGTGAACGGCTACGTCTCCCGTAAGCCCGACGACGTGCCCGGCCGTGTCTCGAAACTGGAGGTCACCACCCCGTGGAAGGCGTTCGACGTGCACCTGCGCCTCGAGGGCGACGCCGCGTGGGTGCTGTCCTCGGCACGCGCGACGATCGCCTGGAACGGCGACGGCGAGCCGCCGGTCCCGGTGGGTGAGGTCACCACCCGCTCGACGCAGATCTATCGGCGCACCCCGGACGGCTGGGCGCTGGCCCATGCGCATCTCTCCCCCGCGAGCACAGCCCCGCGGCCCGGGGGCATCGGGTGACGGCGGCCGCGCCGCGCCTGCACGTCGTCGCCACCGGGGGCACCATCGCGTCGCTGCCCGATCCGGTCACCCGCGCCGTGCGCTCGGTCGTACCGATCGACGATCTGATCGCCGACGTCCCCGGTTTCGACGCCTTCGCCTCGATCGGGACCGAGGAGCTCGTCCGGGTCAACGGCTGGAACGTCACACCGGCCCACATGGTCGACGTGGCGGTGCGGATCACGCGCGCGGTCGCCGACGGGACGGTGGACGGCGTGATCGTCACCCACGGGACCGACACCATCGAGGAGGCGGCGTTCGTCGCCGACATCCTGGTCGCCGCGGACGTACCGGTGGTGTTCTGCGGTGCGATGCGAAACGGCGGCGAGATCTCGGGCGACGGCCCGCGCAACCTCAGCCAGGCGGCGCTCGTCGCCACCGCGCCCGGGCTGCGGGACCGCGGCGCGGTGATCTCGCTGCACGACGAGGTACACGCGGCGCGGTCGGCGGTGAAGGTGGACTCGTTCCGCACCGACGCGTTCGCCTCCCCCGGCCGCGGTCCGATCGCGATCGTGCGCAACCGTGTCGTCGACGTGCTCGCCGCCGGCGCACCGCGCTTCCTCGTCCCGCTCCCCGATCTGCCGCTGCCCGCGGTTCCGGTGATCGACACCTACACCGGGATCGAGGAGAACCTGATCGACGCGGTGATCGACACGACCGGGGCCCGCGGCATCGTGCTCCGCGGGACCGGGTACGGCAACATTCCCGGATCGGCCGAGCCCGCGGTGCGCCGCGCGCTCGCCGCGGGCCTGCCGGTGGTGCTCGCGACGCGCACGCTCACCGGTGGAACCGCGTCGCCCTACGGGGGTCCCGGTGGGGGTGTCGCCCTGCGCGAGGCCGGCGTGCTGCAGGCGGGATCGCTCACCTCCGCCAAGGCCCGGCTCCTCCTCATGCTGCTGCTCGCCTCCACGCAGACGGTGGACCGCGCCGGGAGTCTGTTCGAGGAGGGCGTCAAGGTGCTGAGCCCGGCATGACCACGAGCGTGCACCGCTCGGCGCTTCTCGGCAGCGACAACACCGCCGGGGTGGACCCGGCCGTGCTGGCGGCGATCGCGGCGGCCAACGTCGGCCACTGCCCCGCCTACGGCCGGGATCCGTGGACCGAGGCGGCGGCCGAGCAGATCGCGGCACGGATCGGCGGCGAGGTGGAGGTCGGCTTCGTGTTCGGCGGCACCGGCGCCAACGTCGTCGGGCTGCACCCCCTGCTCCGGCCGTGGCACTCGGTCCTCACGCCGGCCGGCGCCCACCTCGAGACGCACGAATGCGGCGCCCTCGAACGCATGACCGGCTCGAAGACGGTTCCGATCGCCACCGAGCACGGCAAGCTCACCCCGGAGTCGATCGCGCCGCTGCTCTGGACGCGCGACGATCACCAGTACGCCACCGCCCGGGTCGTCTCGATCAGCCAGACCACCGAGTACGGCACCGTCTACACCCCGGCGGAGCTCTCCGCGCTCGCGGACTTCGCGCACGAGAACGGCATGCTGCTGCACGTCGACGGTGCGCGGCTGGCCAACGCTCTGGCCGCCCTCGGGGTGGGTCTTCGGGAAGTGCTGCGTGACACCGGGGTCGATGTCGCGACCATCGGCGGCACCAAGATCGGCATGATGTTCGGCGAGGCGGTGGCGTTCCTGACCCCGGACGCTGCCGACGGGTGGCGGGCGGCGCGCAAGGGAGCGGCGCAGCTGCCGTCGAAGGGCCGGTTCGTGGGGGCACAGTTCTCGGCGCTGCTCACCGATGACCGTTGGATCGCCAACGGCCGGCGCGCGAACGCCGCGGCCGGCCGGCTCGCCGCAGCCGTCACCGCGCTTCCGGGCGTCGAGCTGGTGCACCCCGTCGAGGCCAACGCGGTGTTCGCGCGTCTGCCGCGGAAGGCGCTGAAGCGGCTCCTGGCCGAGACGACGTTCGCGGTCTGGGATCCGACCCGCGACGTCGTTCGCTGGATGACGTCCTTCGACACCACCGACGCCGAGGTGGACTGGTTCGCCGACCGTGTTCGAGCGGCGCTCGACGGTTAGCCGCGTGCGACCTCGGCGTACGCCGCCGCCAGCAGCGCCGGGTCCGGGCCTTCCAGCCGTCCGGGCTTGCCCAGCCCGTCCAGCACCACGAACCTCAACACACCGGCGCGGGTCTTCTTGTCGCCGAGCATGGCCTCCATCAACTGAGGCAGCGCGTCGGCGTCGTAGGTGACCGGCAGGCCCAGCGAGGTCAGGATCGCGCGGTGCCGCTCCGCGGTGGCGTCGTCGAGCCGCCCGGCCAGCCGGCCCAGTTCGGCGGCGAACACCAGCCCCACCGAGACGGCGGCGCCGTGACGCCACTGATAGCGCTCGCGCCGCTCGATCGCGTGCGCCAGCGTGTGGCCGTAGTTCAGGATCTCGCGCAGCTGCGATTCCTTCTCGTCGGCGGCCACCACCTCGGCCTTGACCGCCACCGCCCGCCGGATCAGCTCCGGCAGCACCGTCCCGGTCGGGTCGAGCGCGGCGTCCGGGTCGGCCTCGATCATGTCGAGGATGACCGGGTCGGCGATGAAGCCCGCCTTCACGATCTCAGCCATCCCGGCGATGATCTCGTTGCGCGGCAACGACTCCAGCGTCGCCAGGTCGATGAGCACGGCCGCCGGCTGGTGGAACGCGCCGACGAGGTTCTTGCCCGCGTCGGTGTTGATGCCGGTCTTGCCTCCCACCGCGGCGTCGACCATCCCCAGCAGCGTGGTGGGGATGTGCACGATGTCGATGCCGCGCAGCCAGGTCGCCGCCGCGAATCCGGCGACGTCGGTGGCCGCTCCGCCGCCCAGGCTCACGATCGCGTCCTTGCGGCCGACGCCGATGCGTCCGAGCACCTCCCAGATGAACCCGACGACGGGCAGCTCCTTGCCGCCCTCGGCGTCGGGGAGCTCGATGCGATGCGCGTCGATTCCCTTGTCCGCCAGATGAGTTCGGATCGCCTCAGCGGTCTGCGTGAGGGTGGGTTGGTGCAGGACCGCGACCTTGTGCCTACCCTCGAGGAGGCGTTCGAGGTCGCCGAGCAGACCGGTGCCGATGATCACCGGGTAGGGCGGATCGGTACGGACCTCGACCGTCACCGGCTCTGTCACTGGGCATCCTTCCGCGCGCACGGCGAACCTGCGCTCTTCCTGGCCGCGACCGCGGCGGGACTGGGCGGCGCCTCCGTCGACGGGGACGTCGTCAAGGACAGCGGCGCCCGGCGCCACACCGGCCGCCGCCGGCGCCGGTCCGATTTCGCCGACGGGTTCTCCAGCCGGTTCACGATGTGCCGCACGACCGCCCCGGGGTTGCGGTGGTTGGTGTTCACGCGCATCGTGGCGACCTTCCGGTACAGCGGAACCCGTTGCGCCATCAGGGCTTTGTACTTCTCACCGCGATCGGGGCCGGCCAGCAGCGGCCGGACGGTGGAGCCACCGGTGCGGCGCACCCCTTCCGCGGCGCTGATCTCCAGATAGATCACCGTGTGACCGCGCAGCGCCTCCCGCACGCCCTCGGTGATCACCGCCCCGCCGCCCAGCGACAGCACCCCGTCATGACCGGCCAGCGCGTCGCGGATCACGCTTTCCTCGATGCGGCGGAATTCGGCCTCTCCGTCGGTGGCGAAGATGTCGGCGATCCTGCGGCCCGTGCTCTTCTCGATCGCGGCGTCG
>NZ_LMVQ01000243.1 GCF_001545925.1 Mycobacterium sp. NAZ190054 | reverse complement strand
CGCGATCAGCGGTGGCGGCCGATGAACGTGCTCAATCTGTTCTTCAACACGATGCTGGCGGTCGGCTTCGAGTGGGGCGTGGGTCTGCAGCACCTGGAGCTCGGCAAGATCTTCAAGGGCCGCGACGGTGGTGCCGTCGACGATCCCGAGCTCGTCGCTCGCGCGGTAGGCCAGCAGCGGACCGGTGGGCTCCGGCGCCGGGCTCGTCGTCGGCTCGAACGGGGAGCGCGAGCTGGACGGCGTCGCCGAGGTGGCGCCGGGGGTGGTCTGCTGGCCGGTGCATGCGGTCAACACCGCGAGGAGGGTCAGCGCTGCGACCAGGACGGGACGGGTGCGGGACTTTCTCTGCGGCATCTTCATAGGCTTCATAGGCGCTCTACACCCCATGAAAGCTCACTGAGGTGACGGATGGCGCCCCAGGTATGGTGATTTTTCTCCGGCCGAGGGGGGAATGCGAGGCCACGACGATGACGTCGGCGGGCCGCCGGGGGACTGATCGTCATAGATGTGGAGCAACGCTGTGAGCTTGAACACCATCGCCTTGGAGCTCGTGCCACCCAATGTGGACCGGGGTCGCGAGCAGGCCATGGAGGACGCCGAGAAGGTGTTGCGGTGCTCGGCCGAGGCCGGGCTGGCGGGCCGGATCCGGCACGTGATGATCCCCGGGATGATCGAGGAGGACGATGGTCGTCCCATCGAGATGAAGCCCAAGCTCGACGTGCTCGACTTCTGGAAGATGATCAAACCCGAGCTCCCCGGCATCAAGGGGTTGTGCACCCAGGTCACCGCGTTCATGGACGAGGCTGCGCTACACGGCCGGCTGGCCGAGCTCGGCGACAGCGGGTTCGAGGGCATCGCGTTCGTCGGTGTGCCCCGCACCCTCAACGACGGCGAGGGCTCGGGCGTGGCCCCGACCGACGCGCTGTCACTCTTCGACAAGGTCGTGCAGAACCGGGGTGTCATCCTGATCCCGACGCGCGAGGGCGAGCACGGCCGGTTCAACTTCAAGTGCGACCGGGGCGCCACCTACGGCATGACCCAGTTGCTCTACTCGGACGCCATCGTGGGTTTCCTGAAGGAGTTCGCCGCGACCACCGACCACCGGCCCGAGATCCTGCTGTCATTCGGCTTCGTGCCGAAGGTCGAGAGCCGGGTCGGGCTGATCAACTGGCTCATCCAGGATCCCGGCAACGCGGCCGTCGAGCGGGAGCAGGAGTTCGTCCGGACCCTGTCCGAGACCGACCCCGAGGGCCGGCGCCGCCTGATGGTGGACCTGTACAAGCGCGTCATCGACGGGGTCGCCGACCTCGGGTTCCCACTGAGCGTGCACTACGAGGCGACCTACGGCGTGAACACCGCCGCGTTCGAGACGCTGGCCGAGATGCTGGCCTACTGGTCGCCGGACACCGCTTCGCGCTGAGTTTTCGGCGCCGCCGATGTCTACTTGGGCATGGTCGTGCGCGGCGCCGGGGTTCTGCTGGCCGTGACGTCGGCCGTGCTGCACGGGGCGTCGCTGTCCGTGCTGGCGGTCGCGATGGCCGCCGCATGCCTGTACTGCGCCTACGAGCTGGGGCGGTTCGACTCCGTGCGCAGCTGGCTGCTGGTCGCGGTGATGAACATCGCGATGATCGGCGTACACCTGCCGATGGTCGGGCACCATGGCCACCCCGCCGCGGCCGCCGCGACCGCGATGGGGTCGGCCACGGTGGTCGCCGCGGCCGAGATCCTGCTCGCCGCCGCAGTGCTGTACGCCCGCACCCGGGCGCCGGGATGACGACCGCCCGCCTATCGTTGCGGGAGTGCCCGATCCGTCCAGCGCCGACGTCCGTGCCCTGCGCGCACGCCTTGACGGTCTGACGATCAGCGACGCCGCGCGGCTGGGCCGGCGGCTGCGGCAGCTGCGCCGGCCGTCCGCGGAGCAACTCGATCCCCTGGCGAAGCGGTTCGCCGCGGGGGAGGCCCTGGTGGCCTCCCGGCTCGCGGCGGTGCCGCAGATCAGCTATCCGGACCTGCCGGTCACCGAGCGGCGCGACGCGATCGCCGCGGCGATCGCGGCCAACCAGGTGGTGATCGTCGCCGGCGAGACCGGGTCGGGCAAGACCACCCAGCTGCCCAAGATCTGCCTCGAGCTTGGCCGCGGTGTCCGCGGCACCATCGGCCACACCCAGCCGCGCCGGCTCGCGGCCCGCACCGTCGCGGCGCGCATCGCCGAGGAGCTCGGCACCGAGCTCGGTGACGCGGTCGGCTACACGGTGCGGTTCACCGACCAGGCCTCCGACCGCACGCTGGTCAAGCTGATGACCGACGGCATCCTGCTGGCCGAGGTGCAGCGGGACCGCCGCCTGCTCCGTTACGACACGCTGATCATCGACGAGGCCCACGAGCGCAGCCTGAACATCGACTTCCTGCTCGGCTACCTGCGGCAGCTACTGCCCCGCCGGCCCGACCTGAAGGTGATCGTGACGTCGGCGACGATCGAGCCGGAGCGCTTCGCCGCGCACTTCGGTGACGCTCCCATCGTCGAGGTGAGCGGACGCACCTATCCGGTGGAGATCCGGTACCGCCCTTTGGAAGTCACCGTGCCGGCCGAGGACGGCGAAGACCCCGACGACCCCGACCACGAGGTGGTGCGCACCGAGCTGCGCGACCCGACCGAGGCGATCATCGACGCGGTGGCCGAGCTCGAGGCCGAGCCGCCCGGTGACGTGCTGGTGTTCCTGTCGGGTGAACGCGAGATCCGGGACACCGCAGAAGCTCTGCGCGCAGTCGTCGACCCCGGCCACACCGAGGTGCTTCCGCTCTATGCGCGTCTGCCGACGGCCGAGCAGCAGAAGGTGTTCCAGCCCGGCCGTACCGCACGCCGGATCGTGTTGGCCACCAACGTCGCCGAGACCTCGCTGACGGTGCCGGGCATCCGCTACGTCGTCGACCCCGGCACGGCCCGGATCTCGCGCTACAGCCGCCGGACCAAAGTGCAGCGGCTGCCCATCGAGCCGATCTCGCAGGCGTCGGCGGCGCAGCGGGCCGGCCGCTCGGGCCGCACCGCGCCCGGCGTGTGCATCCGGCTGTACTCCGAGGAGGACTTCGAATCCCGGCCCCGCTACACCGATCCGGAGATCCTGCGCACCAACCTGGCCGCGGTGATCCTGCAGATGGCCGCGCTCGGTTTCGGTGACATCGAGGGGTTCGGGTTCCTCGACCCGCCCGACGCGCGCAGTGTCCGGGACGGGGTGGCGCTGCTGCAGGAGCTCGGCGCGTTCGATCAGCAGGGCCAACTCACCGACGTCGGTCGGCGGCTGGCGCAGATCCCCGTCGACCCTCGGCTGGGCCGGATGATCCTGCAGGCCGACGCCGAGGGCTGCGTGCGCGAGATGCTGGTACTGGCCGCGGCGCTGTCCATCCCGGACCCGCGCGAACGCCCGGTGGACAAGGAGGAGGCGGCCCGCCAGAAGCACGCCCGGTTCGCCGACCAGCACTCGGACTTCATCTCGTATCTGAACCTGTGGCGCTATCTCACCGAGCAGCGACAAGAACGTTCCGGCAGCTCTTTCCGGCGGATGTGCCGCGACGAGTTCCTGCACTACCTGCGGATCCGCGAGTGGCAGGACCTGGTTGGCCAGCTGCGCGGGATCTGCCGCGACATCGGGATCCGGGAGGGGAGCGGGGACGAACCGGCCGACCCCGCGCGGGTGCACGCCGCGCTGACCGCGGGCCTGCTGTCACACATCGGGATGCGCGACACCGACAGACGCAGCTACCAGGGTGCCCGCAACGCGCGCTTCGTGCTGGCGCCGGGTTCGGTGCTGAGCAAGCGACCGCCGCGCTGGGTGGTAGTCGCCGACCTGGTCGAGACCAGCCGCCTGTTCGGCCGGACCGCGGCCCGTATCGAACCCGAGGCCGTCGAGCGGGTCGCCGGACATCTGGTGCAGCGCACCCACAGTGAACCGCACTGGGACGCCGAGCGCGGCGCGGTGATGGCCTACGAGCGGGTGACCCTCTACGGGCTGCCGTTGGTGGCGCGCCGCCGGGTCGGCTATGCGCAGGTCGACCCCGAGGTGGCGCGCGAGCTGTTCATCCGGCACGCGCTGGTCGAGGGGGACTGGCAGACCAGGCACCACTTCTTCCGCGACAACGCCAGGCTGCGTGAGGAACTCGCCGAGCTGGAAGATCGGGCCCGCCGCCGTGATCTGCTGGTCGGCGACGACGAGATCTACGCGTTCTACGACGCCCGGGTGCCCGCCGACGTGGTGTCGGCCCGCCATTTCGACGGTTGGTGGCGCAAGCAGCGGCACCGCACCCCCGAGCTGCTCACGATGAGCCGGGAAGACCTGTTGCGCAACGAGTCCGGAGCCGAGCAGCCCGACGCCTGGCAGGCCGGGGACCTGGCGCTGCCGCTGACCTACCGGTACGAACCCGGCGCAGCCGACGACGGTGTCACCGTGCACGTCCCGGTCGACGTGCTCGCCCGGCTCGGCGGCGACGAGTTCGCCTGGCAGGTACCGGCGCTGCGGGAGGAGCTGCTCACCGCACTGATCAAGTCGCTGCCCAAGGACCTGCGCCGCAACTTCGTCCCGGCGCCGGACACCGCCAGGGCCCTGCTGGCCTCGATCACCCCCGACAGCGGGCCGCTGCTCGACGCCGTGCAGCGCGAACTGCGCCGCCGCACCGGCATTCTGGTGCCGGTCGACGCGTTCGACCTGGACAAGATTCCGCCGCACCTGCGGGTCACCTTCGCGGTCGAGGCCGCCGACGGCACCGTCGTGTCGCGCGGCAAGGACCTCGAGGAGCTGCGCCGCAAGCTCGCCGCCCCCGCCCGCCAGGCGGTGGCTGCCACGGTCGCCGGCGGGCTGGAGCGCACAGGCCTGCGGAACTGGCCGGACGACCTCGACGAGCTACCCCGCGTCGTCGAGAACAACAGCGCCACAGGGCATCTCGTCCGCGGGTACCCCGCACTGGTGGATGCCGGACCCGCGGTCGACATCAGGGTGTTCGCCACCCGGGCTGAGCAGGACACCGCGATGCCGGGCGGCAGCCGGCGGCTGTTGTTGCTCGCCGGTCCGTCGGTGGCCAAGCACGTCGAACGCGGCCTGGATACCCGGACCCGGCTGATGCTGGGCAGCAACCCCGACGGCTCACTGTCGGCGCTGCTCGACGACTGCGCCGCCGCGGCGGCGCAGCTCCTGGTTCCCGCGCCGGTGTGGACGAAAGACGAGTTCGCCTCGGCACGAAAGAGATTGGCGGCAGGGCTGGCGCAGGCCACCACCGACGTCGTGCGTCGTGTGGAGAAGGTGCTCGCCGCGCTGCACGAGGTCGAGGTCGCACTGCCCGCGAAGCCGACGCCGGCCCAGGCCGACGCGGTCGCGGACATCCGCGCGCAGTTGTCCCGGTTGGTCCCCGCCGGTTTCGTCGCCGCGACGGGTGCGGCCCGGCTCGGGGACCTGACCCGCTACCTGACCGCGATCGGGCGCCGGCTGGAGCGGGCAGTGCGACCTCGACCTCGTGCAGCGCGGCGAGCACCTTCTCCACACGACGCACGACGTCGGTGGTGGCAGA
>NZ_LMVQ01000242.1 GCF_001545925.1 Mycobacterium sp. NAZ190054 | reverse complement strand
CAGCTCCACGAGCAAGGCAAGGTGCGGTTCGACGAACCGGTGCAGACGTACCTGCCCGCCTTCAACCCGACCGGTGATCCGCGCCGCGCGCAGGTGACGCTGCGCATGCTACTCACCCATACCTCGGTCGGGGCGTTCGGGCCGGTGCCGTGGCAGGCGTCCTACGGCGCGGCAAAGGCGTTCGTGCTGTCCTACACCGAGGCGATGGCCGGGGAACTGAAGGGCACCGGGGTGACCGCGGCCGTCGTGTGCCCGGGTCCGGTACGCACCGGATTCGGCGAAGCGGCGGGCATTCCCGACGACGATGCAGAGAAGCTGCTCCCGAAGTTCCTGTGGGAGGAGCCCGACGTCGTCGCCAGAACTGCCGTCGACGGTCTGGCGCGGGGCAGGCGGGTCATCGTCCCCGGCGTCCCGAACCGGTTTGCGGCGGCGCTGAACCGGCTGGCGCCGCGGTGGATCCTGCTGCCGATGCTGGCGCGCCGCCATCCCGGCCGCGCACCGCGCTGAGCGGCTACACCGGGTCGAACTTGGAGATCAGCCAGCGGTCGCCGTCCTTCTCCAACGTCACCCGCACACTCGATGCCGTGTCGGTGGGCACGGCCGCGCCGACCGACACCGTCTGGTTCACGAACAGCAGCACCACGGCCTCGTGCGGGGTCGCCGACACCGACGCGGCGGCGGGCACCGACGCCACCGCGGAGATCTGCTGCTCCTTGGCGCCGGGAATCACCACGTCGTTGGTCAACGACGTGTAGTCGTCCCGGAACTCGCCGGTCAGCAACTCGCGCGCCGCCCCGAGCTGCTCCTCGACGGTGTCGGGCTTGTAGGACAGCAGCGCGATCGTGCTGTCGCGGGCCGCCTGCACCGCCGTCGCCGCGGCGATCTCGCTGTTGCGCACCGAATTGTCGCGCCACTTCAGGTATCCCGCGCCCAGGGCCAGCACCAGGGCCAGCGCGGGCAGCACCGCGAACGCCACCACACGCGACCACGCGATGCCGCGCTTCGGCGTCGCGGCCGCGGTCTCCCCGGCCGCTTCGGCGTCGCCGCTGTCCGGTTCGGCGGCCGCGTCGGCCGTGGCGTCGGCCTCGGTGGCCTCGGTGGCCTCACCGTCTTTCACGTCGTCTGTCACATCGTCTTTCACGTCGTCGCTCACGGCACGAACTCCACATTCGACACCTTGGCCTCGCCGTCGACCTCTTGCACCGACAGCCGCATCCGCCAGGCGCGCGGCTGCTGTTCGGGCGCACCGGCGTTGGTCGTCTGCACCGTCACCGCGACCAGCACCTGCGCCTCGTTGTCGCCGACGGATTCCAGACCAGCCTCGGCGATGGTGCCCACGGATTTCGACTGAGCCTGTTTGACCACCTCGACGAACGGCTGCGCCCGCTGCTGGAAGTCGTCGTAGAACGTGCCGGTGGCCGAATCCAGGATGCGTTGCACGTCGGCGTCGGCGTTCTGCCAGTCGATGGTCGTCAGGTTCAGTGCGCCCTGCCGGCCGACCTGCAGGAACATGTTGCGCTGCTGCTCGGCACGATGGGACTCGTACGTGCGGAACCCGAGCCAGCCGGCAAGCGCGGCCAGCGCGACCACACCGACGGTGCCCGCGATCAGTGCGAGCTTGACGTGCGAGACCGGCGTGCGCGTCGGCGTCTGCGCTTCCTCGACCGCTTCCGTCTCGTCGCCGGCCGCTTCTGTCTCTTCGTCGGCCTCGTCGATTTCGGCGTCGGATTCGACGGCGGCCCCGGCCTCGTCCGCGGCGGTTTCGGTCAGTTCCCCTTCGGGGGCAGCAGCATCGTCTGCCATGTTCGCTCCTCTGTGGCACCCTGGGCCAGATTGGACTGTGTGTACACCCGTCCGTCCGGTCCAACGTACGTGCCGTCCGCCGGATCATATTCGGCGGCCGCGACGGGCGGCGGGGCCGGGCCCGGTGGCGGGCCCACCTCCGCGGGCTGTTGACCCGGCCGCAACTGCGGGACGGCCTGCCCGGACAGCGTCGCGTTCGGGTCGCCCTTCCAGTTGTAGCCCTCGTTCAACGGCACGTAGACCTCGTCGCTCTCGCACATCGCCGCGCTCGGCGCCCGTTTACCCGGCACCGTGATGCAGGGCAGGTTGCGGGCGCCGCGCACGTTGAACGCCCCGTCCTGCGGCACCCGGCAGTAGATGTCGCCCTTGGGACGATCGGGATAGTCCTCGAAGGTCGGCGCCCGCTGCTGCTGGGCGGGCAGGAAGCCGGTGGTGCACGGTGGCGGGACGTTCAGGTTCAGGTTGAAGACCAGATAGTCGCCCATGTAGTCCTGTTTGGTCCCGTGCTTGGAGACGCCGACGGCCTGGGTCACCGCGGTGCCCTGCGGCAGCAGCACCAGCAGCTGCTCGAGGCTCGGCTGGTAGGCGACCGCCACCTCGCCGACGCTGACCAGGTTGGCCAGCACCACGGGCAGCGTCGGCTGCAGGCGATCGAACAGGGCGCGGGTCTCCTCCGCCGCGCCGGGGCCCTTGCTGAGCACTCCGGAGACGGCGGCGTCCTGGCTCTGCAGCTGACCGGTGATGTCCGCGAGGTTGGCCGCCCACGCCCGGATCGAGTCCGATGTGTCGATCTGCGAGTCCAGCACCGGCTGGGACTGGTCGATCACCGTGGTCAGCGAGTCGAGGTCCTTCCTGGCGTCGATGGCCAGCTGCGAGGAGCCGTTGACGAGCCGGCGCAGCTCGGGCCCGAGGCCGCCCACCGCCTGGTAGGCCTCGTCGACCACCGCCCTGAGGTTGTCCTGCGGAATGGCTTGCAGCCCTTCGTTGGTCAGCTCCAGTACGGCATTGACGTCGGCAGGCACCCTGGTCCGGTCGCGCGGGATCACGTCGCCGTTGCGCAGTTCCGGGCCGCCGCCGCTCTGCGGTGTCAGCTGCACGAACTGCTCGCCGACCGCCGACTGACTGCGCACCTCGGCGATCAGGTCGGCCGGGATCTTCACACCGGAGTCCAGCGACAGTTCGGCCGCCACACCGTTGTCGGTCAACCCGACACTTTCGACGATGCCGACCTGCGAGCCCCGGTAGGTGACGTTGCTGCGTTCGTAGAGCCCACCGGTCTCGGGCAGCTCGAGCGTGACCTTGTACTGGCCGATGCCGACCATCTCGGGTAGCCGCATGTAGCCGAAGACCATGATGCCGAGCGCGGTGGTGGCCAGCAGCGCGAAGATCGCCACCTGGATCAGCATCTGCCGTGTCAGTCGCATGTCAGCGCCCCTGATCCCAGCGGTACGGCGCGACGAGCGGGTTGCTGCCCGGCGGCGGGACGTTGTGGTTGCACGGGCTCGGCATCTGGCCGATGGTGCGGCCCCATTGCAGTTCCAGCCACGTCAGGTTGCACTCCCAGCGCGTGCCGGTGAAGAAGCCCGAGTCGATGCGGCTCAAGGTCAGGTCCACGACGAGGGTCAGGTTCGCGTAGTCGCCGCGCATCCAGTTGGTCAGCGTCTCCTTGGGGAACGGGAACGTCGGCAGGAAGCTCAGGGCGCGCGTCAACGCGGGTCCCGCATCGGCCAGCGACTGCAGCACCGGGCCGAGATCCTTGAGTTCCTGGACAAGCGCTTCCCGGGTCTGGTTCACCGAGTCGGCGGCCAGCGCGCTGAACCGGCCGAGCTGCACCAGGGCCTCCGACAGCGTGTCGCGCTGGTCCCGCAGCACCGCGAGCGCGTCCGGGATCGTCCTCAACGCGCGGTCCACCACGGGTTTCTGTTCGGCGACCTGCCCGATCAGGTTGTTCAGGCTCTCCGAGGTGGCGATGATGTCGCCGGTCTGGTCCTCCAGATGGCCGACCGCGATGTCGAGCTGCTCGATCAGGCTGCGCAGGTCGTTCTCACGGCCGCTGAATGCCGTCGACAGCGCATCGGTGATGTCCTGGATGTTGCCCAGCCCGCCGCCGTTGAGCAGCAGCGCGACCGCCGCCAGCGCCTGTTCGGTGGTCGGGTAAGCGCCGGCGGACGCCAACGGGATCACCGAACCCTCCTGCAACCGGCCCTGGGGGGCGGTGTCGGTGGGCGCGGCCAGCTCGATGTGCTGCGAACCCAGTAGGCTGGTCTGGCCGACCTTGGCGGTCGCGTTGGCCGGCAGCACGACGTCACGGTTGAGCGTCATCGTCACAAGCGCGTTCCAGCCCTGACGCTCGATCCTGGTGACCGTGCCGACGTTGACGTCACCGACCCGGACCCGCGAGTTCTGTTCGACGTTGTCGACGTCGGGCATCTGGGCCTGGATGGTGAACGACCCGGGGCCGCCGCCCTGGGTGCCCGGCAGCGGAATCGAGTTCAGCCCGCGCCAGTCGCCGCAGCCCGACGTCACCAGCGCCGCGGAGAGGACCGCGGCTGCGGCGCCGAGACGGAGCTTCGAGGCGGTCACGAGCCACCGCCCGGCACCATCATGCCCATCAGGCCGTCGTTCGGATTCGTCGGCACCGGGGCCTCGGCCGCCAGCGGGGGCGTGTCCAATACGGCCGGGCCCTGGCCGGTCGGCAGGGTCTCCGGCTCCGCGCCCAGCGGCACCGGCAGGCCGGGCGGCGGCGGCCCCGGCGGCGGAATGTAGTCCGGGCGCAGCCAATCCTCGCTGTAGGTCAGCTCGTTGGGCCGGGTGGTGGCGCCGACCAGCTGGTTCAGACCCAGTGGCGGGAAGTTGTACTGCCGGTTCTTGATGATCGGCGCCAGGTACTGCACGCACAGTTTCGCCGACTGCTCGGCGCCCAGTCGGGACGCGGCTTGCACTGCGCCGCACAGGAATTGGATCGGGTTGGCGAAGTTGTTGATCTGCGGGACGCTGCTGATGGCGCCCTGGGCGGGTTGCCAGATGTTGATGTAGTTCTGGAACGTCGTGGGCGCCACGTGCAGGAACTGCTTGATGTCCTCCAGGCTCTCGTTGAGCGCCGTGGAGACACCGGCCAGCTTGTCCGACGTGGTGCCGAGCGCCTCCCGGTTCTCCGCGACGAACGTCTGCACCTCGCCGACGGCGTCGTTGAGATCCCTGACCGCGGTGGCCACTTCGTCGGGGCCGTCGGTCAGCAGACCGGTCACCGAGGCCAGGTTCTGGTTCAGTTGCCGCATCAGGTCGGTGCTGTCCTGCAGTGCCGACACCAGGATCGCGAGATTCTTGATCGTGGAGAACACGTCGGTGCTGTGGTCGCCGAGCGCCGAAAACGCCTGCGACAGCTTGACGACGGTCTCGCGGATGTTGACTCCCTGTCCGCGCAGGTTCTCCGCGGTCGTGTTGATCACCGAACCGAGCGGGCTCACGCCGCCGGGCTCGGTGGGCTGCAGGGTCTCGCTGAGGCGCTGCAGCTGACTGCGCACCTGGTCCCACTCGATCGGTACTACGGTGCGCTCCAACGGGATCACGGTGTTGTCCGCCATCACCGGGCCGCCGGTGTAGGCGGGGGTGAGCTGGATCGCGCGGGCGGTCACCAGCGCCGGCGACAGGATCGCGGCCTTCGCGTCGGCCGGGACGTCGTAGCGGTCGTCGTACCAGAACGAGATCTTCACCCGTTCGGGCTCCGGATCGATCGAGACGATGCGGCCGACCGGTACACCGAGCACGCGCACGTCGTCGCCGACGTAGATGCCGTTGCTGTTCTCGAAGTACGCGACGACGTTGACCCGGTTGACCTTGTCCGTCGTTCTCACCAGTGTCGCGACGCCGG
>NZ_LMVQ01000241.1 GCF_001545925.1 Mycobacterium sp. NAZ190054 | reverse complement strand
GGCCTGGACTACGCCTACCAGAAGGCGTTCAACGCCGAATGCCGCCGTACTCGCGCGGGAAGCAGATGCCGGCGAATCCGCCCTCGTACAAGCGCTTCTGGAGTTCCTTGGCCCGGTCCCAGGAGGACTGTTCGGCCCGAACCGAGAACGGCGGGTCGTCGGGGTCGACGGACGGCATGTTCTGCGCCAGCCAGGTGCGCGCGCGTGCGGCGAACTCGTCGACCGACTCGACGGTGCCGGTGGGGTTCGTCGAAGCCATGGTGTCGGTCATGCCGTCGCCTCCGTCGCGGTGCTCAGCGCGTACACCGCGCGGTGATGGTCTTCCGGGGAACCGAACATCGCCCGGTACAGCGCGACCCGGCGCAGATACAGGTGCAGATCGTGTTCCCAGGTGACGCCGATGCCGCCGTGCAGTTGCACACAGTCCTGCAACATCACCGGAGCACGCTCGGCCACATAGGCTTTCGCGACGCTGACGAGCAACTCGGTGTCGGGGGAGCGCTCGGCGACCGCGCGGACGGCGCCCGCGGTGGTGGCCCGCGCGGCCTCGAACCACATCTTCATGTCGGCGGCGCGATGCTTGAGGGCCTGATAGGAGGCCAGCGGGCGGCCGAAACTGTGCCTGTCGAACAGCCACCGGTTGGTCATCGCGAGCACCGCGTCGAGGATGCCGACGATCTCGGCGCACTGCAGCACGAGCGCGATCTGCCGCTGCCGCTCGACGATCGCCGCAGTCTGCTCCGCGGTCCCCACCACCGCCGACTCGTCGACCGCGACACCGTCGAATTGCACTCGGGCATAACGTTTCACCAGGTCCACCGAGTCCTGCGGGGTCACCGTGACGCCGCCGGCGTCCGTCGGGACCAGGAACTGCCGGACGACGCCCTCGAGTTCGGCGACCACCAGCACGGCCCCGCTGTCCGCGCCGGCCTCCACCCGGTCCTTGACACCGTCGATGCGGTAGCCGCCGTCGGTGCGGGTGGCTTTCGTCGCCGGCTGCAGCGGTGCGAACGGGCGACGCGGTTCGTACACCGCCCAGGACGCCACAAGCTCACCTGAGATCAGCGCCTCGATGCTCTGCTCGTGACCGTCGGGAGCCTCCACCAGCCCCGACAGCACCACGCTGACCGGGTGCAGCGGGCCGGGTGCGACGGTGCGGCCGATCTGCTCGGCCACCATCGCCAGGTCGGCGACCCCGTCACCGGAGACGCTGCCACCCCCGAGTTCCTCGGGCACCAGCAGGCCGGCCCACCCCAGTTCGGCGGCGCGCTGCCACCACTCGGGCTGGAAGGACACCCCCGACGCGTGCAACCCGCGCACATGGGTCAGAGACGCCTGCTTCTCCAGAAACGTCTGGGTGGTGGAGGAGAACAGCAGCTGTTCCGGATTGGCGGTAGTCATGAAACGGGTTCAGCCTCTTCGTCTTCGGTGGCTTCAGGCGAGGACCAGGGCGGGCACGTCGGGCTTGTACACCACCTTGTTCTCGACCTTGAACAGGTCGATCATGTTCCTGCCCATGACCTTGCGCACGGCTTCCTCGTCGAGGCCGTGCGCTTCCAGATCGGCCACCAGGTTCAACGGATCGGCCAGTCCCTCGGGATGCGGCCAATCGGATCCGAAGATCACCCGGTCGATACCGCACAGGTCGGCCATCTTCTTGAAGTCGTCCTCCCAGAACGGCGCCACGTACACGCAGCGTTTGAACGCCTCGATCGGGTCCTCGGGGAACTCCTGCGGCATCTTCGAGTAGACGTCCTGGAACTGGTAGAACAGATACGGCACCCAGGACGCGCCGTTCTCGATCGACAGGATCCGCAGATCCGGGTTGCGGGTCAGCGCACCGTGGCACACCAGCGCGGCCATGGTGTCCTCGATCGGGCGTTTGCCCATCGCCACCATCCGGAACGCCGTCGGCCGGAACGGCAGGTACTCGTCGGCCGGCTCCCAGTCGTTGAGGTACTGGGCGTAACCGCTGTCCGAGGCGTGCATCGCCACCGGGATGCCGGCCTTGACGCAGGCCTGCCAGAACGGATCGAACTCCTCGGTGCCGAACGAGCGGGTGCCGCGGTACCCGGGGACCGGCGCGGGCCGCACCAGCACGGTCTTGGCGCCGCGCTCCAGGCACCATTCGAGCTCCTCGAGCGCGCGGTCGACGATCGGCAGGGTGATCACCGGGGTCGAGAAGATCCGGTCCTCATAGTTGAACTGCCATGTCTCGTACATCCATTCGTTGAGCGCATGGATGATGTCGTGGATCAGCTCGGGGTCGTCCTTGAGTCGTTCCTCGACCAGCGACGCCAGCGTCGGGAACATCAACGTGTAATCCAGGCCCAGACCGTCCATCACCTCCAGGCGCGCCTCCGGGGTGCGGAACGCCGGGATGGCCTTCATCGGCTTGCCCATGATCTCGCGGAAACTCTTGCCGCCGCTGCCGTGCCGGAAGTACTCCTCCTGGGCGCCGGGGCGGGCGACCACCTCGAAGGTCGGGTTGGGGATGTAGTCGCTGATGTGGTTGCGCACCATGATCTTGGTGCGGCCGTGCACATCGATGTAGTCGATGACGCCCTTGCGCTTGTCCGGGAGGAATTTGGTGAGCGCTTCCTTGGGCTCGTAGAAGTGGTTGTCGGCATCGAACACCGGATAGTCGAGGATGCGTGACGGCATGATGTGGGCTCCTCACATGACGTATTTGCATACGGCGATAATCGCATTACCGCGTAGTGGTAACGACATTACCACGCGTCGATGTAACGGCGCCAGATCGGCCGTCCGCGCTGTTTTACCAGTTCAGCACGCTAACCGAGCAGCCCGCGCAAGCAGAAGGTGTGCACGTGGGCGCCGCCGATCGGCACACCGTTGAGTTCGGTGCCCAGATCGCGCAGGCGCAGCGCGCCCAGCACGGTCTGCATCAGGATCGCGGCGTCGGTGTCGACGTCGAGGTCGGCCCGAAACGTGCCCTCGCCGACACCGCGGCGCAGGATGTCGGCGACCAGCCGGTGCAGCGGTGCCAGCACCTTGGCGAACTCTTTGGGCCTGGTCTCGAGCAGGTGGTCGTTGTAGTACGTCAGGCCGCGGTTGATGCTGTCCTGGGTGCTGGACTCGGCCGGGGCGCTGACCCGGTCGATGAGCCGGCGGAGCGCATCGGCGCTGTTCAACGGGTCCGTCTCGGCGCGCCACCGGTCGGTCGCGTCGGCCATGATCTTCTCCACCAGCGCCAGCAGCAACTCGTCCTTGGTCGCGAAGTGCTGGTAGAAAGCCCGCAACGACGTCTTGGAGCGCTCGACGACCTCGAGCACGGTGAAGTCGGTGCGGCCCGTCTCGCCGAGGATCGCCAGGGCCGACCGCATGAACCGGCTCGCGCGGGAGTCGGATCCGTCCTTCTGGACCGTCGCATCCGGGTGAGCCTTCGCGGACATGGTAATGACGTTACCGCTTTCGGAAAACCTCGGTTACTGTTCCCAGCGACAGTCACCGAGTGGAAGCGATGCACATGACAACCGATTCGGCGCACACCCCGTGGACGGTCCAAGGGCTGCTCGACCTGTTCGATGCGCAGCCCGCCGGGCAGGACGTCTTCACCGCGCAGACCGGCCTGACCGCCGAGGACGAACGCCAGGTGGTCGAGGGCACCCAGATCCTCGCGGCCTCGATCGTCGCTGCCGCCAAGCGCTTTCCCGGCAAGTCGATCCGCTCGGTGTACTCGGTGTTCGCCCGCGCGGTGCTGGCGGGTGCGGGCCCGGTCGAGCTGGAGATCGACGTGATCAGCGAGGGTCGCTCGACCGCTTCGGCGGTCGTCACCGCGAAACAGAACGGCAAGCGCTGCATCACCACGACGGTGCTGGCCGACGTGCCGACCGACGACGTCATCCGGCATCACCTGCCCAGGCCGGAGGTGGCGCCGCCCGCCGAGGCGAACGTGTCGCACATGCCGATGACCGGGCGGGAACTCCGTCTGGTCGACGTCGTCGACGTGAACAGTCCCGACGAGGTCGGACCGCCCGAGCTGTACGCCTGGCTGCACTACGACCCGATCCCGTCCCGCGATGATCTGGCCAAGGCGTTGGTCGCGTATTTCACCGGCCACCTTGGCATTTCGACGACCATGCGGGCACACGAGGGGATCGGGACCGCGCAAGCGCACCTGACCGTGTCGACCGCCCCGATGACGGTGTCGGTCAGCTTCCACGAGCCGGTGCGCTGGGACGGCTGGCTGCTGTACACCCACGAGAGCACCCAGGTCGGCGCCGGTATGTCCTACGTGCGCGGGGCGGTGCACACCGAGGAGGGTGAACTGCTCGCGTCGTTCACCCAGGACGCGCTGATCCGGCCGTTGCGCACCACCGACACCACGATCAAGGAGCAGGCGCGCCTCTAGTTAGAGCGCGGCCAGCACGGCCGAGCGCAGCACCTCCAGCGGCAGCCCGCCGAGATCGAGTGCACGGCTGTGAAATTCCTTCAGCGACACGCCGCGTGCGACCGCGTCGTCCCGCAACTGCTGCCAGATGCGCTGCCCGATCGCATAAGACGGTGCCTGCCCCGGCCAGCCGAGGTAGCGGTCCAGCTCGAACCGCAGGTTCTCCTCGGCCATCGCGCTGTGCGCCTGCAGGAACGCCCATGCCCGTTCGGCATCCCAGATGCCACCGTCGGGTGCTTTCATCCCGCAGTGCACGCCGATGTCGATCACCACCCGTGCGGCCCGGAAACGTTGCGCGTCAAGCATTCCCATCCTGTTGCCGGCGTCCTCGAGCCAGCCCAGCTCGGCCATCAGCCGTTCGGCGTACAGCGCCCAGCCCTCGCCGTGGCCGGACACCCAGCACCCGAGCCGGCGCCAGCGGTTGAGCTGGTCGGCCAGCACCACCGCGTGGCCGATCTGCAGGTGGTGGCCGGGCACGCCCTCGTGGAAGACGGTCGTGGTCTCCTGCCAGGTGTGGAAGGTGTCGACTCCGGGCGGAACCGACCACCACATCCGGCCGGGCCGCGACAGGTCCTCCGACGGGCCGGTGTAATAGATCCCGCCCGTATGCGTCGGCGCGATCCGGCACTCCAGGTTGCGGAGGGGTTCGGCGATCTCGAAGTGTGTGCCGGCCAGCGCGTCGACGACCCGGTCGGAGAGCTCCTGCATCCAGCGTTGCAGCGCGTCGGTGCCGTGGACGACGTAGCGTGCCTCGCCGTCGAGCCGGCGCAGCGCCTCGGCCGCGGACGCCCCGGGGTAGAGCCGGTCGGCGATCGCGTCCTGTTCGGCGACGATGCCGGCGAGCAAATCCAGACCCCACTCGTAGGCCTCGTCGAAATCGACTGCGGCGCCGAGGAAGGACCGTGACATCACGGTGTAGACCTCGCGTCCGCAGCCGTCGGTGTCGCGTGCGTGCGGGCCGATCTCGTCCCTGAGCACGGTCGACAGCGCGGCGTAGGCGTCGGCCGCGTCCTCGGCGTGGGTGCGCAGCCGGGACTGCAGTGCGGTGTCGGCGGTGCCGGCCGCGTCGGCGACCATCGCAACGAACAACCCGCCGTTCTGGGTGGCCTGCTGGATGCCGCGGGCCACCTGGCGGGCCGCCGGTGCCCGGCCGCTGCGGGTCGACGTCGGCCTGCTGATGAGCGGGGACGCCGGATATCACCGGGTGTTCTGGTTGACCACGGCGTTCACCGTGCTGGTGATCGTCATCGTGCTCGCCCTCGTGCCGGATCGCCGTCGCACCGCGACCGGT
>NZ_LMVQ01000240.1 GCF_001545925.1 Mycobacterium sp. NAZ190054 | reverse complement strand
CGTCCGGGTTATGCACCAACCGCGGCGCCTCATCCAAATACCTCCGCGGCAAATGATTCTTGAACATATCCGGCGGCTCAACGATGTGATCATCCACGCTGATCAAAATCATCTCGTCCTTGTTCATCGCCGTTCCCGTTCTGTGATGACTTACCGTATGGTCGACAGTTTAGCGCGCGGGGTCAACAGCAGCGAGCTCCCGGATCGGCGTCGGAAGCCGCGTGACGCCGGCGCCAGTACTCGCGTTCGGACAGCGCCGGCGCCCCCGGGTGCCTGCGTTCGTGGTGTTCCAGATAGCGCTGATAATGATTGTCGCCCATCAGAGTTTGGCAGTACCAGCTGATGTGGCGGACGGCCTCCCGTGCGCGTTCGCTAACGCGTCCCATTGCTTCTGCACCTCCTTCTCCGCCGAGGTCATGAACATGCCGGAGGGTGCGAACATCCGCGACGGTATCGGGTCGTCCTCGCTCGTCGGCGCGCCGTGACCGCGAATCGCCCTGAGCGCCACGATCACCCCGGCGGCGAACACGATGATCACCAGCATCGCGAAGACGATCGACAAGGTGCCTTGGATGAACGTGTTCCGGATGACGGCGTCGAGCTGTCCGGCGTCCTTGGCCGCGCCGAAGCTGGTGGCGCCGCCGTCGCGGGCGTTGCGGTACTGGAAGTGCTGGGTCCAGTAGCCGACCTTCGGGTCACCGGAGAAGATCTTCTGCCACGATGCCGTCATCGTCACCACAAGGTCCCACAGCAGCGGAATCCCGGGTATCCACGCCCATTTCAGTAATCCGCGCTTGATCACCACCACCGTCACCACGGTCAGCGCGATGGCCGCCAGCAACTGGTTGGCGATGCCGAACAGCGGGAACAGCGTGTTGATGCCGCCCAGCGGGTCGGTGACACCCATCAACAGGATGCTGCCCCACGCGGCGACGACGACGATGCTGCAGATCCAGGCGCCGACCCGCCAGCTGGGGTTGCGCAGCTTCTTCAGCGGGCCACCGAGGTTGCCGAGCCCGTCGGAGAGCATGAACCGGGCCACCCGGGTGCCGGCGTCGACGGTGGTCAGGATGAACAACGCCTCGAACATGATCGCGAAGTGGTACCAGAACGCTTTGAGGCCCGCGCCGCCGAAGACCTGGTGCAGCACTTCGGACATGCCGAACGCCAGGGTCGGCGCGCCACCGGTGCGCGACACGATGGACTCCTCACCGACGCTGCGGGCGGCGTCGCTGATCTCCTGGCCGGTGACCGGCGGCCCGGACAGCCCCAGTCCGTTGACGTAGTCGGCGGCGCTCTGCGCGGTCGTCCCGGTCGAGGCGGACGGGGCGTTCATCGCGAAGTACAGGTGCTGGTTGAGGATCGCGGCGGTGATCAGCGCCATGATCGCGACGAACGACTCGGTGAGCATGCCCCCGTAGCCGATCAGCCGCATCTGGCTTTCCTTCTCCAGCAGCTTCGGGGTGGTGCCGGACGAGATCAGCGCATGGAAACCCGACAGCGCGCCGCACGCGATGGTGATGAACAGGAACGGGAACAGCGAACCGGCGAACACCGGTCCGGTACCGCTGGTGGCGAACTGCGAGATCGCGGGCGCCTCCATGACCGGCCGGGCGATCAGGATTCCGATGGCCAGCAGCACGATGGTGCCGACCTTCATGAACGTCGACAGGTAGTCGCGCGGGGCCAGCAGGAACCACACCGGCAGCACCGAGGCGGCCAGGCCGTAGATGATGATGCACCACGACAGCGCCACCTTGGACAATGTGAACCATTCGGCGCCCCAGCTGGTTTCGGCGACCCAGCCGCCGGCGACGACCGCCAGCAGCAGCAGGGCCACCCCGATCAGCGACACCTCGGAGACCCGGCCCGGGCGCAGGAACCTCAGGTACAGGCCCATGAAGATGGCGATCGGGATCGTCATCGCGATGGAGAAGACGCCCCACGGGCTTTCGGCCAGCGCACCGACCACGACGAGCGCCAGCACCGCCAGCAGGATCACCATGATCACCAGCACGCCGACGAGCGCGGCCACACCGCCGACGATCCCGAGTTCGTCCCGAGCCATCTGGCCCAGGGACCGCCCCCGCCGCCGTACCGAGATCGACATCACCAGGTAGTCCTGCACGCAGCCGGCGACGACCGCGCCGATGATGATCCAGATCGCGCCCGGCAGATACCCCATCTGGGTGGCCAGAACCGGTCCGACGAGCGGTCCGGCCCCCGCGATGGCGGCGAAATGGTGACCGTAGAGGACCCGGCGGTCGGTGGGCAGGTAGTCGGTGCCGTTCTCGAAAACCTCTGCCGGCGTGGCGTTGTCGTCGCGCGGACGCACGACCTTCATCTCGATCAGCCGGGCGTAGAAGCGGAAGCCGATCACGTAGGTGCAGATCGCGGCGATGACGAACCAGACGGCGTTGACGGTCTCACCGCGGAAGAACGCGATGATCGCCCAGGCGGTGGCGCCCAGCAGCGCGACCACGGTGAAGATGATCTTGTGTTTGACGGTGATCGGCGACCTGTCGATGATCGCCACCGGCGGCAGATCCTTGTCCGTGCGGACGTAGGTGATATTCCCGACGGATTCTTCGATGCGGTCCGATGATGCGGCGGTGGGTGTGGCCACGATGCCTCCCGGTCTCCCTCGTCGGCTCGACTGTGTTCTGCCCTGGAACCATGCCTTGTCTCGATACTGGCACCGGACCGAGCTGATGTGTGGGGAAACTCCCCATTGCGATGTCAGCTTCCGCGTTCGTAGAACTCGCGGACGGTGTCGATGGTGTCGGCCTCGGCGGCGGTCTTGTCGTCGCGGTAGCGCAGCACCCGCGCGAACCGCAGCGCCATCCCGCCCTGGTAGCGCGAGGACGTCTGAATGCCGTCGAACGCGATCTCGACGACCTGCTCGGGCCGGACCGCCACCACATACCCGTCGGTCGGCCCGTCCGCCAGGCCGAGGAACCGCTCGGTCTGCCAGGCCAGCATGTCGTCGGTCATGCCCTTGAACGTCTTGCCGAGCATCACGAAGCCGCCCGCCGGATCCCGGGCGCCCAGATGGATGTTCGACAGCTTGCCGGTGCGCCGCCCGGAGCCCCATTCCACGGCGAGCACCACCAGATCGAGGGTGTGGACGGGCTTGACCTTGAGCCAGCCCGCGCCCCGCCGGCCGGCCTCGTACGGGGCGGTCGGGGACTTGGCCATCACGCCCTCGTGTCCGGCTGCCAGCGTCGTGTCGAGAAAAGCCTGCGCGGCGGCGGCATCCGAGGTGAGCAGCCGGTCCACCCGTTGATCTGGGGGCACGGTCGCGTCGAGTCGGGCGATGCGCGCCTCGGCGGGCAGGTCGAGCAGGTCGACGCCGTCGGCGTGTAGCAGGTCGAAGAAGAACACCGACAGTGTCTGCGTGGCCGCGCCCGTGCTGCCGCCGCGACGGCCGAAGCGCGCGGCCGTGACCTGGAACCGGTGCGGACGGCCGTCGGGTTTCAGCGCGATCGCCTCGGCGTCGGCGATCAGGTCCGTGACCGGCAGCGCCAGCGTCGCGTCGACGACCTCCGGTAGCCGGGCGGTGACGTCGTCGAGGCTGCGGGTGAAGATCGACACCTCGTCACCGCGGCGGTGGATCTGCACACGTGCGCCGTCGAGTTTGGCCTCGAACAACGCCGGCCCGCCGAGGCGCTCGAGCGCGTCGGCGACACCGGTCGCGGTCTGGGCCAGCATCGGACCGACCGGCTTACCGACCTGCAGGGTGAACCGCCCGAGCGCGGACTCTCCTTCGGTGACGGTCGCCGCGGCGACCGCGGGAAGGTCGCCGCCGAGCATCGCGGCGCGGCGCACCACCGCGGCGGGAAGGCCCGCCGCCTTGCCGACCGCGTCGGCCATCACCCCGACCAGCGCACCTTGGCGCAGTTCGCCGGTGAGCAGGCGGCGCAGGAACGTCTGCTCGACGTCGGTGGCCGCGGCGAAGAGATCGGTGAGGAGTGCGGCGCGGCGGGCCTGGGATCCCTTGCCGGACGTCGCGCCGATCTCCCCGAACCGGGCGTCGACGTCCTCGACGGTCAGGGTGGGCGTGTCGGCGGGGTCGGGCACGGAGCGCACCGACGCCCAGCCGACGCCGATCTGACGCTGAGTCAGCTCACCGGACAGCCATGACACGACGACACCGACGAGGCGGGCGTCGCCCTGCTCGCCGGCCGAGCGCAGCAGCTCGGCGATGCGGGCGATCTTGGCCAGCCGTGCCGACGACGCCGCCACGTCGGCGGAAGCCCGGGCGACATCTACCAGCAGCACGTCACGCTCCTCTCAATCCCGCCGAAATGGCATTCCAGCAGCGAAAGTACGAGTGGGGACCTGCTGGAATGCCATTTCGGCGGGGTCACTTCACGGCGAAGGTGATCGAGTGCCAGCCGGTCGCGCCGTCGGGGACAGGGTCGGCACGTTCGGCGGTCTGGGTGTAGCCGGAGTTGTCGGTGGCGCGCACGGTGATCGTGTGGAGCCCGGGATCGCGCGCGTCCCAAGGGAAGCTCCACAACCGCCAGGTGTCGCCGGAGTAGGCGTCGCCGAGTATGGCCTGCTGCCAGTCGCCGTCGTCGATCTGCACCTCCACCGCGCGTATGCCGCGGGTCTGGGCCCACGCGACGCCGCCGAACGTCACCGGGCCGACGGGGACGTCCTGCCCGCTGCGGGGCACGTCGATACGCGATTCGGTCTTGATCGGACCGCGGGCCGACCAGCCCAGCCGCGTCCAGTACGCCTCGGCGCGGTCGAAGCGTGTCACCTCCAGGTCCGTCACCCACTTGGTGGCCGAGACGTAGCCGTACAGGCCGGGAACGACGAGACGGGCCGGGTAGCCGTGCTCGGTGGGCAGCGGCTCGCCGTTCATGCCGACGGCGAGCAGCGCGTCGGCAGCGGTGAGCGCCTCGACCGGTGTGCCCGCCGTCCATCCGTCCACCGACATCGACAGCACCATGTCGGCGTCGGGCTGCACGCCCGCCGCGGCGAGCAGATCACGCACCCGGTAGCCGGTCCACACGGCGTTCGAGATCAACTCGCCGCCAACGGGATTGGACACACACGTCAGCGTGACCACCTTCTCGACCACCTCGAAGCGTTCCAGATCCGCAAACCGGTAGGTGACTTCGCGGTCCACCATTCCGTGGATCCGCAACGCCCAGTCCTGCCTGCTCAGCTGCGGAACGCTCAGCGCGGTGTCGATGCGGTAGAAGTCGGCGTTGCCGGTGACGAACGACGGCAGCGCAACCTCTCCGGGTTGCACCGTGTCCGGGATCGGCGGCGCGGCCCGGTCGACCTCCGGTAGCGCGAACGCTTCCCGGTCGCCGGACACCGACGACGTCCAGCGGTTCACCAGCACACCGACCACACCACTGGCCATGCCCGCGCCGAGCAGGCCGAGCGTGACCAGCGACAGCCGCCTGCCCGCATCGGTGCCCGGCTCATCCGATGCGTCGGTGAACCGGCCGGACACCAGCACGCGCAGCGCGGCGACGCCACACCCGGCCCCGACCAGCGTGGGCACGATGTCGACGACGGTCGTGCCGGCGCGAGACAGCACCGCCGCGCACCCCACCGCGCCTGCGGCGACGATCCAGAGGTAGAAAAGGAATTCATACCATTCCGTGACATGATTCCGGCGCGTCGCGCTGTGGCGTGTATATGAAGTCCCGCCCGAGGCGCAGCTCACGGTTCTGTCGGCTTTAACT
>NZ_LMVQ01000239.1 GCF_001545925.1 Mycobacterium sp. NAZ190054 | reverse complement strand
TCCCGTCGACCATGTTGCGCAGCGCCGACTCGGGCAGTACCTCGAAGGCCAGCAGCGCGGAAGTCATCGGCCCGCGTCAGACCCCGCGGCTGCGGTCGCCCTGCAGCTCCAGCGGCAACACCCGCCCGTCCGGCGGTTCGGTGACCGGGGGCGAGTCCGCGGCACGCGCGGGCTCGATGGTCGGTGGCGGCGCGTCCACCGGATTCGACGAACAGCCGGCGACCAGCGCCAGCGCCAACGCGGCGATCCCCACGCGGGCCAGCTGACCTGGTGAGTTTGTGTGGCGCGACAACGGGTAGCTCTCGGTTGGGTTCGGCGGGAATCGGATCGGAGAGCCAGTGTATGCAACGTCGTAGCGGCGGTCCGGCGGCGCCGGGAGTCCCCGGCCCATCCACCGGCAGTATGGTACATACCATGACCCTCACAGCTGACAGCGAAGTCACAGCTCAGGGCTTCACGGTCGAAGTCATCACCACCGGGGTGCATGCCAGTGGGTTCGGCGAGGTCGGCGACGGGCGGAGCTTCTCCTTTCACGTGGAGCGCCTGATGCTCGTCGTCGAGGTGTACCGTCCCCGGCTGCGCGATCCGGTCCCGCAAGCCGAGGACGTGGTGGCCACCGCCACCCGCACACTCACCGACATCGACATGACCGACGAGCGCAGCGTGATCGCCGCCGTGCGTGACGCGGTCGCCGACGCGCAGCCGGTCACCCGCAACGGGCGTTGAGCGACGCACGGCCCGCGTCACGGTACGGTCGTCGTCGTGACGGGGGCGGAGATGTCGTGGCTGCAGGTCGTCGTCCTCTCGGTGCTGCAGGGACTGACCGAATTCCTGCCGGTGTCGTCGTCGGGACACCTGGCGATCTCGTCGAAGGTGTTCTTCGACGGTGACGCGGGGGCGTCCTTCACCGCGGTGAGCCAGCTCGGGACCGAAGCCGCCGTGCTGGTGTACTTCGCCCGCGACATCGTGCGGATCGTCAGGGCGTGGTTCGCCGGACTGTTCCGGGCCGGGCAGCGCAACGCCGACTACTGGCTGGGCTGGTGGGTGATCATCGGCACCATCCCGATCAGCGTGACGGGGCTGCTGTTCAAGGACGAGATCCGGACCGGTGCGCGCAATCTGTGGCTGGTGGCCACCGCGTTGATCGTGTTCTCGTTCGTGATCGCCGCCGCCGAATACGCCGGCAGACAGACCCGGCGTGTCGAACAGCTCACCTGGAAGGACAGCGTCATCGTCGGTTTCGCGCAGTGCCTGGCGCTGGTGCCGGGAGTGTCGCGCTCGGGCGCGACGATCAGCGCCGGCCTGTTCCTGGGGATGGAGCGCGAGCTGGCCGCCCGGTTCGGGTTCCTGCTCGCCATCCCGGCGGTGTTCGCGTCGGGTCTGTTCTCGCTGCCCGACGCGTTCAACCCGTCCGGGGAGGGCATGAGCGCCAGCGGCGCCCAGCTGTTCGTGTCCACCGTGATCGCGTTCGTGGTGGGCTACGCCGCGGTGGCGTGGTTCCTGCGGTTCCTGGTCCGGCACAGCATGTACTGGTTCGTCGGCTACCGCATCCTGCTCGGCACCGTGGTGCTGATCCTGTTGTCGACCGGGGTGGTGGCGGCGGTATGACCGTTCTGCTGCTGCGGCACGGCCGCTCGACGTCGAACACCGCGCACACGCTGGCGGGCCGCTCCGACGGTGTCGATCTTGACGACCGCGGCCGCGAACAGGCCTCCGCGCTGGTCGAGCGGCTCGGTGAGCTGCCGATCCGGGCGATCGTGCGCTCCCCGCTGCTGCGGTGCGAACGCACCGTCGAACCGCTGGCCGCCGCGCTCGGTCTGCAGCCCGTCGTCGACGAGCGGATCACCGAGGTCGACTACGGATCGTGGACCGGCCGCAAGATCGGCGAGCTGGTCAAGGAGCCGCTGTGGGCGGTGGTCCAGCAGCAGCCCAGCGCCGCGGTGTTCCCGGGCGGTGAGGGGCTGGCAGCGGTGCAGGCGCGTGCGGTCGCCGCGGTGCGTGAGCACGACCGCCGGCTCGCCGAAGAGCACGGCGGCGACGCGCTGTGGGTCGCGTGCACCCACGGCGACGTGATCAAGTCCGTCCTGGCCGACGCGCTCGGCACCCACCTGGACAGCTTTCAGCGGATCAACGCCGACCCGGCGTCGGTCAGCGTCGTCCGCTACACCCCGTTGCGTCCCTTCGTCATCCACGTCAACCACACCGGTGTCGCGCTGAACGCCACCCTGTCGGCCCCACCGCCCGCCGCGAAATCCGACCAGGGCGAGGTTCCCAGCGGAGACGCCGTGGTCGGCGGTTCCACCGGCTGACGGTATTTTGGAAACTGCCATGGCCCGCGCAATTCACGTCTTCCGCACACCCGACCGCTTCGTGGCCGGGACGGTCGGCGAACCGGGAAACCGGACCTTCTATCTGCAGGCCGTCCACGACAAGCGGGTCGTGTCCGTGGTGCTGGAAAAGCAACAGGTGGCCGTGCTCGCCGAGCGCATCGCCGCGCTGCTGCTGGAGATCAACCGCCGCTTCGGCACCCCGATCCCGCCCGACACCGACGAGGTCGAGGACCTCAGCCCGCTGATCACCCCGGTGGACGCCGAATTCCGGGTCGGGACCATGGGACTGGGCTGGGACTCCGAAGCCCAGACCGTGGTCGTCGAGCTGCTGGCCGTCTCGGAGACCGAGTTCGACGCGTCCGTCGTGCTCGATGACGCCGAGGAGGGCCCCGACGCGGTGCGGGTGTTCCTGACACCGGAGTCGGCGCGCCAGTTCGCGGCCCGTTCCAACCGGGTCATCTCGGCCGGGCGCCCGCCCTGCCCGCTGTGCGACGAGCCGCTGGACCCCGAGGGCCACATCTGCGTCCGAACCAACGGTTACCGGCGCGGCGCGCTCACCGGGTCCGACGATGACGAGCTCTGAGGTCCTGCGGCGCGGTGAGCTGACCGTCCTCGGACGGATCCGTTCGGCGAGCAACGCGACGTTCCTGTGCGAGGCCACGCTCGGCGAGGACGTCCACCACTGCGTGTACAAGCCGGTGCGCGGCGAGGCGCCGCTGTGGGACTTCCCGGACGGGACCCTGGCCGGGCGGGAGGCCGCGTCCTACCTGGTGTCGGCCGCGCTGGGCTGGAACGTGGTGCCCTACACCATCGTTCGCGACGGTCCGGCCGGGCCCGGCATGGTGCAGCGCTGGGTCGACCAGCCGGGGGACGAAGACCCCGACGCCGAACAGGATTCCGGCCCCGATCTGATCGACCTGCTGCCCGCCGGCGAGATCCCGCCCGGGTTCCTGCCCGTGCTGCAGGCCTATGACTACGCCGGCGCCGAGGTCACCCTCGTGCACGCCGACGACGAGCGGTTGCGCCGCATCGCGGTGTTCGACGTGCTGATCAACAACGCCGACCGCAAGGGTGGCCACGTGCTGCACGGTGTGGACGGCGGTGTGTACGGCGTCGACCACGGCGTCACGTTCCACGTCGAGGACAAGTTGCGCACCGTGTTGTGGGGCTGGGCCGGCAAACCGGTCGACGACGGCATGCTCGCCGATGTCGGAGAACTCGGTGAGAAGCTGAAAGCCGATCTCGGCGCCGAGCTGTGCGGCCTCATCACACCCCGCGAAGTCGCCGCGCTGCGGGCCAGAATCGTTGGCCTGCTGCGCAATCCGGTGATGCCCACCCCCGACAGGCGACGGCCGATCCCATGGCCGGCGTTCTGACATGATCTACTTGCCGGGTGACCCTCACCGATGCAGCACTGGCCGCCGCGGTGGCCGAAGAGGCCGGTGAGCTGCTGCTGGCTATGCGCGAGCAGTTGGGCTTCTACGACCCGTACGACCTCGGCGACGCAGGCGACATGCGCGCCAACACGCTGATCCTGGACCGGTTGCACAGCGCCCGCCCGCACGACGCGGTGCTGTCGGAGGAGGCCGTGGACGACGTGTCCCGCGTCGACGCCGACCGGGTCTGGATCGTCGATCCGGTCGACGGCACCTACGAGTACTCGATGCCCGGCCGCGCCGACTGGGCGGTGCACATCGCGCTGTGGCAACGTTCGACGGCATCCGGGGGGCCGACGATCACCGACGCCGCCGTCGCGCTGCCCGCCCACGGTGAGGTGTACCGCACCGACACCGTCAGCCCGCCGCCGCCCCGCAAGGAGGGCCCCATCCGCGTCACCGCCAGCTCCAACCGCCCGCCCGCGGTGCTGTGGCGGCTGCGCGAACAACTCGACATCGAGCTGGTCCGGATCGGTTCGGCCGGTGCGAAGGCGATGGCGGTGGTGCGCGGCGACGTCGACGCCTACCTGCACGCCGGCGGCCAGTGGGAGTGGGATTCGGCCGCCCCGGCCGGGGTGCTGTGGGCGGCCGGGATGCACGCCTCGCGCATCGACGGCTCGCCGTTGATCTACAACCGCCGCGACCCCTACCTGCCGGACCTGCTGATGTGCCGACCCGAGTTGGCCGGGGTCCTGCTGGAGGGCATCTGGTCGGCGTACCGGTGAGGTCGGCCATGCCGGGAATGAATCAGCCGTCGGAATTGTCGCAGTCCTCGATGTCTAGAGTCGACGCTATGCAATCGTGGTCCGCGCCGAACGTGCCGGCGCTGCCTGGACGTGGGCCGCAGCTGCGGCTCTATGACAGCGCGGACCGGCAGGTGCGGCCGGTGGCGCCCGGTGCCACCGCGACGATGTACGTGTGCGGGATCACCCCGTATGACGCCACCCACCTCGGGCACGCGGCGACCTACCTGACGTTCGACCTGGTGCACCGGCTGTGGCTGGACGGCGGCCACGACGTGCACTACGTGCAGAACATCACCGACGTCGACGACCCCCTGTTCGAGCGCGCCCAGCGCGACGGCATCGGCTGGCGCGAGCTCGGCGACCGCGAGACCGACCTGTTCCGCGAGGACATGGCGGCGCTGCGGGTACTGCCGCCGCGCGACTATGTGGCCGCCACCGAGGCCATCGCCGAGGTCATCGAGCTGGTGGAGAAGATGCTGGCGTCCGGCGCCGCCTACGTCGTCGAGGACGCGCAGTACCCGGACGTGTACTTCCGCGCCGACGCCACCGTGCAGTTCGGCTACGAGTCGGGCTACGACCGTGACACCATGCTGGCGCTGTTCGGCGAACGCGGCGGCGACCCCGACCGGCCCGGCAAGAGCGATCCGCTCGATGCGCTGCTGTGGCGCGCCGAACGGCCCGACGAACCGAGCTGGCCGTCGCCGTTCGGCCCCGGGCGGCCAGGCTGGCATGTCGAGTGTGCGGCGATCGCGCTGAGCCGCATCGGTACCGGCCTGGACATCCAGGGCGGCGGCAGCGACCTGATCTTCCCGCACCACGAATTCTCCGCCGCACACGCCGAATCCGTCTCCGGTGAGCGGCGTTTCGCCCGGCACTACGTGCACTCGGGCATGATCGGCTGGGATGGGCACAAGATGTCCAAGAGCCGCGGCAACCTGGTCCTGGTGTCGCAACTGCGCCGCGACGGCGTCGATCCGGCCGCGGTCCGGCTCGGCCTGTTCGCCGGGCACTACCGCGAGGACCGGTTCTGGAGCGCCGAGGTGCTCGACGCGGCTCAGGAGCGGCTGCACCGCTGGCGCAGCGCGACCGCGCTGCCGGGCGCCCCCGACACCGCGTAGGCGGGAAGCCCGTACAGGAAGTTGACCGTGCCGTCGATCGGGTCGAGCACCCACGTCAGCCGGCCGTCGGCGGCGTCGGCCGCGCAGAGCCCG
>NZ_LMVQ01000238.1 GCF_001545925.1 Mycobacterium sp. NAZ190054 | reverse complement strand
CCCACCCCCCCCCGCGAGCCGCCACGCGCGCGCCCACCCCACCGCCCCCCGGGGCCCGCCGCGCCGGCCCCCCCAACACGCGGGCCCGCAGCCCCGGCAGCGCCGCCGTCGGCTCGACGCGCACCCCGGCGACGTCACCGTCGAAGAGCCGTTCGTCGTCGACGACGGCCTCGCCGCGCAGGGTGCGCCGGCCCTCCGGCGGCAGCCACAGCGCCGCCTCGGTGATGACGGTTCCGGTCTCGTCGCGGATCAGCGGCACCCGGGCCGCGGCGGCGGTGCGGGCCCGTCTGCCCTGCCACGGGCGTCGCACGTGCGCCACCTCCACGTCGAGCCGGTCAGCGCGCAACAGCCGGGTCAGCACCACCGAAAGGTCCCGGTGGCTGCCGACGACGACGAGGCGGCGGTAACCGGCCAGGCGGTCGGCCTCTGCGGCCGGATCGAGGACGGGCAGATCGCGCAGCGACGGGGGAACGCGGTGGTCGCCCGGGCGCACGACCGCGACTGTTGACGGGTCCAACTCGTTCCTTGAGATAAGGTGGGTCACCGGCTGCACACTGTATCGAGCGCAGCTCGAGCGTGAAAAACAGCGGAAAGACGCGAAGGACTGCGATGCCGGCAATCGTCCTCATCGGCGCCCAGTGGGGCGACGAGGGCAAAGGAAAAGCCACCGACCTCCTCGGTGGACGGGTGCAGTGGGTGGTGCGCTACCAGGGCGGCAACAACGCCGGCCACACGGTGGTGCTGCCGACGGGCGAGAACTTCGCGCTGCACCTGATCCCGTCGGGGATCCTGACGCCGGGCGTGACGAACGTGATCGGCAACGGCGTCGTCGTCGACCCGGGTGTGCTGCTCACCGAACTCGAGGGTCTCGAGGACCGCGGCGTCGACACCGAGCGGCTGCTGATCTCGGCCGACGCCCATCTGCTGATGCCGTACCACGTCGCGATCGACAAGGTCGTGGAGCGCTACGCCGGCAGCAAGAAGATCGGCACCACCGGCCGGGGCATCGGCCCGTGTTACCAGGACAAGATCGCGCGCATCGGAATCCGGGTCGCCGACGTGCTCGACCCGCCGGTGCTCGCCGAGAAGATCGAGGGCGCACTCGATTTCAAGAACCAGGTGCTGGTCAAGATCTACAACCGCAAGGCGCTCGATCCCGCCGAGGTGGTCGAGAACCTGCTGGCCCAGGCCGAGGGGTTCAAGCACCGCATCGCCGACGCCCGGCTGCTGCTCAACCAGGCGCTCGAGCGCGGCGAGACCGTGCTGCTGGAAGGTTCCCAGGGCACCCTCCTCGACGTCGACCACGGCACGTATCCCTTTGTCACGTCGTCGAATCCGACCGCCGGTGGCGCGTCCGTCGGCTCCGGTATCGGGCCGACGCGGATCACGACGGTGCTCGGGATCCTGAAGGCCTACACCACCCGCGTCGGCTCGGGGCCGTTCCCCACCGAGCTGTTCGACGAGCACGGCGCCTACCTGGCCAAGACCGGCGGCGAGGTCGGTGTGACCACGGGCCGGGCCCGCCGGTGCGGGTGGTTCGACGCCGTGATCGCCCGGTACGCGACCAGGGTCAACGGCATCACCGACTACTTCCTGACCAAGCTCGACGTGTTGTCGAGCCTGGAGACCGTGCCGATCTGCGTCGGCTACACGGTGGACGGCAAGCGCACCGACGAGATGCCGATGACACAGAGCGACATCGCCCGCGCCGAGCCGATCTACGAGGAACTCCCCGGCTGGTGGGAGGACATCTCCGGGGCACGCGAGTTCGACGACCTGCCCGCCAAGGCCCGCGACTACGTGCTGCGGCTGGAAGAGCTTGCCGGAGCCCATATCTCGTGCATCGGGGTGGGGCCGGGCCGCGACCAGACGATCGTGCGGCGAGACATCCTGGCCGCGCCGTGACCGACGATGGGCTGGATCCGCGGCGCGTCGACCCCGAATACGACCACCACGGCGGATTTCCGGTGTTCGAGGCCGCCGAGCCCGGGCCCGGTTTCGCGCGTTTCCTCACCGCGATGCGGCGGGCGCAGGACCTGGCCGTGTCGGTGAACCCGGATCCCGACACCTGGGACGAGGCCGCCGACCGGGTCGAGGACCTGGTCAAGCTGCTCGAGCCGTACCGGGCCGGTGAGGGGGTCGGCCCGGCCAACCGGGTGCCGTCGCTGCCGGGCGCGGGCAGCCTGCTGATGCCGCCGTGGACCGTGACCAAGTTCGAGGCCGACGGCGTCGAGCTGGAGGTCACGTTCAGCCGGTACCACGTCGGCGGCAACTCCGCCGTGCACGGCGGGGTCCTGCCGCTGCTGTTCGATTCGATGTTCGGCATGGTGATCCACGCGACCGGCCGGCCGATCAGCCGCACCGCGTTCCTGCACGTGGACTACCGCAGGGTGACCCCGATCGACACGGTGCTGACCGCACGGGGCCGGCTCCGGGAAGCCGACGGCCGCAAGGCGTTCGTCAACGCCGAGCTGCTCGACGCCGACGGCAACGTACTCGCCGAGTCGAACGGACTGATGATCAGGTTGTTGCCCGGTCAGCCGTGACGGGGTGAGGTCACTCCTGTAGACCCAGCGCGCTCGCCGGACACAATTTGACCGCCTCCCGCGCGCGTTCAGCCGCGTCGCCGGTCACCTCCTCGTCGAGGATGACCACGATGCCGTCGTCGTCCTGGTCGAAGACGTCCCCCGCGACCATCACGCAGTTGCCCGCCTGGATGCACAACTCGCGGTCCGCGACAACCTTGCTCACCAGCACACCTCCAACGACTTCAGACCGTAGATGAAGTGGAACGACCGGAACTGCACATCGGCGAAGTTCTCGGCCAGCGCCAGCGTCGGGAAGCGGCGCAGCAGTGCCGGGAACGCGATCTGCATCTCCATCCGGGCCAGCGGGGCACCGAGGCAGTGGTGCACGCCGTGGCCGAACGCCAGGTGCCCGGGCGCTCCCCGCCCGATGTCGAAACGGTCGGGCGCATCGACGAATTCGCTGTCGCGGTTACCCGAGGGCAGCGACGCGAAGACCAGTTGCCCGGCCGGGATCTCCACGCCGGCGATGACGACATCGGTGGTGGTGATGCGCGGGATCGCGGTGTGCACGATCGACAGCCAGCGCAGCAGTTCCTCCACCGCGGGCGCCACCGCGTCCGGGTCCTCGCGCACCGCGGCGAGCTGATCCGGGTGGCGCAGCAGCGCAAGAGTGCCCAACGCCAACATGTTCGAGGTGGTCTCGTGGCCGGCCAGCAGCAGCAGACCGGCGATCCCGATCAGTTCGTCGTCGGTCAGCTCGCCGCCGTGCTCGCGCACGAGCATCCCGAGGATGTCGTCGCCGGGACGCGTCCGCGCGCCGGCCACGAGGCTGCCCATGTAGGCGCGGCCCTCGCGCGCCAATTCCAGGCGTTCCGGTATCGGGATCGACAGATCGAGCTGACGGGCGCTGCGGCGCTGGAAATCGTCGCGGTCGGCGTACGGCACCCCCAGCAGCTCGCAGATCACCAGGGACGGAATCGGCAGCGCGAAGTGCTCGACGAGGTCGGCTCCGGGCCCCGCCGCGGCGAGCACATCCAGTTGTGCGTCGACGATCTCGACGATGCGCGGCTGCAACCGCTGCATCCGCCGGTGCGTGAACTCACCGGTGAGCATGCGCCGCAGACGCTGGTGCTCGGGCGGGTCGAGCCCGAGCAGGTTCCCGGCCCGGCTGCGGGACTGCTCCTCCTCGTCGATCGGCGGCGCGCCGGGAACGACGAAACCGGGCGGGCGGCCGTTGGAGAACCGCGCATGGTCGGACAGCACGGTCTTGATGTCGTCGTAGCGGGTGATCAGGTACGCCGACATCCCGAACGCGTTGGTGACGGTTCGCACGCCCTCTGTCTCTCGGATCTCGCGCAGCTGCGGCGTCGGGTCGAACGCGTCGCGCCGCATGTGCACCGGTGGCAGGGCAGGGGCCGCAGTCATACTTACCGAACGTACGCCCGGTTCTACGGCGACGCCCGCAGCGCAGGCCACCAGATCCGCGGACCGATCAACGTGAACAGCGCGGGAATGATCACCGTGCGCACCACGAAGGTGTCCAGCAGGATGCCGAGCCCGACGATGATGCCGACCTGGGTGAGCACGATCAGCGGCAGCACCCCGAGCACACAGAACACCGCCGCCAGCACGATGCCCGCGCTGGTGATCACCGCACCGGTCGCCGACACGGCCCGCACGATGCCGTCGCGGGTGCCATCCCGGCCGGCAGCGTCGGGCGTCTCCTCCCGGGCCCGGGTGACCAGGAAGATCGTGTAGTCGACGCCGAGGGCCACCAGGAACAGGAACGCGAACAGCGGCGCGGTGTTGTCCAGGGCCGGGAAGCCGAAGACGTGCACACTGGCCCAACTGCCCAGGCCCAGCGCGGCCAGGGAGCTCAGCACCGTGGTCGCGATCAGCACCAACGGTGCCAGCGCTGCGCGCAGCAGCGCATACAGCACGACCAGCACCACGATCAGAATCGCCGGGATCACGACCGCGCGGTCGTGCCCGGCCGCGGAGGCCGCGTCGCGCGCCGTGGCGTCCGAACCGCCGACCAGTGCGTCCGGATCCACGCGGTGGACCGAATCACGAAGTGCGTCAACGGTTTCAAACGCCTCGTCGGTGGCCGGGGCGGCGTCGAGGACCACCGACCATTGGCTCAGCCCGTCCGGTGAGTTTCCGGCAGGCAGGACCGAGACCACGCCGGGGGTGGCGCTGATCGCGCGCTGCACCTCGGCCGCGCGGCCGGTGGACGCGATCACCCTGGCGGGGTCGGTGAGTCCGCTGGGGAAGTGCTCGGCCAGCGTCTCGAAACCGGCGACCGACTCGGCCTGCACACGGAACTGTTCGGTCTGCGACAGCCCGACGGGGGTGCCCAGCAGTCCCGTGCACAGCAGCGCCAGCGCACCGATCGACAGCACCGCCACGCGGGCTGGCCGGCGCGCGACGGCGGTGGCGATCCGGTGCCAGACGCCGCTGTCGGTCAGCGGCCGGGCGCCGACCGCGGGGACGAAGGGCCAGAACAGCCGGCGGCCGAACACCCCGAGCGCCGGCGGCAGCACCAGCATCACGAAAACCGCGGCGATCACCAGTCCCGACGCGGCCTGTACGCCGAGGCTGCGGGTGCTCGGCGACGACGCGAACAGCAGCGTGAGCAGCGCCAGCACCACGGTGGCGTTGCTCGCGACGATCGCCGGACCGGCGCGGCGCACCGCGGTGTGCAGTGCCTCGCGGTGGGACTCGGTGCGGCCGAGCTCTTCCCGATAGCGGGAGATCAGCAGCAGCGCGTAGTTGGTGCCCGCGCCGAAGACCAGCACGCTGGTGATGCCCGAGGTGGAGCCGTCCGGGCTCATGCCGAGCGCGTCGGCCACCCAAGCGCCGACGACGGCCGCCACCCGGTCGGCGAAGCCGATCACCAGCAGCGGCACCAGCCACAGCACCGGTGAGCGGTAGGTGACGATGAGCAGCAGGGCCACCACGGCCGCGGTGACCGCGAGCAGCGTGACGTTGGCGCCGGAGAAGGAGTCGGCGATGTCGGCGCCGAACGCGGGGCCGCCGGTCACCTGCGCCCTCAGCTCGCCGGGCAGGCCGTCGGTGGCCGCGCTGCGCACCTCCTTGACCTTGTCGGCGAGGACGAGCGCGACGATCAGCATGGGCCGGACCTGGGTCGGAGGGGCACGCGACTAGTTGCTGCCCCGGTTGAACTGGTTGAACCCACCGTCGTTGCCGGCGCCGGAGTCGACCGGGGCGGC
>NZ_LMVQ01000237.1 GCF_001545925.1 Mycobacterium sp. NAZ190054 | reverse complement strand
CGGCGGGATGGGTCATCAGCACGTTCTCCACCTCGGCCGGGTACACGTTCTCCCCGCCGGACACGATCATGTCCTTGATCCGGTCGTGCAGGTACAGGTAGCCGTCCGCGTCGACGGACCCGGCGTCGCCGGTCTTGAGCCATCCGTCCGGGGTCAGGGTGGCCGCCGTCGCGTCGGGGTTGTTCCAGTAGCCGAGCATGTTCTGCTCCGACCGGGTCCACACCTCACCGACGGTGCCCGGCGCGACGTCGGTGCCGTCCTCCCCGACGACCCTGATCTGCACCCACGGATACGGTCTGCCGCAGGACCGCAACAGCTCGGGCACGTGGTCGGGGCCGTCGAGCTGGGTGATCGAGCCCGTCGTCTCGGTCATGCCGTACACCTGGGCGAAGATGCCGCCGAACCGTGCGATGCCGCGGGTCAGCACGTCGTCGCTGATCGGCGACGCCCCGTAGACGATCACCCGCAGGTGGGACAGGTCGACGTCCTCGACGCTGTCGCTGTCGAGCAGGAACTGGATGACGGCGGGCACCAACAACATGTTGGTGACGCGGTGGCGCGCGATGGCGTCGAGGATCGCGACCGGGTCGACGTCGCGCAGCACGACGGTGGCGGCGCCCTGCCAGAGCCCGGCCAGCGCCCACCCGCAGCCGGCCATGTGGAACAGCGGCATCACCGCCAGGCTGACGGCGTCGGCGTCGAACTGCCAGGGCCCGGCCACGCCCGCGGTCTTGCAGACGAAGTTGGCGTTGCTCAGCATCACGCCCTTGGGCAGGCCGGTGGTGCCTGAGGTGTACATCAGGAACACCAGATCGTCGGGCCCGGTGACCACGCCCGGGTCGACGGCCGGATGGGCCGCGGCCCACGCGTCGAACGCCGGCCAGCGCGGGTGGCTGCCGATCACCACGATGTCGGCGTCCAGGTCGGCCTCAATCGCTTCGAGGTGGTCGGCGAACTTCTGGCCCACCACCACGATGCGTGCCCCCGAATCGGCGATGACGTGGCGCATCTCCGGCGCGGCCAACCGCCAGTTCACCGGAACCCCGACCGCCCCGATCTTCGCCAACCCGAAGGCGACGTCGAAGAACTCGACGCCGTTCTTCTCCACGAACGCGACCCGGTCGCCGAACCCGACGCCGGCGGTCGCGAACGCCTGCGCGACGCGGCTGGACCGGTCGTCGAGCTCACCGTAGGTGACCGTGGTGTCACCGGCCACCAGCGCCGGCGCGTCGGGCCGTTGCCGGCCGTGACTCCGGACGATGTCGGCGAGGCTGGGGAACAACGCTTTTCAGTCCTTGGGCTGCATGCGCTGACGTTTCATGATGGTGTCCACCGCGGCCGGGGCGATGCTGTTGATCGCGTGCGCGGTGACCGCGATGCGGGGTGCGATGCTGACCGGCCGGTGCCGCGCGGCGGTGACGATCCAGCCGGCCGCCTCCTCGGCGGACAGGCCCGGCAGCCCGTCGTAGGCCCGCGTCGGGGCGATCATCGGCGTCTTCACCAACGGGTAGTACAGCGTGGTCGACTGCACGCCGCGGTCGGACCATTCGGTTTCGATGATGCGGCTGATCGAGGACAGCGCCGCCTTCGACGCGTTGTAAACCCCGAACAGTGGCGGGGATTCGGTTTTCACTCCCCAGGTGGACACGTTGATGATGTGGCCGTCGCCGCGTTCGAGCATCCCGGGCGCCAGGCCGCGGATCAGCCGTAACGGCCCGTAGTAGTTCAGCGTCATGGTGCGTTCGACGTCGTGCCAGCGCTCCAATGACTCCTCCAGCGGTCGCCGGATGGACCGCCCGGCGTTGTTGACCAGGATGTCGATGCCGCCGAACTCCTCGGTCACGGCGGCGACGAGCTCGTCGACGGCGTCGAGGTCGGACAGATCGCAGGTGTGGGCGCGAGCGTGCCCGCCGGCGTCGGTGATGCGGGCGACGACCTCGTCGAGCAGGTCACCGCGCCGTGCCACCGCGACCACGGTCGCACCGCGGCGGGCCAGCTTGCCCGCGGCGGCCTCGCCGATGCCCGACGACGCGCCGGTCAGCAGGACGCGCTTGCCCGCCAGATCGATGACGGGGCGGGTGGGCCGGTTCAGCAGCGTCGGGAGGATCGGGGGCCGCATGCTGGTCAGCACCACCTGCTCGGCGAGCCGCCGCAGCGGGTTCCTGCTAGTCACGGTTGGCGAGTCTATTTCCACCGCCGAAATGGCATTCCAGCAGGACCTCACTCGCACTTTCCCTGCTGGAACGCAATTTCGGCGGGCCGGTGCACGCGAGCGACCGGCGCGCCGCCTAGAAGTAACGGGGGAACGGCGACCAGTCGGGGTCGCGCTTCTCCAGGAACGCGTCACGGCCCTCGACGGCCTCGTCGGTCATGTACGCCAGCCGGGTGGCCTCACCGGCGAACAGCTGCTGGCCGACCAGGCCGTCGTCAAGCAGGTTGAACGCGTACTTCAGCATCCGGATCGCCTGCGGCGACTTGCCGTTGATCTCCGAAGCCCATTGCAGCGCAACGTTTTCCAGGTCAGCATGGTCGACGACCTCGTTCACCGCACCCATCGCGTGCATCTGCTCGGCGGTGTAGGGGCGGCCCAGGAAGAAGATCTCGCGGGCGAACTTCTGGCCGGCCTGGCGGGCCAGATACGCCGACCCGTATCCGCCGTCGAACGATCCGACGTCCGCGTCGGTCTGCTTGAACCGCGCGTGCTCACGGCTGGCCAGGGTCAGGTCGCACACCACGTGCAGCGAGTGGCCCCCGCCGGCGGCCCAGCCGTTGACCAGGCAGATCACCGGCTTGGGCATGAACCGGATCAGCCGCTGAACCTCGAGGATGTGCAGCCGTCCGGCCCGGGCCGGGTCCACCGTCTCGGCGGTCTCCCCGGACGCGTACTGGTAGCCGCTGCGGCCGCGGATGCGCTGGTCGCCGCCCGAGCAGAACGCCCAGCCGCCGTCCTTGGGCGAGGGCCCGTTGCCGGTCAGCAACACCACCCCGACGTCCGAGGACATCCGCGCGTGGTCCAGGACGCGGTAGAGCTCGTCGACGGTGTGCGGACGGAACGCGTTGCGCACCTCGGGGCGGTCGAACGCGACGCGCACCGTCGGCTTCCGTTCCCCGTCGGCGACGTGGCGGTGGTAGGTGATGTCGGTCAGGTCCTCGAAGCCGGCCACCGGCTCCCACAGGCTGGCGTCGAACGGGTTGCTCGCAGCGTCGGTCACGACCTCACACGCTATCGAAGCGGAATACCGGGCAGCGCCCGGCCAGCGCCTCGAACTCGTCGGGGTCCGGTCCGGTCACCAGGCCGGCGTTCCGCATGAACTCGACGCCGGTGGGCACCAGCACCGGGAACTGCCGCAGCAGCGGACGCGCCTGGTCGTCGGGAAGCTGCACCAGGCGCACCGACTCGCGGGTTCTGCCGCGCAGCAGCACCGCGTCCGGGTTGGCCTGCGCGTTGCGCACCCAGTCCGCACCGGGCAGCCCGCCGACGACGTAGCGCTGCCCGTCGACCTCGAACGGGGTGATCGGCGTCGACCGCGGCTTGCCGGACTTGCGCCCGGTCACGGTCAGCACCACCGGCCCGTCCTTGAGCAGTCCTGTCCGGTTGACGGCGATGATCGCCTTGTTGACGTACTTCAGCCACCACGGCGGGCGGATGCGCTCTGCCATGCCCCGAAACTACAGCTGGATGCCGTTGGCCCACAGCGCGGCGATGAGCCCGTCCTTGCGTTCCCGGGTGGGCAGCGGATCCACGAGCGCGAACGCACATCCCAGCGTCCGGGCGCCGCCGTCGGCCTCGTCGCTGTCGCCGACCATCAGCGCGCGGTCGGCCGGCACGCCGACGCGGTCCAGGGCGGCCTGGAAGATCGCCGGATCGGGTTTGACCGCACCGACTTCGTACGACAGCACGAACGCGTCGACGTGGCCGGCCACCCCGAGCGCGTCGAAGGCCGGCCGGACGTCGAAGGCGATGTTGGACACCACCGCGGTCTTGATGCCGCGACGGCGCAGTCCGTCGAGGACCGTCGCGGTGTCGGGGTACGGGGTCCAGGACGCCGGATCGATCACCCTGTTGTACAGCGATTCGGCGTGATGGTGGGCCAGGCCCGACTCCCGCAGCACGTGCAGATACGCCTCGCGGTGCAGGTGCGGGGCCAGGTCGCGGTTCATCCAGGCCTGCAGCGCCTCGGGGGTCATCGACACCGACCGTCCGGTCGGAGCGGTGAGCCGGCGCATCAGTTCGGCCTGCACGTGAGCGTCGACCTCACGGGTCTGGTCCGGGCTCATCGGCGTCTCGAGCTCCATTCCGGCGAACCAGCTCTGGTCCTCCTCGAGCCGGAACAGCGTGCCGGAGTAGTCGAACAGCACCGCCTTCAGGTCACTCACTCCAACATCATGCCAGCGGCGGCAACTCCGCCTTCTGCTCGGCGAGACCGCGCGTCAGCCCTCGACCACGGCGCGGACGTCCGACTTCTCCCACAGGTTCAAGAAGTTGGTCATCATCAGCAGCCGGCTGCGCGTCTGCTCGTCGCCGGCGATCGCCGGGTCGAACCGGTCGGCGACCGGTTCGGGCAGCACCTTGAGTAGGAAGCCGGGCACGTCGAGCAGCCAGGTCGTCCCCATGATCGCGACATAGGCGATGACGTGGTCGCGCAGCACCGCGACCTCGAGTCCCGGTCCGCCGGCGGCGGCGTACTCGGCGGTGAAGTGCGTCAGCAGGTGATCGAAGTGGTTGTCCCACATGGCCGTTTCGGCGCTGCACATCGCACCCCAGATCGCCATCGCGAGGTTCATCTGCCCGACGCATCCCCAGTCCAGCAGCCCGCAGCGCAGCACGTCCCCGTCGCGCCAGAACCACGCATTGTCGACGTTGGCGTTCCAGTGGCACAGCGCGACATGGTCGGCATCGGCGGCCAGCCGATCCCACAGCGCGTCCATTCGGCCGGGGATGACGCCGACGTCGTCGGACAGCCGCGACAGAAACGCCGGGGAACCGATATGTGCCGGCACCAGTGCCGGCTGTCGGACGGCGAGCTCGCGGAGAAGCTCGACCCTGCGCCGCAACTGGCCGGCGGTGTAGGGAGGCCGCTGGCCGACCGACAGAAGGCGCATGTCGACGGCGAATTCGGCGCCGGCGCCCAGCAGTCCGGCCCGGTGGCTTCCCGCCAGGCGGCCCAGCGCGCTGAACAACGCCTCGTAGTGACCGAGCGGATCCGGCATCGAATAGTCGGCGCACTTGTCGTACTGATCTTCGATTCCGTTGCGGCCAAAGGCGATCCGATCGGTGATCAAGATGCCGGTGCCGGAGTCGGCGTGATAGTCGGCGAACAGGCAGTGTGGCACCGCGATCGGAAACTTCGCGGCGCGGGTGAGCAGCGCGAAACGCACCTCCAGCGCCATCTGACCGCGCCCGAGATCGCGTGCGGGATCGTCGAAGTCGCGTGAGAACTTGACGAACAACTCGCGCGGCAGCCGTCCGGATCTGCGGTAGGACACCGTCAGCAGCGCCTTGCGTCCGGTGCTGCCGCCGCGGAATTCGGTCAGGTCGTCGACGGCGACGATCCCGCACGCGATCTCGGGCGCGGTCAGATGGCGCTGGAGGTGCGTTTCGCGCTGCTCACCCGCGCCGCGAAGTTTCCGATCGCGGTGCCATACTGCCTGTTCGCCGACTATCACGCCGACTCCGGCACCGGCATCTTGATCACCGATCGGATCGCCTTTGGCCGCAACGGAATCGAAGATCAGTACGACAAGTGCGCCGACTATTCGATG
>NZ_LMVQ01000236.1 GCF_001545925.1 Mycobacterium sp. NAZ190054 | reverse complement strand
CGTACGTCGCCGCGCCCAGCCCTCCAACTCGGCCCGCTCATCAGCGGACAACACAATCTCAGCGGCATGAGGAGTCGGCACGACCTAGTCTAACAACTAGGCCGCAATTAATGACTCAGGACACTAGGAGATGGTGACCGACTCGATCACGACCGGGTCGGTGGGCCGGTCGCTGCGGTCGGTGGCCGTGGTGGCGATGGCGTCGACGACCTTCTTGGACTCCGGATCGACGACCTCACCGAAGATCGTGTGGCGGCGGTTCAGGTGCGGGGTCTCGGTCACCGTGATGAAGAACTGCGAGCCGTTGGTGCCCGGTCCCGCGTTGGCCATCGCCAGCAGGTAGGGCTTGTCGAACTGCAGTTCCGGGTGGAACTCGTCGGCGAACTGGTAGCCCGGCCCGCCGCGGCCGGTTCCGGTCGGGTCGCCGCCCTGGATCATGAAACCGTCGATGACGCGGTGGAACACCGCACCGTCGTAGAACGGCCCTGACGAACCGCCGGACGCATTCTCCGTGCTGTATTCCTTCGTGCCCTGAGCGAGTCCGACGAAATTGGACACGGTCTTCGGGGCGTGGTTTCCGAACAGTGCGATCTTGATGTCGCCGCGGTTGGTGTGCAGGGTCGCGGTCGCGGTCTGAATGGGACTCGTCACGGGAATTCAGTGTGCCACGCCCGGTCGGACCGCCAACCGGCCACCGTGCCCACGGCGGTGATGGCAGGCTGGGAATGCGATACCCGACAGCCGAAAGAGGTGGCCATGAGCTCCGAGATGCGCGTACGCCTGACGCCCAGCCAGCGGCTGAGCCGCGGTCTGAAGTACTCGACCGTCGGCCCGGTCGACGTGACCAGGGGAGCGGTGGGGCTCGGAGTCGGCTCCGTCCGCTCCTCGGCGGGCTGGGCCGCCGAGCGCTACCGGCGCAGTAAAGTCGCCCGCCAGCTCAAGTCCGAGCTCGCCGCGGCCCAGGAAACCCTCGCGGCCGAGGTGGCCGCGGCCCAGGAGGTCGTCGCCGGTCTGCCGCAGGCGCTGCAGAAGGCGCGCAAGTCCCGTCGGCGCCGACGTCCGCTGCTGCTGGCCGGGGTCGCCGTCGCGGTGCTGGCCGGGGGAGCGGTGACGTTCTCCATCGTGCGGCGCTCGTCCCAACCCGAACCCTCGCCGCTGCCCCCCAGCGTCGAGGTCACCCCGAAGCCCTAGCCGCTCGCCATGGCGGTGTCGGTGTTCGATCTCTTCTCGATCGGCATCGGGCCGTCGAGCTCACACACCGTGGGCCCGATGCGCGCGGCCCGCCGCTTCGCCGACGGCCTGGCCGCCGACGGGGGCCTGAAGGATGTGGCCCGACTGCGGGTCGAGCTGTACGGATCGCTGGGCGCCACCGGTGCCGGGCACGGGACGCCCGGGGCGGTGGTACTGGGGCTGGAGGGCAACGATCCCGAGACCGTCGATCCGGCGGAAGCCCGGGCGCGCGTCGACGCGGTGACCCAGGATCGCCGGCTCGCCGTCGCCGGGGGGCGCTGGGTGGACTTCGACATGTCCACCGACATCGTTATGTCGTTGCAGCCCATGCAGTTTCACAGCAACGGCATGGTCTTCACCGCCTATGCCGAGGACGGGGCAGAGCTGGCGCGGCGGGTGTACTACTCGGTGGGGGGCGGGTTCGTCGTCGACGACGAGCAGGCCCACTCACCCCCGCCCGAGGACGTCGCGCTGCCGTACCCGTTCCGCAGCGGGACCGAGCTGATCGCTCTGGCGACTGAAAATCACTGCAGCATCGCAGATCTGGTGACCGCCAATGAGGAGGCGCTGGGCAACGGGCCGCGGTTGCGCACCGGTCTGCTGCACATCTGGGCGGTGATGCGCGAGTGTGTCGGCAACGGCCTGTCCGCCGACGGCACGCTGCCGGGACGGTTGCACGTCCGCCGGCGGGCCAAAGCGCAGGCGCAGGCACTGGAGGCAAATCCCGCCGATCCGCTGTACGCGATGGACTGGGTCACGGTGTACGCGCTGGCCGTCAACGAGGAGAACGCCGCAGGCGGGCGGGTGGTCACCGCGCCGACCAACGGTGCGGCGGGCATCATTCCCGCTGTCCTGCACTACTACTGGCGGTTCGTCCCGGGCGCGGGCGAGGACGGGGTGGTCGAGTTCCTGCTGACCGCCGCGGCAATCGGTCAGCTTTTCAAGGCCAACGCGTCGATCTCCGGTGCCGAGGTCGGCTGTCAGGGCGAGGTCGGTTCGGCGTGCTCGATGGCGGCCGCGGGCCTGGCCGCGGTGCTGGGCGGCACGCCGGCGCAGGTGGAGAACGCAGCCGAGATCGGCATTGAGCACAACCTCGGGCTGACGTGCGACCCGGTGGGGGGACTGGTGCAGATCCCGTGCATCGAGCGCAACGCGGTCGCGTCGGTGAAGGCCATCACCGCGGCCCGGATGGCGCTGTTCGGCGACGGCACCCACCACGTCAGTCTCGACACCGCGATCAAGACGATGCGTGACACCGGGGCCGACATGGCCGACAAGTACAAGGAGACCTCACGCGGGGGACTGGCCCTCAACGTGGTGGAGTGTTGAATTGAGCGCTGAGGCGGCGGATCAGTACTCAAGTGCGGTCGAGACCTCATCGCAGTGGAAGATTCGGTCGTATCGACCAGGAACCCATGGCAAGGACGTTTGGTGGCGTGGCAACGCAGCCAGGCCCTCATCTCCGCGTCTGGATCATCTGGGGTCTGTGCTACCGGAAGCCGACGGTAGGTGGAACGGGCCGCGCCCGGTGCGACTTGCGCACGACGTCCCGGAAGCGACGTTCGAGGAGTTCGGCGTAGGTGCCGTCACGTTCTGCCCAACGTAGCGGCTCGGCGCGTTCGACGGTGATCTCGTCCGGGGTCGGGTTCTGGGTGAGCAGTCCGACGGCCTCGTCGAGGTAGTCGTCGAGGGGCAGTGCGGCCGGGTTGAGCTGCCTCTGCCGGTCCGAGGTGGCCACGGCCGGCGGGATCAGCTCGGTGACGGTGACTCGCGTACCGGCGAGCTGTGCGCGCAGGGACACGGTGTAGGAATGGACTCCGGCTTTGGTGGCGCCGTAGGTCGGCATCAGCGGGAACGGCATGAAGCCGATGCCCGAGGACACGGTGATGATGTCCCCGGCGCCTCGGCCGATGAGGTGTGGGGTGAAGGCGTCGATCACCCGGATGGTGCCCAGAAGATTGACCGCGATCGAGGTCTCGGCCGTGGCGATGTGGGCCGGGTCGCGAAGATCCTCGGCGAGCATCACGCCCGCCATCGTGACGACGACGTCGAGATCGGGATGCTTCGCCAGCACTTCGTCGCGGGCGGCGGTGACGGACTCTGAATCCGCCACGTCGATGCGAACCGAGTCCAGCGCCTCCACCCGGTCGACGTCGCGTCCGCCGACGACAACCGTGCTGCCTGCGTCCACAAACCGCTGCGCCAGCCCGCGCCCGATCCCAGACGTGCCCCCGGCGATGAAGACGGTACGGCCGCTGATGTCCATCGCTGTCCTCGCTTCCCTTTCCAGCAGGCCCTTTGGTCCGGCCCGGTCGCCGGCTTTTCCAGTCTTTCGCAGCACGTTGGGATTCGGATGGCCCCGCCGACCCTGGGGTCTGGCGGGACCCCCTCACCGCCAGTCCTTCGCGCTTAGCCTGAGAACGTGGAAGCAGACATCGGTGGTATCAAGACGAACCGACTCGGTGAGTATCTGCGCGCCCGGCGGGCACTGGTCACACCGGACCAAGCCGGCATTCCTGCCGGGCCCAACAGGCGGGTTCCGGGGCTGCGGCGCGAAGAAGTCGCGCTGCTGGCCGGCATCAGCGCCGATTACTACATGCGGTTGGAGCGCGGACGCGACAAGCACCCCTCCGTCCAAGTCTTGACGGCGCTGGGGCGTGTCCTTCACCTCGACGAGGTCGAGAGCCAGTACCTGCTCGACTTGGCCGCCCCGCCACGGCCGGCCCGGCGACGCAGGCGAGTCGAGCGGGTCCCCGCCCGGTTGCACCACCTGCTCGCCACCATCGGGATCCCGGCATTCATCGAGGGCCACGCCTACGACGTTCTCGCTTCGAACCCGCTTGCTCTTGCCTTGTCGCCGCGCCTGAAACCTGGCGAGAACCGGCTGCGGTCTCTCCTGCTTGATCCCGAAGAACGCGAATTCCAGGCCGACTGGGCAAGGGCCACCGGGGAATTCGTGGGAGCGTTCCGCAGGTCGATCGGCGAAGACACCGACGATGCCCGCGTGGTCGAGCTCATCGGCGAGCTGTCGCTCGCCAGCGCCCGGTTTCGCCACCTGTGGGCTCGCCACGACGTGCGACCACTCATAGGCGGCACCGCCGTCGTGAACCATCCGATCGTCGGAACGCTCGAGCTGCACCGCGACAAGCTGCCCGTCGACGGGCTGATACTCGTCCTCTACTACGCCGAGGAGGGCACCGAGAGCGCGGAGAAGCTCCAGGTGCTGGCCTCGCTGGCCGCGTCGGGCGTCGATAGCGAATCACGACCCGCGCAGCGGCAGAGCCGCATGGAATCGGTTCGCTGAGAAAGACATTGACCGGGCGGACGGCATCGGTAATGCGATCGCGGCGAACCGGCTGAGACCGGCCGGGCGGAGACCAAGATAATTTGGCGACTCAACCAACCGTCACGATCTACGTGGATGAAGCCGGCGATCGCACAGACGCCGCATAAATGCAGAACAGGCCAGACAACATTGTGTCTGACCTGCTGTTTTGATTGTGGAGCCTAGGAGATTCGAACTCCTGACATCTGCCTTGCAAAGGCAGCGCTCTACCAACTGAGCTAAGGCCCCTTGCCGGTCAAGATACGTCGGCCCCTGAGTCCGGCAGGGTGTGCCATACCTCGGCACCGTGCTGGGTCCGCCACACGGCCACCGCGGCCGCCGCCGCGAGACCTACGCCGAGCAGAAGCACCAGCCTCATCGACATGTACCTTTCCGTGGGGCTAGGAGGACTCGAACCTCCGACCTCTTCGTTATCAGCGAAGCGCTCTAACCGCCTGAGCTATAGCCCCGTCAACCGCACGGGCCGAGCGACGAGATTACCGCACCACCAACCCGTCTCCCAAACCGCGCCGTGGTGACGTCAGTCGCGGTCGGCGAGGGTGACCTCCACGCCGCCCACCAGATCGGTCGTCAGGTTGTAGATGAACGCCCCGATCGTCGCCGCGGCGGTCAGCAGCACGATGTTGACCAGGCCGATCAACGCCGCGCCGCCGAAGATGGTGCCGCTGGACACCAGCTCGCCGCCGGAACTCCCGCTCGCGCTGGTCAGCAGGTCGCCGACGTTGCTGTTCAGCTTGCTCCAGACACCCATGCCGCCGAGCACGAGGTACAGGAACGCGACCGCGATCATCCAGACGAAGAACAGCACCACCGACAGCAGCAGCGACACCTTCAGCGTGCTCCAGGGGTCCACCCGGCGGATCTGCATGCTCGCCCGCACCGGACCACGGTGCTGGCGGGCCCCGACCTGGACGGCCCGGTTACCGCCGGTGGGGGTGGTCCTCGCCGGAGGCTTCGGCTGCTCGGACGACGGCCGCTCGACGGGCTTGCGTTGCTGGCGGGGCCGTCCACCCGACAGGTCGGGGATCTCACTGGCGTAGGCCGCAGTGCTCGGCTCCGGTCGCGGCGCGGGTGGTGTCCTTCACCGGCTCGACACCGGTGGGCAAGGGGATCGCGGAGAAGGCCGGGCTGAAGAAGCTGGCACTGGAACTCGGCGGCAACGGCCCGATGGTGATCCTCGACGACGCCG
>NZ_LMVQ01000235.1 GCF_001545925.1 Mycobacterium sp. NAZ190054 | reverse complement strand
GAACTCGCCGGTGCCCGAATGGGTTCCCCGCATGTTCGATGGCGGCGAGAACTTCGTCTTGAGCCCGGGCACCATTGCCGTGCACCGCCAACTGCAAGTCGGCATCGCGAACCAGGGTCAGCACGTCGTGCGCCTCGCCACCGGCCGCCGGCAGCCGCCACAGCGCTTTGCCGGGGGCCTCGTCGTCGCCGGTCGGCCGGGATGCGAGGAAGAGCAGGTCACCGTCGGCGGTGAACTCCGGCGCGGACTCCCCCTTGGCGCCATGGGTCAGGCGCCGCGCGGGCCGTTCGCCGGCGGGGTCGAGTTCCCACAACGCGCTGACGAAGTCGGTGCGTTTGTGGTCGAGGCGCGCGATCGTCGTCACGACCCGGGAACCGTCGGGCGAGACCGCCAGCCCCGCCACCCGCGGTAACGCCAGGAACGCGTCGAGGTCGTGAAAAGGGGTAGGGCCGGAGCAATCCGGAGCAGAAGCCATACGGATTTCGTAACACACTGCCGGACATGACTTCACGTGGAATTAACACACCTTGACCGGTGGGACACATTCGCGGCGTTAGCGTCAAGCCTCGTACACCGTCAGTACGTCCGGAACACTGTGAATAAACCGTGTTCTCGGGAAGCCACCCCACAGACCCTGCGGAGGTCCCAGTGACACCTGAAGTCGAGGACGCGATCGCGTCCATGGCGGCAGTCAACAACGAGTTCTTCTACTGGATGTCGATCGCGTTGATGATGCTCATCCACGCCGGCTTCCTGGCGTACGAGATCGGTGCGTCCCGGTCGAAGAACGTACTGGCCACCGCGATGAAGAACCTGCTGGCCTTCGCCACCATCGTCGCGTCGTTCTTCTTCGTCGGCTGGTTCCTCTACAACGCGATGCCCAGCGGCTTCATCGAGTTCAACGACGCGGCCAAGGCGGCGTTGCCGTGGAGCGAGAACATGGGCCCGAACACCGCCGATCAGGCCAGCGGCATCTTCTGGGGCGCGTTCGCGCTGTTCGCCGCCACCACCGGATCGATCATGTCGGGCGCGGTCCTGGAACGGATCCGCACCAGCGGCTTCCTGGTGCTGACCGTGTTCGTCGGATCGGTGCTGTGGATCATCGGCGCGTCGTGGGGCTGGCACGGCGCCGGCTGGATGCTGACCGAGCTCGGTTTCCACGACGTGGGCGCCGCCGGCTGCGTGCACATGATCGCCGGGTTCGCCGCGCTGGGCATCCTGATCAACCTCGGGCCGCGGATCGGCCGATTCCTGCCCGACGGCACACCCGTGACGATCCGCCCGCACAACCTGCCGCTGACCATGCTGGGCCTGTTCCTGATCTTCACCGGCTTCTTCGGATTCCTGATGGGCTGCGTGATCTACGGCGCCACCGGCTACGCGACCATCTACGCCAGCCCGACCACGTTGTCGGCGTTCGCGTTCAACACGCTGATGGGTCTGGTCGGCGGCATCATCGGCGCCTACCTGATGTCGCGGGGCGAACCGTTCTGGACCATCTCCGGCGGCCTGGCCGGCGTCATCGCGGTGGCAGCGGGACTCGACCTGTACCACCCCGCTTTGACTTTCGTCATCGCGCTCGTCGGCGGCGGCCTGATCCCGTACATCGGCAAGCTGCTCGACAAGCTGAAGATCGACGATGTGGTGGGTGCGGTCGCCGTGCACGGCGGCATGGGCTTGTACTCGCTGCTCATGGCGGGCATCTTCCTGAGCGGATACCCGAACACCGACGGCAATCCGCCGATCTCGTTCTGGGGCCAGCTGATCGGTGCGCTGGTGTTCGCCGCCCTGGGCTTCATCCCCACCTATCTGTTGTCGCTGCTGCTCAAGAAGGTTGGGCTGCTACGGATTCCGAAGGAGGTCGAGGAGCAGGGTCTGGATCTCTCCGAGGTCCCGGCAACCCCGTATCCAGAGGGCATCCCCGTCACGGCCATGAAGGTCAACGGGTCGGTCATGGTCATCGCCGAGGAGGTCAAGTAGATGTTCAGTCCCATCACCAGCTACGACGAACCCGGAGTGGTGTTCACGTTCGGCGGCAACAGCTTCGGCGTGTGGCTGTTCTTCATCCTGGCCGTCGTCCTGTTCGTCGGTTTCTTCGTCCGGATGATCCAGCACGAGAACCACGCCTACAAGGCGATCATCGAGCACACCCCGGTCGAGAAGGGACCTGCGGCCGAGGGGGAACCACCCGTGTACTGACGTGCTTGCTCGCTTGCTTGCCCGCGAGCAGACATGAAACTGCCCGGATCCTCGCGGATCCGGGCAGTTTTGCGTCTGCTCAGCCGGCGTTGCGCAGCCATTCCACCGCGCGGTCGCGGTAGGCGATGATGCCCTTGTAGTCGGCCATGTCGTCGGGCAGATCCGCCAGCACCGCCGCGGCGCGCCGCCGCCACGGTTCATAGCCGGCCAGGTCGGCCAGCGGCAGCATATAGGTGCGGATCAGGAAGCAGATCGAGCCCGACTCCGGCAACCGGATCAGGTGCTGAACCTCGACGCGCAGATGCACCAGACGGCCGAACTGCTCGTCCGGGACGGTCTGGATCATCGTTCGGTCCGGGCCCCATTCGTGGTACCGCTCGGTCGAGACGTCCAGGCGGCGACCGACGGTCAGCGTCCAGTTGGTGCGCCGGTAGGTCTCCCCCGGCTGCAGCCGCATCAGGAACTCGCGGGCGCGGGTGATCACCCCGGTCTCCCGCAGTCGCGGCACGGGTCCGTGGATCTCCAGAAACGTCATGCCCACGTCGAAGCCGAACGACCAGTCGGCGGCGAAGGTGACCACGCCTGCGTCGCCGAACAGGTCCCCGTCACGCTGGTCGAGCAGCACGATGTCCTCCTGCACCTGACCGGCGATGTAGGCCAGCGGCTCGGTGGGCAGCGTCGCGTCGTCACCTATCACGAAGTCCTGGAGGACACCGAGACGATCGTTGCGCCACCGCCAGCCCGCCCCGTGCCGGTCGAGCGACATGATGTCCGGATACGCCCCGGCCATCTCGCGCATCAGCGTCAGCATCGCGTCCCAGCAGGCGGGCCGCATGTGCGGCAACACCAGGTACCTAGTCGGATCTGCGGCGAGAATGGCTGCGCGCTCGGCGAGTTCGGTTTCGTATTCGCTGTCGATGTCGACGACCCGCTCGCCCCAGCGTCCGGCCGGGGTCGGCACCGCCGCACCGGCAGGCTCCACGTTGGTGGTGTAACGGTACTCGTCCGCCGCGAACGGGAACGGGAACGTCTCGATAAGGTCGGGCGCCGAGATCACAATGCCAACTCCAGACTCTCGTCGTGGGCCCGGGACACACAGGCCATCATGGAATCCCCCGACTTCTTCTCCTGTTCGGACAGGTACAGGTCACGGTGGGCTACGGCGCCGCGCGACACCGGGATCCGGCACTCCCCGCACACTCCCCGGCGGCACAGGTTCGGCACGCCGACGCCGCGGCTTTCGAGCGCTTCGAGCAACGAGACCCCGGCGTCGACGGTGAACTCCTCCCCGCTGGAGGACAGCCGCACCGTGAACGGTTCTCCTGGGTCGAGCGCGTCGGCTCCGAAATGCTCGACGTGGACGCGGCTGGGCGGCCAACCGAGATCAGCCGCGGTGGTGGTGACGAACTCGATGAACGAGGCGGGCCCGCAGACATAGAGGTGAGTTCCCAGCGGCTGATCGGCCAGGCCGGCCGTCAACTCGTCGGCGAACACCGCGCGGTCGGTGTGGATCGCCGCGTGCTCGGTGAGCCGGCGGACGGTGTCGACGTAGGCGCCCCGTCCGGGCCGGTGGATGTACAGCAGCCGCGCATCCCGTTGCCACAGCCGGGCGCTGCGCAGATGGGACACCATCGGGGTGATACCGATCCCGGCTGCCACCAGCAGGTGCCGCCGGGCACGCAGGACCGGCGCGAACGCGCTGCGCGGCGGGCGGGCGAGCACCGTGTCACCGACGGAGAGCTCGTCGTGGATCCAGCGGGACCCGCTCGGCGCACCCTCGGTGCCGGCGCGCAGCACCGAGATCTCGTATGCCACAGGGGTGATGCCGTCACCGGTCAACGAGTACGCGTTGGCGGGTGCACCCGGTCCCCCGCACTCGATCACGACGTGGCTGCCGGGCGTGAACGACGGCAGCGCCGCGCCGTCCGGGTGGGTCAGCGTCAGCGTCCGGATACCGTCGAGGGCATCGTCGATCGCCGCGACGGTGAGTTTCATGGTGCTCACGACGCGACCTGCTGTTCGGCGTCGACCATGTAGCCGAGATGGGTCCCCAGGCGTCGTGAAACGTGATAGTGCACAAAAAGATTGCGGTCGCAGCCGGTGCAGACCACCGTGTCCTCCAGCTCCACGGCCGCGACGGTGACCGTGCGGCAGTGCACGCACTCCACCGCGCGCCGGTCGACCTCGGTGGACGCCACGGTCATCTCGTCGTCCGCGACTCCGGCCGCGACGGCCTCGGCCCGGACCTTCAGACAGGAACTGGCCGGGCCGGCCATCATCAGGCGCCACCCGACCCGGGCCTCGGCGAGATCTCCGCGCAACGCTTCGCAGGCCAGGCCGGCGGCGCCGTCGCCGTCCGGTATCTCGTGCACGCGGACGTTGTATTCGGCGCCGCTGTCGGCGATTTCGACACCCCACCGCCGGGCCACCTGCACTCCGGCGTCGCCGAACGCGATGATCGTCCAGTGCCTGCCGGTAAGGTCGGCGGTCGGGTGGGTCACGGCGGTCGCCCAGTCGGGCACGCTGGTCAGCTCGAGGGCAGGTCTCAATGACGCCTCCGGTAAACCTACGGTTGACAGTGTTGCCGTTCAGGAAACCAGCGGTGCGTTTCGTGAATGTGACGGTGCTGTCTCGTCCACTTGACGGGCCGCCTCGATAGGGTCGGTGCATGCCGGCGCACACCATCGTGATCGGGGCCGGCATCGCCGGCCTCGCGACTGCTGTGGCCCTGCGGCGCTGCGGACACGACGTGACGGTGATCGAACAACGCACCGACGTCAGTTCGGGTGCGGGCATCAGCATCTGGCCCAACGCGTTGGCGGCCCTGGACCGGATCGGCCTGGGCGACGACGTCAGGGGCGCCGGCGGACGCGTGACCGCAGGCGCGATCCGCTGGCGGGACGGCTCGTGGCTGCGCCGCCCCGACGCGCAACGGATCGTCAACGCGCTCGGTGAACCCTTGGTGGTCGTGCGCCGGTCGGTGCTGACCCACATCCTCCTCGACGCACTCCCGCCGGGAACCGTGCAGACCGGGTCGGGGGTGGCCGCGGTGGCGATCGCCGGCTCTTCCGTTCACCTCACCTTGTCGGACGGCCGCACCTGCGACGCCGACGCGGTGGTCGGCGCGGACGGCGTGAACTCGGTGGTGGCGCGCACGCTCAACGGACCGCTGCCCAGCCGCTACGTCGGCTATACCGCGTGGCGGGGTGTCGCGGCGTACCCGCTGGATCCGGCGCTGGCCGGAGAGACCATGTCGGCGGGCACCGAAGTCGGCCACGTCCCGCTCGGCCCGGACCACACCTACTGGTTCGCGACCGAACGCACGCCGGAGGCCGGCCGCTCCCCCGGGGGCGAGCATGCGTACCTGACGGCGAAACTCGCCGGGTGGGCTGATCCGATCCCCGCGCTGCTGGCCGCGACCGACCCCGCCGAGGTGCTGCGTAACGATCTGTTCGACCGCGCCCAGCCAAAGCACTGGTCGCGCGGACCCGCGGTGCTCGTAGGGGACGCGGCGCATCCGATGCGCCCCCATCTCGGCCAAGGAGGTTGTCAGGGGCTCGAAGACGCGGCGATCCTGGCGCGGTTCGTCGAGTTGTGTCCCGATCTGCCGACCGCGTTCGACAGGTTCGCGGCGTTCCGCAGACGCCGGGTGCGCCCGTTGGTGCGCGAGTCCGCGGCCATCGGCCGAATCGTCAACCTGCGGCCCGCCGTGCTCGGCGGCCTGGCCAGCAGGGCGACCGCCGTGATCCCGGAGTGGGTGGTCACGCGCCACCTGGCCTGGATCGCGGCCGGCGCCGCGTTCGTCCTGCCCACGGCGACGGACGCCACCCGCTGAGGACCGGTCAGCGCGCCGAGCGCGGCGCGAAGATCGCCGTGCACATCTTGCGGAGATCGAGGACACCGCCGAAGACCGACGTCGGCATCGTGGCGCAACCGTCGGCCCGGCCCGCGGCTCCGGCCGGTACCGCGGCCGGAGCCGCCGGAGCGGGGTTGCCCCACACCTGGGCGGCGAGGCCCTTGGCACCGCACTTCGGCCAGGCCTTCAAACCCTGGGTGCGCAGCACGTTCTCGGCGACGCGGATCTGCTCATGGCGCGGTGCCCGGGCCGGGTTACCGACGCCCCCGTTGGCCGACCAGGTGGTCTGCTTGAACTGCAACCCGCCGAAATGCCCGTTGCCGGTGTTGATCGCCCAGTTGCCGCCCGATTCACACTGCGCGATCGCGTCCCAGTTGACGGAATCGGCGTGCGCGGTGGCGGTGGCGCCGTCCAGGGCCATCGGCACGACGGCCAGGGCTCCGGAGATCGCGGCGGCCATCAGGCCCTTGTTGACAGCGGTACGAACGTTCATCTCTGCGGTCCTTCCCCGACCGTTGTGACTCAAGGCCCGCGGTGAAGTGACGAAACCTTCACGATGCGGCTACCTGCACTGTCGAGTGGCGTGGATCACCTGTTACCGAAGCGACGAAAGTTTTAACAGTTGCTTATCTGACGTAAGAGGCCTCTGAGAGGGATGGATGTAGAGGTACAGACGTGACAGAGGCGGTGCCGACTCGGGTCGGCACCGCCTCTGCGGTGGCGTGTGCCGGCGGTCAGCCGTGCGCGCCGCAGGTCGGCCACGCGCCGATGCCCTGCGTCTGCAGGACGTTGTTGGCCACGCGGATCTGCTCCTCGCGGCTGGCGTGGTGCGGTGCACCCGAGCCGCCGTTGGACTGCCAGGTGCTCATGGTGAACTGCAGGCCGCCGTAGTACCCGTTGCCGGTGTTGATCGACCAGTTACCGCCCGATTCGCAGGCGGCCACGGCGTCCCAGTTGACGCCGTCCGCATTCGCGGTGCCCGTCGCCAGAGCCATGGGCGCGATGGTGAGCGCCCCAGCGATCGTGGCCAGCCCGAACGTCTTGCGGATGTTCTTCAAAACTTCAGTCCTTTCGCGAGCGCGCGCCGATGACACCCGCGGACACGTCGTGTCGCACGGGCGTGGTGCCTGGAGGACAGGCAGTCGATTGGGTCGTGCCGTCTCGGTCAGGCACAACAGGGGAGGTCAGCTCAGACCTCGCCGGATCGAGGAACCCGGCGGCCCGGCGGCCGAATCAGCCGCCCCGGCCCCACTCACACGCTGGTTCGTGGTTTTGAGTTATTTGCTCCGTAAGAAGCTGTTTGGGACCGTACAAACCGGATCACCCAAAGTCATGTCGCCCGAAAGCGCGTCGCGAACAGATCACGGAATGATCACGGATCCGCCCCGCCGCCGTCCGCGCAGGTCAGTCGCCGGATTGACGCCGCCGCTGGAATAAACCTGAACACTCCCGATAGTGAGCCAAATCACCGCGATTTTGTGAGCCGGACCACTGTGCGACGGTCATCTACACGCCGGAGACGGGCCGATACCGCCCCGAAACCCCTGATCCAGCCTGGCCGTACGGGCCGAGAGCCGGCACACGGTTCGCTGAGAGGCGCCCGATGGAGACGATGAGAAGCACTGTCCCACAGTTGATCTCAACCCCGAACAGTTCCGACCCATGGTTCACTCATCCGGCGCGGTGGTCCCAGATGCATTGCGGTGACCGATGTTCCAGCCCGAAGTGGCTGCGCCCCGACCCCGGCCACCCCGACGCACCAAGCCGGATTGCGACTTCCGGCAATGAATACGGGTGGGGTCTCCAATTGCGGCGAACCGGCGTTCTGCGTTATGAGGCCGCCAAAGTTGGTCGAATTGACCGCTTTTCACCACCGGAAATCACGGAATATATTGCGCTACAGCATAATTGGTCGGCAAATCGGACGAACCGACGCCGACTCGCACTTTCATGACACCTGTCAATTATTACGACAGTAAAACGAATCAATTCGTTGCGTTTTGCATCGAAATGGACAATTTCAAAATGCAAATATTGGCGCAGTGTTTGCTAGCGCAATCGGGGCGGGAGGAAGCCGGCCAGCTCGTCCGCCGTGTTGACGTTCGTGAGCGCGCGCTGCTCGGGCAGCACGATCCGTTGTGTGTCGACGGCGTCCACCAGAGCACGCATGCTGCGCTGCCCTGTCTCCAGCAGTTCCGACACGAGGCTGTGAAGTGCGGTGCGGTAGACGCCCGCGAGATAGTGGTCGCGCCCGTCCCACGGCAGCACCACGTCGGCGTGCAACCGATGGGCGGGGCCGGCGAGGAGGTCGATCACCTCTGGGGTCAGCGCGGGCATGTCGACAGCGCTGACGAACGCGTGTCCGCGCCCGGCCTCCGCCGCCGCGCGCAGACCGCGCCCGGTGGCCGGGAGCGGACCGAGTCCGCGGATCTCGTCACGCAGGACGACCGCGTCCAGCTCGGGCAGCGCCTGACCCGGCGCTGCGATCACGAAGACGGGTGCGCAGCGGGTGCGTACCACCGAGACCACGCGTTCGACGAGCGTGACGGGACCCGAAGGACCGTCGATGGGCAGGGTCGCCTTGTCACGGCCCATCCGGCGGGATGCCCCACCGGCGAGTACGACAGCGGCCAACGGCAGCGAGGACGTCACACCGGTGACGTTAGCGCAGCTACCTACGCCGGGTCAGGCAGTCGAATCAGTCGACGGTCCAGGTGTCCTTACCACGCAGCAGCGACTGCAGTGCGGCGGTGTCGTGTGGCCGGGACTCGCGCGCGGTGGCCAGCTGCTGGCGGGCGGCGTCGTCATAGGTCGGCTTGCTGACCTGCCGGAAGATCCCCATCACCATGTGGTCGAGGTTCTGCTCGGACAGCCGCGACAGCGCGAACGCGTACGCCGGGTCCTCGACCGTGGCGTCGTGGACGACGATCTCGTCAGCGGACACGTCGGCGGTCTTGGCGACCTCCAGTCCGTAGCCGGACTTGACGACGCAGTACTCGCCGTCGGCGCCGAACGTGATCGGCTGGCCATGGGTGACGTTGATCAGCCGCTCCTCGGCGCCTTCCTTACGCAGCGCGTCGAACGAGCCGTCGTTGAAGATCGGGCAATCCTGCATGATCTCCACCAGCGCCGCACCGCGGTGCTGCGCGGCGCCGCGAAGAACCTCGGACAGGCCCTTGCGGTCGGAGTCCAGCGCGCGGCCCACGAACGTCGCCTCGGCGCCCAGCGCGAGCGAGACCGGGTTGAACGGGTAGTCCAGCGAGCCCATCGGCGTCGACTTGGTGACCTTGCCGGTCTCCGACGTCGGTGAGTACTGGCCCTTGGTCAGGCCGTAGATCCGGTTGTTGAACAGCAGGATCGTGATGTTGACGTTGCGGCGCAGCGCGTGGATCAGGTGGTTGCCGCCGATCGACAGCGCGTCACCGTCACCGGTGACGACCCAGACCGACAGGTCCTGGCGCGCCAGCGCAAGTCCGGTCGCGATGGTCGGCGCGCGACCGTGGATCGAGTGGAACCCGTAGGTCTCCAGGTAGTACGGGAACCGGCTGGAGCAGCCGATGCCGCTGACGAACGCGATGTTCTCGCGACGCAGACCCAGCTCGGGCAGGAAGTTGCGGATCGTGTTGAGGATGACGTAGTCACCGCAGCCGGGGCACCACCGGACCTCCTGGTCGCTGGTGAAATCCTTCGCCTTCTGCGGTTGGTCGGTCGTCGGGACCAGGCTGGTCTTCGTCAGAGGCGTCAAGCCGAGGTCGCTGCCGATCACCTGTGCCGATGCGCGATCCGCTTCGCTTCTCGCTGTTGTCATGCGTTCGCTCCCACACCAGTCGCGTCGGTCGCCGGGGCCTCGATGGTGGCCGCGGCCAGCCGCGCGAACTTGGCTTTCTCGATTTCCTTGTCGCCGAGCGTCCCCTCGAGCGCGGCGTCGATGATGCCCTCCACCTCGTCGGCGAGGAACGCCATCCCTTCCACTTTGGTCACCGACTGTACGTCGACGAGGTACTTTCCACGCAGCAGCAGCGCGAGCTGACCGAGGTTCATCTCCGGCACGACCACCTTGGCGTACCTGTTCAGTACCTCGCCCAGGTTGGCCGGGAACGGGTTGAGGTGCCGCAGCTGCGCGTGCGCGACCTTGATCCCGTTGCGACGCGCACGCCGGCAGGCCTCACCGATCGGGCCGTAGCTGCTGCCCCATCCGAGCATCAGCAGCTCGGCATCACCGGTGGGATCGTCGACCTCGAGGTCGGGCACGGCGATCCCGGCAATCTTCTCGTTACGCAGCCGGACCATCAGGTCGTGGTTCTTGGGCTCGTACGAGATGTTGCCCGAGCCGTTGGCCGACTCGAGACCGCCGATCCGGTGCGCGAGACCCGGGGTGCCGGGCACCGCGAACTGGCGGGCCAGCGTCTCGGGATCGCGGGCGTAGGGCTGGAACGGCTCACCCTCTTTGGCGAAGGTGTGCTCGATGCGCTCGTAGGAGGACACGTCGGGGATCCGCCACGGCTCCGAGCCGTTCGCGATCGCGCCGTCGGACAGGATCATCACCGGGGTGTGGTAGTTGATCGCGATCCGGGCCGCCTCCACCGCGATGTCGAAGCAGTCCGACGGCGAGCGCGGGGCCAGCAGCGCGACCGGTGACTCGCCGTTGCGGCCGAACATCGCCTGCAACAGGTCGGCCTGCTCGGTCTTGGTGGGCAGGCCGGTCGACGGGCCGCCGCGCTGCACGTCGATCACGATCAGCGGCAGCTCGGTCATCACGGCCAGGCCGATCGCCTCGGACTTCAGCGAGATGCCGGGTCCGGAGGTGCTGGTGATGCCGAGGGCGCCACCGTACGACGCGCCGATGGCGGCGCCGATGCCGGCGATCTCGTCCTCGGCCTGGAAGGTGAGCACGTTGAAGTTCTTGTGCTTGGACAGCTCGTGAAGGATGTCCGACGCCGGGGTGATCGGGTACGTGCCGAGCACGATCTGCAGGTCGGCCAGGTGGCCGGCGGCGATCAGACCGTACGCCAGCGCGGTGTTGCCCGAGATCTGCCGGTACTCGCCCGTCTTCAGCTTCGCCGGTGACACCTCGTAGGTGGTGCCGAAGGCCTCGGTGGTCTCGCCGTAGTTCCAGCCGGCCTTGAGCGCCAGCACATTGGCCTCGGCGACATCGGGTTTGCGGGCGAACTTCTCCCGGATGAACGCCTCGCTGTGCTCGAGTTCGCGGCCGTACATCCAGGACAGCAGCCCGAGGGCGAACATGTTCTTGGCGCGCTGGCCGTCCTTCTTGCTCGCGCCGATGGATTCCACGGCCCCGAGGGTCAGCGTGGTCATCGGGACCGCCTGCACGACGTAATCCGACAGCTCGTCGTTCTCCAGCGGGTTGGCGTCATAGCCGACCTTGGCGAGGTTGCGCTTGGTGAACTCGTCGGAGTTCGCGATGATCAGGCCGCCGCGGGGTAGATCGGAGACATTGGCCTTGAGCGCGGCGGGGTTCATCGCCACCAACACATCGGGGCGGTCACCCGCGGTGAGAATGTCGTAGTCGGCAATCTGGATCTGGAACGACGACACGCCCGGCAGGGTGCCCTGGGGGGCGCGGATCTCGGCCGGGTAGTTGGGCTGGGTGGCCAGGTCGTTGCCGAACAGCGCCGCTTCGGAGGTGAACCGGTCGCCGGTGAGCTGCATACCGTCACCGGAGTCGCCGGCGAACCGGATGACGACCTTCTCGAGTTTCTGTCGAGGCGCCCCTGTCACGTGGCCGGCCACGTTGCCGTTCTCTCCCACTCGCCTGCCCTCCGTAGTTCTGCCCGGGTACTGTCGCGCCCGCATCTGGCGAATTCCCACCGAGTCGCAGTCGACGCGACGCGCCGTCGATGGGAGGTCACCAAAGTTGGTGTCACTATGAGTACCGATTATTGCACTTCTCTTAGGGGGTGCTATACCGGGCGCCGAGGTCGCGTCGCGCGGCGGTTCGGCCGAATGCACTGATCAGCGCCCCGGCTACGGTCACGGTGAGACAGAATTGTGGTGTTCGTCACGTTCGCGAGACACGCCGCGCCCCGGTTCTTTTCTTAGAAATAGCTACCAATCAGTAGCTGGCAGCTAGCACTGCAGGTCGACGCCCCCGCCCATCGGATCGTGCCGACCGGCGCCCCGCGCGCCTCGTCGACGGCAAATCGTGGCGGGCGCACGCGTCGCGAGTCGAACACACCGGTTGCGACGTCCGCGCGGGTTAATGTGACGTAACGCACCAATTGCCCGTGCACACGTTTGCACACGTGGTGTTACGTTGGCGGCGGCAGTGACGGCAGCGGGAGGATGTGCATGCAGGCCGAACGGGTGACGCTGAAGGTGGTCGCCGAGGCCGCCGGGGTGCATCCGTCGACGGTGTCCCGCGCGCTGAAACGCACCGGCGGCAACAGCGCCGACGACGCCACCAGCGTCCGGATCCGGGAGATCGCCAAAAGCCTCGGGTACGTTCCGAATGCGAATGCGGCGAGTCTGAAAACGCAGCGCTCCACCGCATTCGGGGTGATCGTCCCCCGCCTGACCGACGTCGTCCTGTCCGCCACCTACGACGCGATCGAGCATGCGGCCAATTTCGCCGGATTCGACACCTTCGTCGCCAACTCCCACGACGACCCCGCCGAACAGCTGCGCCGGATCGAGCTGCTCCTGGGCCGCAGCGTCGACGGCCTCATCATCGGCGACGCCCGGCTCGACAACGACAACATGGCCGGCCTCGACCGGCGAGGCGTCAAGTTCGTCTTGGTGAACCGGCGTAAGCCCGGCCAGCTTTCGGTCACCTGCGACGACTACCGCGGCGGTTGGCTCGTCGGCGAGCATCTCGCCGACCTCGGACATGAGCGGGTGGGGATCATCACCGGTCCGCGCTGGGCGAGCACCGCAGTCGACCGTCTTTCCGGATGTGTCGATGCGCTGGAGAGCCGAGGCATCCTCGTCCCGCCCGAAATGTGCCTTCACCAGGGATTCGACGCCGCCGACGGAGCCGCAGGCGCGCGCGCTCTGCTCACCGGCGAGCACCGTCCGACGGCGATCTTCGCCGCCAACGACGCCAGCGCCATCGGTGTCATCGGCGCGCTGCGCGACTTCGGCATGCGGGTGCGTGAGGACGTAGCGGTCGTCGGATACAACGACATCGACCTCTGCGCGTCTCTGGCCGTACCGCTGACCACGGTTCGCAGCCCGTTCCGGGAGATGGGGACGGTCGCGACACAGACGCTGCTGTCCTTGGTGGAAGGCCGACCGGTGTCGTCGACGATGTTGCAACCTGTGCTGGTCGTCCGCGGATCGACGAGCACGGTCGCGTCGGCCGAGAGCCGCTGATCTGAAATCGATTGCGTGAATTTCCGGGTAACTCGCGTCCCGAGGCTCACCCATTGACCAGGAGCTGATCCCACCGCTCCGCCGTTCTCCGGTGCGCACCATCCCGGCGCGCGTGACGCCTCGGCATCGGCGTTTTCACATCTGTCCTAATACCCTTGTGCCAGAACGCAGTTGACCTCATGTAACGAATACGTGGCCCCCGGTTACCTATGTGCTACATCCTCGTCCAGCTGTTGACGGGCCTGCCGCGGGGTGGCAATCTCACTCGGCAAGAGTTCTGCAAACGATTGCACACGATCAAAGGAATCCGACAATCTTGCATCACGTGAGGCCGCATCCGGTGAAACTCGGGGCGGTTCAGATTCATGCCGTGGCCGGCCGCCGGGACCTCAACCTGGACCGGGCCGAGCGAGCCGTACGGGAACTCGCTGCGCAGGGAGCCCGGCTGGTGGTGCTGCCCGAGTTCTTCAGCTACGGCTACGCCTTCGATCATGAGTTTGCGGAGACCGACACGGGGGTGACGGTGCGAGCTCTGGCCCGGCTCGCACAGGCCTCGGGCGCCACGCTCGTAACCGCACTGCACATCCGCGACGATATGGGCTTATACCGCGATCGCGCGCTGGTCATCGGGCCCGACGGGCCGCTCGCGGCAGCAGACAAATCCTATTTGTGGGGCCAGGAGGTCGGTTCGCTGGCTCCGGGTGACCGGAAGGGTGCCGTCGCCGAGACGCCCGCGGGCGTGGTCGGTGTGGCGGTCTGCTACGAAGCCGGTTTTCCCGAGATGGTCCGTGATCTCGCCGTACGCGGCGCACAGATCATCGCCGTGCCGGCCGCGTTCGGACGGCCCAGGCTGCACGCGTGGGAGCTGATGACCCGGTCGCGCGCCCTGGAAAACGGTTGCATCCTGGTCGCGGCGGGATTGACCGGCGACAACGGCCGCGGAAACGAGTTCGCCGGCCACAGCCGCATCGTCGGGCCCCGGGGCGAAGTGCTCGCGGGGATGGGTCACGAAGAGGGCACCGTGCTGTGCGAGGTGGACCTTGCGGACATCGAGCAGGCCCGCACCGAGATCCCCTATCTGCGCTCACTGGCGCTGCGCAGCACACACCACGGAACGGCGGCCCTTCCCGGCCGCCCCGCCGGCCACGCCGAAGCACACGAGACGACGAGGAGTTGAGGAACACCCGCATGATCGACTTCGAAGGTGTCGACCTGATCGAGCCATTCCGCAGGGAACTCGAGCTCTGCAGGGTGAGGGCAGGCGAGCACGTCGTGATCCTCTCCGAACCGAGCAGCCGCGCCGACTACGTCGCCGCGTCCTTCGCGGCCGCCAAATCCCTGGGCGCGCATGTGATCTCCGCGGTTGTCCCGGGTGGTTCCGCGGCCCCGACCCCGTCCACGCACACCGGCGCGGGACCGGGTCTGGTGTCGGTACTGGAGGACACGGTCGCCCAGGATCTGTTGAAGAACGCCGACCTGGTCGTGGACCTCACCCGCGAGGGCTTCATCCACGCGCCCGCCCAACAATCGATCCTCGACTGCGGCACTCGCATCATCTTCATCTGCGACGCCCCCGAAGTCCTCATCCGTAACCTGCCGGCCGCGTCCGACAAGACCAGGGCACTCGCGGCGGCCGACGCGGCCCGGGCGGCCGCCACGATGGTGGTGACCTCGGCGGCCGGCACCGACCTGACCGTGGACATGACCGACTGCCATCCCGGTTTCCAGACCGGTTTCGCCGATGATCCCGGCCGCTGGGATCACTGGCCGTCGACGATGATGCTGTGCTGGCCGCAGGTCAGCGAAGGCACCATCGTGCTCTCCCCCGGCGACATCCTGCTGCCGTTCAAGGAATACGTGCGGTCCCCCGTCCATCTCACCGTGGTCGCCGGCCACATCGAGAAGGTCTCCGGCGGTGGTGACGCCGCCATGCTCGAGCAGTACTTCATCGACTCGAACGACAAGTGGGCCCGCTACCTGAGCCACATGGGATGGGGGCTGATGAAGTCCGCCGACTGGTTCGCGACCGCCATGTATTCCAAACACGAGATCATGGGCATGGACGCCCGCGCCTACGCCGGCAACTTCCTCTGGTCGACCGGCCCGCACCCCTTCCTGGGCCGCGACTCCTACGCCCACCTCGACATCGCGATGCGGGGCTGCACGATCGCACTCGACGGTCGCGCTGTGGTCGTCGACGGCGACCTGGTCGACGACGACATCGCCCGGGGTGCCGAATGAGCGCCGCGGCGAGCAGGCCCATCCGAGTGCTGGTCGTCGGCGCGGGAATCGGTGGGTTGAGCGCCGCCTGCACGCTGCGCGATCAGGGCCTCGATGTCACGGTGCTGGAGCAGGCGCCCGAACTCGGCGAGGTCGGAACCGGTCTGCAGATCGGGCCCAACGCATCGCGGATCATCCTGCGACTCGGGCTTGCCGAGCAGATCAACCCCTACGTGCTCGTCACGCAGGAATCCGTCCGGCGCCGCTGGGAAGACGGCAGCCTGCTCGCCCGTACCGAGCTCGGCGACTCGGCGATCGCCGATTTCGGCGCGCCCTACTGGCATCTGCACCGGGCCGACCTGCACACCGTGCTACACCGGGCGGCCACCGACCCGGACCGGCCCGGCCGGCCCGCAGCGGTACATACGGACTCCCGGGTCGTCGAGGTCGACGACTCGGACCCCGCGCGGCCCGCCGTGATCACCGCTGACGGGCGGCGGTACGACGCAGACGTGCTGATCGGTGCCGACGGCATCAAATCGGTGCTGCGCAGTGCCGTCGACGCGCCCACCGAGATCCTCCGTAGCGGCGACATGGCGTACCGAACCCTGATCCGCGGCGACCGCGTCGCCGCCGACCCTCGGACGGCCTGGCTGCTCGACCGGCCCGCCGCCAACTTCTGGCTCGGACACGACCATCACATCGTCGTCTACCCGATCCGTGGCTTCACCGCGGTCAACGTGGTCGCGATCGTTCCGGCAAGGCCCGAGGTCGACGCCGCCGGCCGGACCGAAGAGCCGGCCGAGGCGCTGCGCGACGCCTACGCGGGCTGGGACGAGACGGTCGGCGCTCTGCTGGCCCAGTCCGAGGACACGGTGATCGGCTGGGCGCTGCACTACCAGGATCCGCACACCAACTGGGTGAAGGGCCCGGTCGCCCTCCTCGGCGACGCCTGCCATGCCATGCTGCCCTACTTCTCGCAGGGCGCCTCGCAGGCGATCGAGGATGCCGCCGTGCTCGCCGAGGAGCTCGGCGCCATCGACCGCGACGGCATACCGGCAGCCCTGCTGCGCTATCAGGACCGCCGCGCCGAGCACGCAGGTGTGGTCCAGAAGGGGGCGCTGGGCAACCGCGCGCTGTTCCACCTTCCCGACGGCCCCGAGCAGCGGGCCAGGGACGCACGGTTCAAGGCCAAGCACGCCGAATCCGATGTGACCTTCGACTGGATCTACCGCGGCACCCCGTTGGCCGGCGACCTCGAACCAACCCCCGATCACCTCGTGAAAGGCCGTCCATGACAGCACAACTCGACACCTCATTGTCCGGCGGCACCGTGAACCAGGCGGCTCGGGTCGACATCCAGCACGTCAGCCTGGCGTTCGAGACGAAGCGCTCGGGGCGTGTCCAGGCGCTCGAGGACTTCAGCCTGGCCATCGAGCCGGGAACCTTCTGCTGCATCGTCGGGCCGAGCGGTTGCGGCAAGTCGACGTTGCTGCGGATCATCGACGGACTGCAGAAGCCCGATGCCGGTCGGGTGCTGATCAACGACAAGGTCGTCGAAAAGCCCACGCTGGATATCGGGTTCGTGTTCCAGCGGTACAACCTGCTGCCGTGGCGTTCGGTGCTGGCCAACGTCGAGTTCGGCCTGGAGAACCTCGGCGTGCCCAAGGACAAGCGCGGCCAGACCGCCCGGCACTGGATGAAGATCGTGGGCCTGGAAGGCTTCGAGCAGCACTATCCCGCCCAGCTGTCGGGAGGCATGCAGCAGCGGGTGGGACTGATCCGAGCCCTGGCGATCGACCCGAAGATTCTGTTGATGGACGAGCCGTTCGGCGCTGTCGACGACCTGACCCGGATGAAGCTGCAGGAAGAGCTGCTCAACCTCTGGGAGCGCGACAACAAGACCGTCGTCTTCGTCACCCACGACATCGAGGAGGCGCTCTATCTGGCCGACCGCGTCATCGTGATGAGTTCGCGCCCCGGACGCATCAGCGAGGTGTTCGACGTCGACCTGCCGCGGCCGCGCAAACCGGAGATCCGCGCGTTACCCGAGTTCGCCCAGCTCAAGGGTGAAGTACTCAAGTGCCTGCACATGACAGGGGCGATCGGACAGGACAGCGCATGACCGCAACCGAGGTCGCCGAAGCGCCGCCGCCGCCCGGCGTCGACGGGCCGCCGGGCACGCGCCAACGCAAACCGATGTCGAAGCGGCGCCGCCACTTCTGGCTTCGAGTGGTGGCGTACGGCGCGATCCTGATCGCCTGGCAGGTGACGGCCATGATCAAGGGGCCGTTCTTCCTGCCGACGATTCCGGAAGTGTTCGCGGCCATGCCCGAGCTCTTCGCACAGGGCTACATCGCCACGTTGGGCATCAGCATCCAGCAGCTGGTCATCGGCTTCGCGTTGTCGCTGGCGATCGCGATCCCGCTCGGCGCGTTGATGGGGGCGTCGAAGACCGTCGACGCCGCGCTGACACCGTTCGTGAACGCGTTGTACGTCACCAGCAAGGAATCCCTGCTGCCGCTGCTGATCATCATCTTCGGCGCCCAACTGGGTTACCTCGTCGCCGTCGTGGTGTTCTTCGCGGTGTTCTTCCCGATCATGAACACCGCCGCGGGCGTGCGCTACGTCGAAGGCTCCCTGTCGGAGATGGCGAATGCCTTCTGCACCAACAGATGGCGGATGTACACACGCATCTATCTGCCCGCCGCGGCGCCGTTCGTGGTGGCCGGCGTCCGGTTGGGGCTCGGTATGGCGATCAAAGGCATGGTCATCGCCGAACTGTGGATCTCCATCGGCACCGGACACCTGCTGCGCCAGTTCGGCGCACTGCGTGAACTGGATCTGTACTTCGCGCTCGCGATCCTGGTGATCGCGATCGCCCTGTTCGCCGACAAGATGCTGCACCTCGTCGAAACCCGCCTCATGCACGGCACGACCAAGGCGGGAGGGCTGTGATGAACCTCGACACCAAGATCGGGCGGATGGCGATCTCGTGCGGTGCGGTCGCCGCTGCCCTGATCGTCTGGCAGATCGCCGGCACCTACGGTGGCCTGTTCTGGCTGCTCCCCCCGTCGGAGATCTTGGCGGCCACCTGGCACGAGACGGTCAACGGGGCGCTGCCCCGGGCGGCCGGACAGACCCTGCTGATCGCCTTCGTCGGCGTCGTGATCGGTTCTGTCCTCGGCGTTTTCGTCGGCGCGATGATGGGCCATTACGACGCCTGGAACGCCGTGCTCGACCCGCTGGTCAAGATCGGCTTCGCCGCCCCGCTGGTGATGCTGGTGCCCGTCATCTCCATCTACTTCGGTATGGGCACCGGCGCCAAGATCGCGTTCACCGTCCTGTTCTGCATCTTCATCGTCATCATCAACACCGCCGCCGGCCTGCGTGAGGTGCCCGATGAGGTGCTGGAGATGGCCCGCGCCTTCGAAGTGACGCCGCGGGCGATGATGGTCCGGATCCTGATCCCCTGGTCGGGTCCCTACATCCTGACCGGCATGCGGATGTCGGTCGGACGAAGCATCCAGGGAGCGCTGATCGCCGACCTGTTCCTGCGGGCAGAAGGCATGGGCCTGTACATGATCAAGGCCGGCAGCGGTTTCGAACTGGACAACCTCTATGCCGCGGTCCTGGTACTGACCGTGCTGGGCGCAGGAGTGATGTCACTCGCCAAGGCCGGGGAGGTTCGGTTGCTGGCGTGGAGAGCCGCATGACCAGTACAGGCGAACGACGAAGTCCGCCGCGAACCTCGAAATTCCGTCACTACCACCATGTTAGGAAGACCATGACCGTTTCATCGATGCCCTTGCCTCACCCGAGGCGGTGGGCGGTCGCCGCCGGTGCGGTGGCTCTGGCCGGCGCGCTCGTCGGCTGTTCGGGCAGCGAGCCGCAGGGCCAGTCCGACGACAGCGGCAAGCTGCGTTCGGTCCAGGTGGCGTGGAGCACCTCCGGCGACGCCTACGTTCCGCAGTCCCAGGGACCCTGGCGGTTCGGCGAGATGTTCGGCCTCGAACAGAGTCAGGACGACATCACCGAGCTATCCTCGCACGCCACCGCGGTGCAGCTACTGCTGTCCGACCGCGCCGAAGTGGTCACCGGCTCCTTCACCGCGTTCGTGAAGACCATCCAGGAAGGCCACGACCTCAGGCTGTTCTGCCCGATCCAGGGGGTGCTCACCGACGAGGTCGTCGGCACCGGTGACGTCACCACCATCGAACAGGTGACCGATCCGAATGTGTCGGTGGCAGTGGACAGCCCGGGCGGGCTGGTCGACCACGTCTTCAACCACGTCTTCGCCGCCAAGGGGCTCGACATCGTCGTCGCCGACCTCCCCAACGTCCAGATCCTGGAAGACGGCGGTCTTCGCCTCGCCGCGCTGGCCTCCGGCGAAGCGCAGGTCGCCATCCTCGATCCCTTCGAGCTGGCCCAGCTCAAACAACAGCGCGACGACGTGAACACGCTCAGCGTCGTGGCCGAAGACATGGACTCCGTCGGGTTCGTCTACGCAGCCACCACGGAATGGCTGGACAACAACCAGGACCGCGCCGCCGCGTTCTGCGCCTCGGTGCTCGAGGCCAACCAGCAGGCGATCGACGACATCGCCGTGTACACCGAATGGTCGAACGAGGCGATGGACCCGGACCCCAGCGCCGAGACACTGGAGGTGAACTGGTCGCGCGCAAAGGAATTCGGTGTGTGGCCGGTCGACATCGAGACCCTGTCCAAGCCGACGGTGGAGAACGATCTCGCGATCGCGGTGCGCGCCGGCCAGCTGGATCAATCGGCTCTGGATCTCAAGTACGAGGACATCGTCGACATCCGGCCCGCCGAGAAGGCGATGGAGCTGTTGAACACCCAGCCATGACGTGGTCATGGTGGCCGGCTGCCCCGCCGGCCACCATGCCCCTTGACCGAGGAGAGGACACCGTGGCCAACGGCCCAAAAGATTTGAGACAGTTCATCGCCGCGCTCGACGCGGACGACGACGGAGACCTGGTGCGGATCACCAAGCCGGTGAGTCCCCAGAACTTCGACTGCACAGCGATCCTGGAGAAGCTCGATCGGCGCGGCCTGCGCCCGATGGCGTTGTTCGAGTCGACTGAGGACGTCGAGGGGCGTCCCTGCACGATCCCCGTCGCGATGAACGTCTTCGCGACCCGGGAACGCTGCGCGAAGGCGCTCGGATTCGACCCCGGCGCGGCGCAGATGCCGCTGTCGATGTTCTTCGCCGAGCGCAGCCGGGGTGGGATCGATCCGCTGGTGATCGATCAGGCCGACGCCCCGGTCCGAGAGGTCGTGCTGACCGGCGACGACATCGACACCAGCAAGTTGCCGATCGTCTCGCACTCCGACGGCGACTACGGGCCGTGCCTGACCATGACACTGGCGGTGCGCGACCCCGATTCCGGCGCCTACAACGTCGCGTTCATCAAGGCGTTCTACGATTTCGAGTCGAAGTCCCGGCTGCGCATCACCATCCACTCCACCGACTCGCTGCGCGCGCTGAAGATCTACGAGGACCGCAACGAGCCGATGCCCATCGTCGCGATCCTGGGCCATCACCCCGCGTTCTACCTCGGCAGCATGGGGTTGACGCCGTACCGCAACGACGACTACCGCACCATCGGAGCGTTCCTCGACGAACCGTTGCGGGTGGTGCCGTCACAGACATGGGGTGAGGACTTCATGATCCCGGCCGACGCCGAGATCGTGATCGAAGGCCTTGTGCCCCCAGGGGTCCGGATGATCTGTGACCCGTTCGGGGACATCACCCGCCAGTACCAGGCGCAGACGCTGCGCCCGGTCATGGACATCACCGCGATCACGCACCGCGCCGCACCGATCCTGCAGGACGTGTTCGCGGGTCACCGCGACCACATGACCGTGGGGCAGATCCCGAAGGAGGGGTCGCTGTTCAACACGCTCACCGACCGGTTCGGCCCGATCATCAAGGCCGTCCACATGCCGTACTCCGGGTGCGGGCGGCTGGCGTGTTACGTCTCGATCGACAAGTCCTCCGAGGGGCAGGCCAAGGCGGTTGCGCTGGCCGCGCTGCAGGAGTCATGGACGTTCCAGTACGTCGTCGTCGTGGATGCGAACATCGACGTCTTCAACGAGGACGACGTGCTCTGGGCCGCGATGGTCTACACCGATCCCGATCGCGACATCGACATGATCAAGAACATCCCCACCGTGTTCACCACCGCGATGGGATACCGGAAGGTGATCATCGACGCGACACGGCCACTGGACCGCGCCATGCCCGAGCAGAACCGGGTGCCCGGCGAAGCGCTGGACCGCATCCGGCTCGAAGACTATGTGGAGGGAATCTGATGGAGCGGATCTTCTGGGTCAACTGCCCGACGTGTGACTGCCGGTACTCGGTGGACGGCTCACTGCGGCACCGCACCGATGTGCAACTCGAATGCCCCTCATGCCGAGGAAAATTCGTGGTCACGGCGGCCGCAGCCATCTCGGAATGACCGCCGCGAGTTCCGAGGCCGAGGTGCTCGACATGATCCCGATCGCCGCGGCGGTCATCACGTCGGGCACCGCGGCCGAACCGGCCGGCTTCACCGGAAGCGTCTGGGGCGAGCCCCGCAACCCTGGATGGCTGGCCGTGCCGGTGTCGGCGGAATCGTCGACGCTGCCGATCGCAGAGGCGACCGGACGCGTCGGGGTGAACGTCCTCGGTGCGCACGGCCGGCCGTTGGTCGCCGCCTTCACCAAACGGGTCGAGAGGTCGGCACAACGGTTCTGCGGCGTCGAATGGACGTTCCGCGACGGCGTTCCGGTGCTGAACGACGGAATCGCCTGGTTCGCCTGCGCGCTCGATGCGGTGGTGCCGTTCGGCACCTACCGGATGATGATGTGCCGGATCGAGCACAGCGAGATTCGTTCCCGCCACTCACCTCTGGTCTGGGTGAACGGACGCGGCGTCCCTGCGGGAGAACCGACGACGGAGGCACTTCGATGAGCACACCGAGAAGGATCGTCGTCGGAGTGACCGGCGCCAGCGGCGCCCTCTACGGCCTGCGCACACTGGAACTCCTGCGCGAGGTCGAAAATGTCGAAACGCATCTCGTGGTGTCCAAGGGAGCTCGCGCGACGATCAGGTCGGAGCTGTCCATCACCTCCACCGAGCTGGCCGCGCAAGCCGATGTGTGCCACAGCGATTCCAATCTGGGCGCCAGCATCGCGAGCGGGTCCTTCCACGCCGACGGAATGCTCATCGCTCCGTGCAGCGTCAAGACGATGTCCGGGATCGCCAACAGCTACGCCGACAACCTGATCGTGCGGGCCGCGGACGTGATGCTCAAGGAGCGCCGACGGCTGGTCCTGCTGCTCCGCGAGACACCGCTGCACCTCGGTCATCTGCGTCTGATGACACAGGTCACCGAGGCCGGCGGAATCGTCATGCCGCCGGTGCCTGCGTTGTACGCGCACCCGCGGAGTATCCAGGACTTGGTCGATTTCACCGTCGTGCGGGCTCTCGACCTGATCGGAGTGCACGGACCGGCGATCACGCGGTGGTCCGGCATCGAGAATGATGAGCCGGTGATGTTGACCAGGGAGGGCAAGAGGGCATGACACTACCGTCCCTGCACGGGCACCACTTCGTGCCCGACCGGATGGAACCGGACGCCGCCTACAAGCTGATCTCGGCGTGTGTGCAGCCCCGTCCCATCGCGTGGGTGTCGACGATCTCCCCGGGCGGGGTGCGCAACCTGGCTCCGTTCAGCTTCTTCACCGTCGCCTCCCGCGCCCCGGTGTCGGTGATGTTCTCGATCGGTGAGCGTCTCGGTACCGTCGGCGGCATCAAGGACACACTCGCCAACATCCGGGCCACCCGTGAACTCGTGGTGAACATCCCGGCCGCCGAGCAGGCCGACTCCGTCGCGGAATCCTCGGCGACCGTCGATCCCGACGTCGACGAGTTCGATCTGGCCGGCATCCCGACGGTGGCGTCGACACTGGTGCGGCCCGACTCGGTGGACGGTGCGTTGTTCAGCCTCGAATGCGTGCTCACTCAAGAGTTTCCGGTCGGCACCGACGTTGTCGTCATCGCCCGGGTGGTCGCGGTGACGTCCCGCCGGCCGCTCCTGGATGAGGCCATGCACACCGACGAGACCGGATTCCTGGGCCGCCTGGCAGGCCCGTACTTCACCACCGAGATGAACCGCGTCCCGCAGCGTCAGCCCGGCAGCCGACGGTGAACCTCGAAGGTCTCAACGCCGCGCCCGAGGATCTGGTGCTCGGCCTGGTCCAGCAGCAGATACCGCGGGTGCGCACCAGAGACGACGTCATCGCGGCCGCCGAACGCACGGCTTCGGCTCTGCGGGAGGCGAAAGCGTCCATGCCGTCGCTGGACCTTCTGGTCTTCCCGGAGTACGGGTTGCACGGGCTGCGCAAGGATGCATGGTCGGACGACGCGCTGATGTGCCGGATCGACGGACCGGAGGTCGACCTGCTGCGGACGTCGTGCGCCGACACCCGCACCTGGGCGCTGTTCAGTGTGATGGAGAGCAACGGCCACGGGGCTCCGTACAACACCGCGCTCATCGTCGACGCCGACGGCGACATCGCGCTGAAGATCCGCAAACTGCATCCGTGGACCCCGAAGGAGCCGTGGGAGCCCGGTGATCTCGGTGTGCCCGTATGCGAGGGGCCCAAGGGATCGGTGCTCGGGGTGTTGATCTGCCACGACGGCATGTTCCCGGAGATGGCCCGCGAAGCGTGCTACCGCGGCGCCAACGTGCTGTTGCGTCCGGCCGGCTACAAGTTCGGCCTCCGGCAGTCATGGCGTATCACCAACGAGGCCAACGCGTTCTGCAACCTCGCCTTCACCGCCTCGGTGTGCCTCGCGGGGGATGACGGCAACGGCTTCGCCTCCATGGGGGAAGCCATGGTGTGCGATGTCGACGGAACCATCCTGGTGCGCGGCGACGCCACCGCCGATCGCATCGTCACCGCGGCCGTCGATCCGGCGCGCTCGGACCGGGCCCGCCGCGAGTGGGGCGTCGAGAACAACATCTACCAGCTGGGCCACCGCGGGTTCACCGCCGTGGCCGGCGGCGCGACCGACTCGCCGTACACCTACGTCCGGGATCTCGCCGCGGGCCGCTACCGGTTGCCGTGGGAGGACGAGGTTCAGGTCACCGACGGCACCGGTGAAGGCTACGGACCGCCCCGCCCGGCGGGCAGCACCGTGGACACGGCCCGGGCGGGACTGAGGTCGGCGGCACCGCCGCCGACGTCGTCACGCGGGTAGGTTGTACGGCGTCACGATCTGGATCGGTGCCGGTCGCATCGGTTCCACCGGCAACGCCCCCCGCTCCTGCAGGATCAGCCGCAGCGCCAGCCGGGCGTCGGCCCTCAGGTCGTTGTGCAGCACGGCCGAGATCCGGCCGTCGCGCAGCAGCCGCCGGTTGTCGGCATCGAGGTCGTGGGCGATGAAGACCCTGCAGGCCCGCCCCAGCCGCTCGAAGGCCGACACCGTCGCCACGTTCCCGCCGCCCACCGAGTAGACCGCGTGTACGCCGGGGTTGGCTTCCAGCGCCTCGAGCACCAGGGCCTCGTTGGTGGCGTCGATGCCGTCGCTGTCGCTGACCTCGACGATCGCCCGCCCCGAAGCACGCAGCGCCGCCCGGAACCCGACCTCCCGCTCCCCCTCGCCCCGGAACACGTTGCGGCTCAACGTGATCAGCACATCCGATGGAGTCTCCCCGAGCCACTGCTGCACCAGATAGGCGGCGGTGACGCCGGCGCCGTGGTTGTCGATGCCCACGTAGCCGCACCGCGAGCTCGACGGCACGTCGGTGGCGTAGGTCACCACCGGCACACCGGAGCCGACGAGACGGTCGACGGCTTCGCCCACCGCGGGGTCGTCCTGGGCCTTGAGCACCACGCCGTGACTGCCGCGGATCTTGTCCAGCGCCTCGACCATCTGCGCGGTGGACCCCGACTCCCACAGATGGAACCGCGCGCGCAGCATCGCGGGAGCGAAGGCCGGCAGTTCGGCCTCGACGGCGGCGCGGAACGCGTCGGAGAAGCGCTGTGGGGTCTGCATTACCACGTCGATCAGGTAGCGCCGCCCGTTCAGCCGCAGCTGCGCCCGCTGCTTGTCCAGGTCGGCGATCGCCTGTTGCACCTCGGCGACGGTGGTCTCACGGACCCCCGGCCGGTTGTGCAGCACACGGTCGACGGTCGCCTCGCTCAGCCCCGACTGCTGGGCGATCTCCCGGACTTTGTAGCGGTGTGGCACGGGCGCGTCCTTTCCGCGAGGCGCGAGTCGATGAGGTGTTTTTGATGGGTTTCTGCCGTTGATTGCGGTTCGGATCACAGCAAGACTAGGCGGCATGGCAGCACCTCTCAACACCGCGTCCAGTCCGTGGCTCGGTGCGTCCGACTTCGACCTCGACGAGTTCCGTCGCCAGGTCGAACGTGACACCGATCCCGCCGACTACCCCCACGCCGGCGACGTGCGCGACAACGTGCTCGTGTACTCGGCGCCGGCGATGGCGCGGGCCGACCGGCGGGCGCTGCAGGCGGAGTTGATCCACGCGCTGGCCGACGGCCCCGGTGTCGTGGTGTTCACCGAGGCCTTCGACGCCGAGGTCGTGGAGCGGGCCAACGACGCGTTCTTCGCCCTCATCGAGGCGCAGCGCGCGGCCGGACAGGCCGCGGGCGACCATTTCGGCAAGCCCGGCGCCAACGACCGGATCTGGAACGCCGCACAAAAGCTCGCGCTGCACGATCCGCACGCGTTCGCCGACTACTACGCCAACGACGCGCTCGCGATCGTGTGCCAGGCGTGGCTGGGCCCGCGTTACCAGGTCACCTCGCAGGTCAACGTCGTCAATCCGGGCGGTAAGGCGCAGGTGCCCCACCGCGACTATCACCTCGGCTTCGTCCCGGAGGAACACCTGGCCGCCTACCCCGCGCACATCCACCGCACGTCGCCGACGCTGACGTTGCAGGGCGCGGTGGCGCACTGCGACATGCCCACCGAGAGCGGCCCCACCATGCTGCTGCCCCATTCGCAGCGGTTCACCGGCGGCTACATCGCGTTCAACCGGCCGGATTTCGTCGACTACTTCACCGCCCACCACGTGCAGTTGCCGCTGCGCACCGGCGATGCGGTGTTCTTCAATCCGGCCCTGTATCACGGTGCGGGAACGAACTTCTCGACCGACATCCGGCGCATCGCCAACCTGCTGCAGATCAGCTCGCCGTTCGGCCGGGCGATGGAGGCGATGGACCGCACCGCGATGGTGCGCGCGGTCTATCCGGCGCTGAAGGCCATGCAGGCGGCGGGGCGGCCGCACCGTGACGTGGAGAACGCCGTGGTGGCCACCGCCGAGGGTTACGCGTTCCCGACCAACCTGGACAGCGACCAGCCGATCGGCAGCCTGGCGCCGCCGAGCCAGGTCGACACCGTGCTCGACGCCCTGGCCCGGGGCCTCACCGAGGAAGAACTCGACATCGCGCTTCGCGCGCAGAACGAACGGAGAATCCCATGACCACCCTCGGACTCATCGGCCTCGGCCGCATCGGTGCGTTTCACGCCGAGACGCTGACCAACCTGCCGGAGGTGTCCGGGCTCGTGATCACCGACGCGCGGCCGGATGTGGTCAGCGAGGTGGCCGCGAAATACGGTGCGACGCCGGCGGACTCGGTGGAGAAGCTGTTGGCCTCCGGAGTCGACGGCGTGGTCGTGGCGGCGGCCACCCCGGCGCACGCCGAGCTCACCCTCGCCGCGGTCGAGCGCGGCCTGCCGACGTTCTGCGAGAAGCCGATCGCCGCGACCGCCGCCGAGAGCGCCCGCGTGGCCGAGGTCATCACCCGCTCGGGAGTGCCGGTCCAGGTGGGGTACCAGCGTCGTTTCGACGCCGCCTTCGCGGCGGTCAAGCAAGCCGTCGACAGTGGTTCACTGGGTGCGCTGCACACCGTCCGCAGCACCACGATGGATCCCGCTCCCCCGGCCATGGACTACATCAAGGGGTCCGGTGGCATCTTCCGGGACTGCGCGGTGCACGACTTCGACGTGATCCGTTGGGTCACCGGCCAGAACGTCGTGGACGTGTACGCCACGGGCAGCGTGCAGGGCGATCCACTGTTCACCGAGTACGGCGACGTCGACACCGCGGCTGTCGTGGTGCGCTTCGACGGTGGTGCGCTGGGCGTGGTCTCCGCGGCCCGATACAACGGACGCGGCTACGATTGCCGGCTCGAGGTGCACGGCTTCGACGACACCGTCGTCGCCGGCTGGGACCAGGGCGCCCCGGTGCGCAACGCGGACCCCGACTTCTCCTCTCCCGGCGACTTCCCCGCCGGACCGCCGCACCACTTCTTCATGGACCGGTTCACCGAGGCGTTCCGCAGCGAGCTCGGCGCGTTCGTCGAACTCGTCGAGGGAGGCCCGATCCAGGGTGCCACCGTCTCCGACGCCGTGGAGGTCGCCTGGATCGCCGAGGCCGCCACCGAATCCCTGCGCCGGGGCGTCCCGGTGACGATCGAGGAGGTAAAGCAGTGAAGATCGCGGGTGCGCCGATCTCCTGGGGGGTGTGCGAGGTTCCCGGATGGGGTTACCAGCTCGGTTTCGACCGTGTGCTGAGCGAGATGCGGCAGGCCGGCCTGGCCGCGACAGAGCTGGGGCCGGAAGGGTTCCTGCCCACCGACCCCACCGAACTGGTGCGGTTGCTCGACGGTTACGGGCTCGCGTGCGTGGGTGGATTCGTGCCGGTGGTGCTCTACCGGGACGACCACGATCCGGCCGACGACCTCGCCGGACCCCTGGCGTCGCTGGCCGCCGCGGGCGCCGGCGTCGTGGTGCTGGCGGCGGCGACCGGCCTGGACGGTTACGACGAGCGTCCCGATCTTGATGAGAAGCAGTGGGGCACGCTGCTTTCCAATCTGGACCGGTTGGCCGACATCGTCGCCGCCCGCGGCCTGACCGCGGTACTGCATCCGCACGTGGGCACCATGGTGGAGACGCGGGCCGAGGTGGACCGCGTGCTCTCGGGGTCACGCATTCCGCTCTGCCTGGACACCGGTCACCTGCTCATCGGCGGGACCGATCCGCTGGCGTTGGCCCGTGAGGTGCCCGAGCGGATCAGGCACGCCCACCTCAAGGACGTCGACGCCGGCCTGGCGGCCAAGGTGCAGTCCGGTGAGATGACGTACACGAAGGCCGTGGCCGCGGGCATGTACGTACCGCTGGGTGCCGGCGACGTCGACATCGCGGGCATCGTGAAAGCGTTGGAGGACAGCGGTTTCGACGGCTGGTACGTGATGGAGCAGGACAACATCCTCGACCGCGAACCGGACGGAGCGGGTCCGCTGGCCGATGTGCTGGCCAGCGTCGCGTTCCTGCAGGGTGCGGCCGCCGGCGTCTCGTCGTGACGCTGCGGATCGGGATCCTGGGCGCATCCCGCATCGCCGCGTCGGCGATCGTCGAACCGGCCGCCGAGCTGGGCCACCGACTGGTCGCCGTCGCGGCGCGGGATCCGTTGCGTGCCCAGGTGTTCGCCGACAAGTACGGCGTCGAGCGGGTGCTGCCCTCGTATCAGGACGTGGTGACCGACCCCGAGGTCGACGTCATCTACAACCCGCTGGCCAACGCGTTGCACGCGCCGTGGAACCTGGCCGCGGTCGCGACCGGGAAACCGGTGCTGACGGAGAAGCCGTTCGCCCGCGACCGGGAGGAGGCGGCCCGCGTCGCGGCCGCGTCCGCCGCCGCCGGGGTCACGGTCATGGAGGGATTCCACTACCTGTTCCACCCGGTCACGAAGCGGGCGGTGTCCCTGGCCACCGACGGCACCCTCGGCGAGCTGACCCGCATCGAGGTCCGGATGGGCATGCCCGAACCGCCACCCGATGATCCACGCTGGTCGCTGGAGCTCGCCGGTGGCGCGCTGATGGACCTCGGCTGCTACGGACTGCACTTCATGCGCCGGTTCGGCAAGCCGTCGGTGGTCACGGCGACGGCCGTGCAACGCACCCCCGGCGTCGACGAGCGGTTCGACGCGGAGCTGGTGTTCCCGTCCGGCGTGACGGGTTTGACGGCGAACTCGATGGTCGACGACGAATACTCGTTCACCCTGCGGCTGATCGGCACGCGCGGCGAGGCTTTCGTGCACGACTTCATCAAGCCGCACGGTGACGACAGGCTCACGCTGCGCACCGAGAACGGCACCACCGTCGAGCGTCACGGCACGCGCACGTCGTACACCTATCAGCTCGAGGCGTTCGCCGACCACGTCCGCCAGGGCACACCGCTTCCGCTCGACACCGCCGACGCGGTGGCGAACATGGCGCTCATCGACGAGGCGTACCGCGCCGCGGGTATGCAACCCCGCTGACGAAGGTCGTGAGCCGATCACCCATGCGCCGCTGATCCCGGCGGCGGCACGCGTTCTGTTCCCGCGGTGGCGGGCCCGCAGCGGACTGCGCGGTCACCGATCGAGCAGGCAGCAGACACGGATGCCGACTTCGCCCCTCAGGCGTGATCTGCCTGTTCCGAGATCACCGTCCGCCGCTCGTGCCAGCGCAGACGCAACAGCAGAAGATTGCGGTGCGCCCGCCACCCCGCTGACAGCGGGTCACGCCAGACCGGTGCGTGCGTCCGGTTTTCGACATCGCCCATGCCGCCATTGTGCCGTGTGTTTGCGCAGTGGGCCCGCCGACGGCGGTACCGACATCATGTCGATCCGATGAACCGTTCGTGTCTGTGCCCCGGGTCGGCGCTGCCTCAGTTCTTGGCGGCCCGCAGTTCATGGGACAGCGCCTCGAGTTCGTCGCCGCCGGCCATCTCCTGGGTGAGATGTTCGAGCGTGATGTCGTTGTACGCGCAGTCCAGCTTCTGCCTACCACGGTTGAGCAGCACGAAGTGGTCGCCGACCAGGTGCGCGTGATGCGGATTGTGCGTGATGAACACGACGCCGAAGCCGGCCTCCTTGGCGGCGGTGATGTACCGCAGCACCACCCCGGACTGCTTGACGCCCAGCGCCGCCGTCGGCTCGTCGAGGATCAGCACCCGCGCCCCGAAGAACACCGCCCGCGCGATCGCCACGCACTGGCGCTGACCACCCGACAGCGACCCGATGGGGACGTCGACGTCGGGCAGGTCGATACCCATCTTCGACAGCTCGGTCAGCGTGGTCGCCCGCATCGCGTTGGCGTCCAGCGAGAACGGGAACGACTTCTTGCGCAGCTCCTGGCCGAGGAAGAAGTTGCGCCACACCGGCATCAGCGGCACGACGGCCAGGTTCTGGTACACCGTCGCGATGCCCTTGCCCAACGCCTCTGCCGGCGAGGAGAACTTGGTCGGTTCCCCGTCGACGAGCAACTCGCCCTCGGTCTGCTGGTGCAGTCCGGCGATGATCTTGATCAAGGTGGACTTGCCGGCGCCGTTGTCGCCGAGGATGCCGGTGACCTCACCGGCGTGCACCCGCAGGCAGATGTCTTTGAGCGCGGTGATGTTCCCGTAGGTCTTGCCGATGTTCTTCAACTCGACCAGGGGCACCCGGCCACCGGACTGTGCGTCGCTGCTTGGCTTTTCGACAGAGATGGTCATGGGATCACTTCTTTGCTGCATAGTTGCGGAAGGCGTTGTTGGCGATGACGGCGAACAGCAGCATCGCGCCGAGGAAGAACTTGAACCAGTCGGGGTCCCAGCCCGCGTACACGATGCCCTGGTTGGTCATGCCGAAGATGAACGCGCCGATGGCCGCGCCGATCGCGGTGCCGTATCCACCGGTCAGCAGGCAGCCGCCGATGACCGCGGCGATGATGTAGAAGAACTCGTTGCCGATGCCCTGACCGGACTGCACCGTGTTGAACGCGAACAGCAGGTGCATACCGACGAACCAGGCGCAGAAGCCGACGAACATGAACAGCCCGATCTTGACCTTCGTGACCGGAACACCCACCGCGCGAGCACTGTCCGCGTCACCGCCGACCGCGAAGATCCAGTTCCCGATCTTGGTCTTGAACAGCACCCACGTCGCGATCGCGGTGAACACCAGCCACCACACGACGGTGATCCGGATGCTGACCCCGAACAGCGTGAACGACGACGCGAACACCTTCTGCGCCGAGTCCCAGCCCTGCATGTCGCTGACGCTCTGGGTCGCGACCTGACCGGCGACCAGCTTGGTGACCGCCAGGTTGATGCCCGCGAGCATGAAGAACGTGCTCAGCGTGATCAGGAAGCTGGGGATCTTGGTCTTCATCACCAGGAAGCCGTTGAAGAATCCGACGGTCAGCGCCAGGACCAGCGCCAGGAGCGCACCCACCCACAGATTCAGGTGCAGGTTGTAGGAGAGCATCGAGGCCGCCAGCGAGCTGAACGTGACGGCCACACCGGCCGACAGGTCGAACTCACCGCCGATCATCAGCACCGCGACGCCACAGGCCATGATCCCGATCGTTGAGCTGGCGTACAGCACCGTGGCCAGCGACGACGCCTCCCGGAACGGGGTCGCCACCACCAGGAAGAACACGAAGATACCGATCGCGCCGATACCGGCACCCATTTCGGGCCGGATCAGCAGTCGCTGCAGCCGATTTCGTTCCTTGACGCGTTCGTCGCGGACCACCTTGTGGCCGGCGACGTCCAGCGCCTCCTGCGTGGTCATCGGGTGCCTCCCTTCGCGTACTCGGCGACGGCCTCGATGTTCGACTGATCGATGAACGCCGGGCCGGTCAGTGTCGGCTGACCGCCGCCGATGACGTTGCCGTTGCTCAGGTACAGCCACAGCGAGTCGACGGCGAGGTAGCCCTGCAGGTACGGCTGCTGGTCGACGGCCCACTGCACGTCACCGTTCTGGATGGCCCCGACGAGTGCGGCGTTGGTGTCGAAGGTGCCGATCTTGGCGGTGCTGCCCGCGTTCCGGGCCGACTGCACCGCGGTCAGCGCGAACGGGGCGCCCAGGGTGACGACGTAGTCGATGGCGGGGTCCTGCTGCAGCTTGGCGGTGATGGTGGATTCCACCGACGGCATGTCCTTGCCGTTGACGTTGAGGATCTCGGTGGCGGGGAACGTCTCCCTGACACCGGCGCAGCGCGCCTCCAGGTCGACGTGGCCCTGCTCCTGGATCACGCAGATGGCCTTGGTGGCGTTCTCGCTACGGAGCCGGTCGCCGACGCCCTGGCCGGCGATGCGACCGTCCTGACCGAAGTACTCCTTGACGCCCATGCCCTGCCAGGCGTCCATGCCCGCGTTGAACGCGACGACCGGAATGCCCCTGGCCTCAGCGGCTCTCACCGCGGCCTGCATGGCGTCCGGCTTGGCCAGCGTGACGGCGATGCCGTCGACGCCGCTGTCGATCGCCGACTGCACCAGGTTGGCCTGGTTGGGCGCCTCGGGGTCGTTGGAGTAGCGGAGCTCGACGTTGTCCTTCTTGGCCGCCGCTTCAGCGCCCTTGCGGACCAGGTCCCAGAACGAGTCGCCGGGCACCTCGTGAGTGATCATTGCGATCGTCATGCGGGGCGTGTCGACGGTGCCGCCGCCACCACCCTCGCCGGACTGCTCGGGGGCTCCGCCGGTGGAGGAGCACGACACGATCCCTAATGCCAGAACGCCCGCTCCCGCGAACGCGACGAGCCGCTTGAACGCCATTGTTTCTCCTTGTCATCGAGACTGCCGCGACGCCATCGTCAACCCGTTCCGGCTTGTGCCAGGCGACACGCCTCACAGCTGATGTAATACGCCTCACTCCAGAAAGTCAATACTTTGTCCTGACATTAGGACTGCATGTCATTTCCGTCTCGGCATCGGCGCAGTTCAGGACCTCGGAGGAGCGGTCGACCGGCGCACGACCAGAGCCGGTTGGCGCACGACGTCGGCGACCTTACCGTCGTCGACGAGGCCGTCCAGCCGGGCCACCAGGCGCTCCAAAGCGGCGGCCGCCAGCCCGGCGCTGTCCTGGCGGATCGTCGTGAGCTGGATGTGCGCCAGCCCGGCCAGCGGACTGTCGTCGAAGCCGAGGATCGAAACATCCTGCGGGACAGACACTCCCGACCTGATCAGCACATCCATCATCCCGAGCGCGCACCGGTCGTTGAACGCGAAGACCGCGTCGGGCAGCTCCCCCGACCCGATCATCGTGGTGGCCGCTGCCGCACCGTCCCGTTCGGTGAGCCCGCCGGCCGCGACGAGTTCGGCCACCCCGCCGCTGCTGGTACCGGTGCTGCGCGCCGGCCTCGGCATGGTCGCCCAGG
>NZ_LMVQ01000234.1 GCF_001545925.1 Mycobacterium sp. NAZ190054 | reverse complement strand
GTGTCCAACGCGCACGGCACGGTGACCGGTGCTGCCGGTGGTGTGCTGCTGCGTCCGTTCGCCCGGCTGATCTCGTCGACCGGTGACAGCGTCACCACCTACGGCGAGCCCTGGAACATGAACTGACACAAGGCTCTACAGAAACGGCCCCCGGCGTCAGCCGGGGGCCGTTTCCGCTTTCAGGCAGTCGTCGTTCTCATTGGTCGGAGTGGTTCTGCGGCACCTTGCCTGCGTGCCTGCCGACCTCGCCGTCCGCGTTGGCCCGCATCAGATCGCGGATCTCGGTCAGCAGCGTCAGCTCTGTCTCGGTGGACTCCACCTTCTTGTCGCGTTCCTTGAGCTTCTTGAAAGGCAGAACGATCACGAAGTAGATGACGGCGGCGACGATGAGGAAGTTGATGGCGGCCGACAACACCGCGTTCAGGTCGACGAACTGGTCACCCCCCAGCGGGATTCGCAGGATGCCGTACTCGGCGTCGGGACCCGCGCCGATCCGGTCGATGAGCGGTTGGATGACGTTCTCGGTGAAGGCGGTCACCAGCCCGGTGAACGCCGCGCCGATGACGACCGCGACCGCGAGGTCGATCACGTTCCCCCGCGCGATGAACTCCTTGAACCCTTTCAGCATTAGGGCCACACCCCTTTCGTTCCGGTTGACGAGCGGATCCTCGAAACTTAGCCGGTCCGATGGGCCCGCGGGCGGGCCTGGAGAAATGGCAGGATCACCGCCGACGCGGCCCTTCCTGCCCGGCGTTTCCGAAAAGCGTTGGGAGATACCGCATTCCGTCGCTGTGGGGGTTCCGGAGCGGCGATGGAGCACTACGTCGTCACGGTCGAAGGTGAACGTCTGCAGAACTCCCCGAAAACCGCTCGGACCTGCGCGGATCGCGCGCAAAACGAATCTGCCACTCGGGGCGCGGGCGGAAGTTTCGCCTGCTAGGCTGTGGAAGCCTGAAAACGTAACTAGGACACTTGTGTCCGTCTATCAAAGGGGAATGCTGATGGCCAAGCATGCCAAAGCGTCCACCCGTAGTTCGAAGAAGCTGGGTGTTCTAGGCCTTGGCTCGTTCGCCGTGGCCACAGCTTTCGCCGGACTCGGCACCGGGACCGCCAGCGCGGAAGTGGAAGAGGTCGGGCCGGGCCCGACGGTCACCAGCCGCCAGGCCACCGAGTTCTCGGTGGTCCGGATCAACGACTTCGGTGTCGCCCGCGGTATTTCTGAAGCCCGTGTCGCGGATGCCGGCATTGTCCACGCGGTCGGCGAGGTCCGCGACAGCGTCAAGGCTGTCGTCGGAACCACGTCGTCGGCTTTCGAGGGTGAGTGGCCCACCGGTCCCGGTATCGGCGACTGGTGATCTGACTGTCAGAATGCCGCCCCCGGGGTTTCCCGGGGGCGGCATTTTGTTGTGTCTAGTGCAATGTCAGCGTCACCGCGTGGACCAGGGCAAGGCCGGCGACGGACTTCGCCGCCGCGGCGGGCAACGCCACCAGGACGACACGACCCGAACCGCGGGTACCGACTCCGCCCTCCTTCGCGGACACCAGGACCACGACCGCGTCCGTGGCGATCAGACGCGCCTCGGCGGACCCGTCGGCGGGGGCGGCCACGATGTCGACGACGTCGTGGCGCGCTCGGGCCGGCTCGACCTGATGTTCAACAACGCCGGCATCGTGTGGGGAGGCGACACCGAGCTGCTGACCCTCGACCAGTGGAACGCGATCATCGACGTCAACCTGCGTGGTGTCGTCCACGGTGTCGCCGCGGCGTACCCACAGATGCTGCGCCAGGGCCACGGGCACATCGTGAACACCGCGTCGATGGCCGGGCTGGCCGCCGCCGGCCAGATCACCAGCTATGTCGCGACCAAGCACGCCGTCGTCGGGCTGTCGATGGCGTTGCGGTCGGAGGCCGTGCCGCGCGGGGTCGGGGTGCTGGTGGTCTGCCCCGCCGCGGTGGAGACCCCGATCCTGGACAAGGGCGCCGTCGGCGGGTTCGTCGGCCGGGACTACTTCCTGCAGACCCAGGGCGGCAGGGCCTACGACGCCGACCGGCTGGCCCGCGACACGCTGCGCGCGATCGGACGCGGCAAGGCGATCCTGGTCAAACCCGCTGCGGCCCAGGCGCAGTGGTGGTTCGCCCGGCTGGCTCCCGGGGTGATGAACCGGCTCTCGATGCGGTTCGTCGGCCGGCAGCGGTCCCGGCAGGTCGCGCGATACCCGACCGGTACCGCCGACAGCGGATAGGGTTGCGCTCGGCATCCGAACGGGCGGGGTCGGGAGGGCTTGCATGAGAGACGATTTCACGCTCACCCAGAAGCGCGCGCTGGCGGTGCTGACCGTGATCGCGCTGGCGTTCGGCGCGTACTTCCTCCGCACCTACGTGCTGCTCATCGCGATCGCGGCGGTGCTGGCCTACCTGTTCACCCCGCTGTTCACCCGGTTGCGGGCCAGGATGGGTCCCGGCGCGGCCGCGACGGTGACGCTGTTGGCGGCGATCGCGACGGTGGCGCTGCCGTTGTCGGGCGTGGTCTTCCTGGCCTTCCTGCAGATCAGTCAGATGGTGACGAGCATCGGCGACTGGGTCGAGCAGACCGACTTCACCGCGCTGGCACAACGACTGCTGGACTCGGCGAACGAGCTCCTGGCCCGCATCCCGTTCGTGGACGTCACGCTGACACCTCAATCGGTGCGCGACGCGCTGGCCACCGTCGGGCAGAAGGGCGGGGAGTTCGCGCTCAGCTTCGCCCGCGAGTCGGTGGGCGGCATCGTCGCGACGGTCACGGCGCTGATCATCTTCATCTACGTGTTCCTCGCGCTGCTGACCAACGGCACCAAGGTGCTCGACCTGTTCCGCGACCTGAACCCGTTGGGCGAGCAGGTGTCCGACATCTACCTCGCCAAGATCGGGGCGATGGTGTCGGCGACGGTGAAGGGCCAGTTCATCATCGCGGTGTGCCAGGGCGTCGCCGGCGCGATCTCGGTGTACCTCGCCGGCATCCACGACGGTTTCTTCATGTTCGTGATCTTCCTGACCGTGCTGTCGTTCATCCCGCTGGGCAGCGGCATCGTGACCATCCCGCTGGGCGTCGGCATGGCGGTGTTCGGCAACCCGGTCGGCGGCATCTTCGTCATCGTGTTCCACGTCATCGTCACGACGAACATCGACAACGTGCTGCGGCCGTTCCTGGTGCCCAAGAGCGCGCACCTGCATCCGGCGCTGATGCTGCTCGCGGTGTTCGCCGGGCTGCAGATGTTCGGGTTCATCGGCATCGTGCTGGGACCGGTGCTGATGATCGTGATCGTGACGACGATCAGCGTCTACCGGGTGGTGTACAAGGACGCGCCGGTGGAGTCGATCACCGGCACCGGCGGGGACCACTCCGACGACCGTGCGGCCCGCACGGTCCCGTGGTGGCGCCGGCTGCTGCCGGGCCGGCCGAAACCCGCGCCGGCGCCCGCTAAGTCAGCCGCTCCTTGAGGAATTCGACGACCCGACGGCGCGCCTCGTAGGCGGGATGACCGTCGCGCTCGATGACCTGATCGGTCAGCACCGAATGCGCCGCGCGCCCGATGCCGTCCGGATTTCCCGGCTTCGAGCTGATCTCGATCACCTCGAACGCGTCCCCGAGCCGCGCCTTGAGCGTGTTGAACCGCGCCGCCGGGGACATCAGATCCTCGCTGAACCGCAGGCCCAAGGCGCAGAGTCCCTCGTCGGCGGCGCGACGCTCGACGACCTTGAGTTCGGCCTCGGACAGACCCGGATCGCGCCGCTGTCCCGGTGTCAGCGGCAGCGGCAACGACGGCTGACTCATCACCGGTGCGAGCACGGCGTCGTCGACCGCGGCGGCCAGCGCGAAACCGCCGGTGAAGCACTGCCCGATCACGCCGACGCCCCTACCCGGCGTCGCGGCGTTCAGTTCACGCGCCAGCGCGCGCAGATAGTGCGCCACCGGCCGGTCGGCGTTGGTGGCGAACGCCGCGAACTCCTTGGCGATGCAGCCCTTCACCAGCGCCGGCACCGCGCCCGGCCCCAGCGCCGGTTTGCCCGGGGTGCCGAACAGCGACGGAGACCACACGGTGAAGCCGTTGTCCACCAGATGATTTCCGAGCGCGAGCACGCCGGGATGCAGACCGGGCATCTCCGGGATGAGCACCACGCCCGGGCCCTCGCCCTTGCGGTACACGTCATGGGTGTAGCCCGCCGCGGTGAACGGCTCGGCGGCCCACCCGCGCAGATCGGCTTCTGGTCCGCTCATGGCGTCTCCTCGGCTGCTCGACCGGCGGCGGTCAATCGACCGGCAACGGCCCCTGGGACTGGGTCGCGGCCGCCAGCGTACGGTAATCCTCCGGACCTGCGGCGCCACTCACGGCGAGTTGCGCCGGCCCGGTCGGGCCGCGGACCTGCGCGGTCCACACCGGCTCGTTGGGCTTGCCGTCGCTCTCACCGCCCTCGTAGACCACCCACCGGACACCGTCGACGTCCTGGACGCCGGTCGGCACCAGTTCAGGGCTGAACGTCGCGACGAGCTTGTCCTCGTCGGCATTGCTCTGGGTGATGCTCAGGTACATCCCGCCCGGGGTCAGATAGCCGACCACGGCGCCGACCGCGCGGACGGCCTGCCCGGTCACCGGGTCGGTGCGGCCGCCCTCGATGCCCTTGCGACTGCCCGAGTTGGCCTGCCAGCCGTCGGGCAGCTGCGGCACCCGGATCGGGATCTTGAGCGCGTCGGCGTCCGCCCGCAGCGCGGCGGGCGCGTCGTAGTCGGGTGCCGGTCCCGGCCCGGGACCCGTCGGCGCGAACGAGCACATGCCGAGCAAACCGGCCAGCACCAGGCAGGCCACCACGAGCGGGGCCATCGACCAGAACATGTCGCGGCCGTCCTGCAGCAGCCGCGACTTGGCCGGCGGCGCCACCGGCGTCACGACGTATCGGGCGGAATGCTCGTTCGCGGTATCGGAGTCACGCCCGGGGTCACCGGTGACCTGGTGCCCCGGCTCGGGCGGCGTCGTCATGCCCGCCAGTATCCCAGCTCCCGATTGCGAACCCGCTAATGGGACAATCTGCCCATGACTTCTCCGGATGCTTCTCGCGCCAGCGGCTCATCGACCTCCCGACGTGAAGCCCCGGACCGCAACCTCGCCCTGGAACTCGTCCGAGTGACCGAGGCCGGCGCGATGGCGGCGGGCCGGTGGGTCGGCCGTGGCGACAAGGAAGGCGGCGACGGTGCGGCCGTCGACGCGATGCGCGAACTGGTGAACTCGGTGTCGATGCGCGGCGTCGTGGTGATCGGCGAGGGCGAGAAGGACAACGCGCCGATGCTCTACAACGGCGAGGAGGTAGGCAACGGCGACGGCCCGGAATGCGACTTCGCCGTGGACCCGGTCGACGGCACCACGCTGATGAGCAAGGGCATGCCCAACGCGATCTCGGTGCTGGCGGTGGCCGAGCGGGGCGCGATGTTCGACCCGTCGGCCGTGTTCTACATGAACAAGATCGCGGTCGGCCCCGACGCCGCCGACGTCATCGACATCACCGCGCCGATCGCCGAGAACATCCGCCGCGTCGCCAAGGTCAAGAACTCCAGCGTCCGCGACCTGACCGTCTGCATCCTGGACCGTCCGCGCCACCAGGAGCTGATCGCCGATGTCCGTGAGGCCGGCGCACGCATCCGGCTGATCTCCGACGGCGACGTCGCCGGCGCCATCTCGGCCTGCCGGCCCAACTCGGGCACCGACCTGCTCGTCGGCATCGGCGGAACGCCCGAG
>NZ_LMVQ01000233.1 GCF_001545925.1 Mycobacterium sp. NAZ190054 | reverse complement strand
GTTCTTGAGAACTCTCGCCGCAGGCAGAAAGGGACGCATGACCTCCTCAGAGACCGTCCACGACGTCATCATCATCGGGTCCGGCCCGGCCGGGTACACCGCTGCGATCTACGCGGCCCGCGCCCAGCTCAAGCCGCTGGTGTTCGAGGGCAGCCAGTTCGGCGGCGCATTGATGACCACCACCGAGGTGGAGAACTACCCCGGCTTCCGGGAAGGCATCACCGGCCCGGAGCTGATGGACCAGATGCGCGAGCAGGCGCTGCGCTTCGGCGCCGACCTGCGCATGGAGGACGTCGACGCGGTCGACCTGACCGGTCCGGTGAAGTCGGTCACCGTCGGTGACGAGACGCACCACGCCCGCGCGGTGATCCTCGCGATGGGGGCCGCGGCCCGCCATCTCGGGGTGCCCGGCGAGGAAGAGATGATCGGCATGGGGGTGAGCACCTGCGCGACCTGTGACGGCTTCTTCTTCCGCGACCAGGACATCGCCGTGGTCGGCGGTGGGGACTCCGCCATGGAGGAGGCCACCTTCCTCACCCGCTTCGCCCGCAGCGTCACCCTGATCCACCGCCGTGACGAGTTCCGCGCGTCCAAGATCATGCTCGAGCGCGCACAGGCCAACGAGAAGATCACCATCCTGACCAACACCCAGGTCACCGCGATCGAAGGTGACCCCAAGGTGACCGGGATCCGGTTGCGCAACACCGTCACCGGTGAGGAATCCGCGCTCGCGGTGACGGGCGTCTTCGTGGCGGTCGGGCACGACCCCCGGTCCGAGTTGGTCCGCGACCAGGTCGAGGTCGATGACGAAGGTTACGTGAAAGTGCAGGGCCGCACCACCTACACCTCGGTCGAAGGTGTCTTCGCCGCAGGCGATCTCGTCGATCACACCTACCGTCAGGCGATCACCGCCGCCGGAAGTGGTTGCGCCGCTTCGATCGACGCCGAGCGCTGGCTGGCCGAACACGCCGCTCCGGGCGAAAGAACCTCCACCACAACAGAAGACAGCGATCTGATAGGAGCACAGCAGTGAGCGGTTCCAACACGGTCACCGTGACCGACGATTCGTTCTCCGACGACGTGCTGTCGGCCGGCACCCCGGTGCTGGTGGATTTCTGGGCCACCTGGTGCGGGCCGTGCAAGATGGTCGCCCCGGTGCTCGAGGAGATCGCCTCGGAGAAGGCCGGCTCGCTCACCGTCGCCAAGATCGACGTCGACGAGAACCCGGCCACCGCGCGTGATTTCCAGGTGGTGTCGATTCCCACGATGATCCTGTTCAAGGACGGCCAGCCGGTGAAGCGGATCGTCGGCGCGAAGGGCAAGGCCGCCCTGCTTCGCGAATTGGCTGAGATCGTCTAACTACCTTGGGAGACCCCGAATCGCGGCACTACGACTTGCCTGGGGTTTTCTCGAATCCCATGTCGGTCTGAGACAATCGGGCTATGTCGAGTCTGCGTCGCGGTGACCGCGGGGGGGCGGTCGCCGAGATCCGGGCCGCTCTTGCCGCGCTCGGCATGATCGCCGGCGCCGACGAGAACCTGACCACGGGTAAGCACGTGGCGGCGGACATGTTCGACGACGATCTCGACCACGCGGTGCGCGCGTTCCAGCAGCACCGGGGCCTGCTGGTGGACGGAATCGTCGGCGAAGCCACCTATCGCGCGCTCAAGGAAGCCTCCTACCGGCTCGGCGCGCGCACACTCAATCATCAGTTCGGCGCGCCGATGTACGGCGACGACGTCGCCACGCTGCAGGCCCGGCTGCAGGATCTGGGGTTCTACACCGGGCTGGTCGACGGACATTTCGGTCTGCAGACCCACAACGCGCTGTCGTCCTACCAGCGGGAGTACGGCCTCTATCCGGACGGTATCTGCGGCCCGGAAACATTGCGCTCCTTGTACTTTCTCGGATCGCGGGTCACCGGTGGGTCACCACACGCGATCCGGGAGGAGGAGTTGGTGCGCCGGTCCGGGCCGCGCCTGTCCGGCAAGCGGATCATCGTCGACCCGGGACGGGGCGGTGCCGACCACGGCCTGATCACGACCGGGCCCGCGGGTCCGATCAGCGAAGCAGACATCCTGTGGGACTTGGCCTCTCGGCTCGAGGGCCGCATGACCGCGATCGGTATCGAGACGTTCCTGTCCCGGCCGGCCAACGCGTCGCCGTCGGATGCCGAACGGGCCGCCACCGCGAACACGGTCGGTGCCGACATGATGATCAGCCTGCGCTGCGCGACCCATCCCAGCCCCGCGGCCAACGGTGTCGCGTCGTTCCATTTCGGCAATTCGCACGGCTCGGTGTCCACGATCGGGCGCAACCTTGCGGATTTCATCCAACGGGAAGTGGTCGCGCGCACCGGATTACGTGATTGCCGGGTGCACGGCCGGACCTGGGACCTGTTGCGGCTGACCAGAATGCCGACCGTGCAGGTCGACGTCGGATACATCACCAATCCCGACGACCGCGCCAAACTGGTGTCGCCGTCGTCCCGCGACGCGCTGGCCGAAGGCATCCTGGCCGCGGTCAAGCGGCTCTATCTGCTCGGCAAGAACGACCGGCCCACCGGGACGTTCACGTTCGCCGAACTGCTCGCCCACGAGCTCGCGGTCGAACAGGCGCGCCACGGCTGACCCGCCGCCCGGGTCATCCACACGCGCTCGACGCCGCACCCACCGGCTGTTCGAGCTGCGCGCCTTCCAGCAGTCGTTCCAGCGCCGCTTCGACACCGGCCTTCCACCCCAGACCCTGCTCGAGCTCGAGACGCAGTCTCGGGAAGTAGGTGTGGTGCGAGACCACCACGAAGCCGGCGTCCAGCAGCAGATCCGCGTCGAGCACGCACTGGTCCACCGAGCAGTCCCCCAGTGCCTCCATCACCGGACGGACGTCGGGCGGCACGGTGTCCATTTCGGTCAGCTCAGGCACCTGACTCGTCCGGCCGAACGCCTCCAGTGCGCGTACACCTCGACGCACCAGGTCCGCGACGACCGCGGTGAGCAGCGTATGGGACAGGTCGGTCGCGTCCTGCCCGGGCTCGACGCCCAGGGTGGTCAACAGCACGGCATCGGCGCTGACCGGTCCGGTCGGAAAGCGGGTGGCGCGGGGCACCGAGCGCGGCGGCGCGTAGAACACGTATCCGAGGCACGGTTCGTCGTCGGGGTCCTCACTCACGCGCTCCCGGCCGGCGGCGGTGCGGTGCTCGACGGCGAGCTGACCGCAGGACCCCCACTCGAGCATGACCATCGACAGCCACGCTTCCTTCTCGAACTCCGGATCCGACAGGTGATCGCCCCGGTCGATGATCGCCGGGTCGACTTCCCAGTAGACACAGCGCCGCGCATGCTTGGGCAACTGCTCGAACGCCTCGAGCCGAAGGGGCGTGATACGTGCGGCCACTAGACTCCCCGGTCTCTTCGCCGTCCAAATGGGTACGGCTGCCCCTCCAGAATAGAAGGCCGGCGCCGGCGTGGCTCCCCCTGGGCGCGTCCGCCACCCTTCGCCCGCCGGATCATCGAATGAGATTGCGCCGCAGCATCTTTGCGATCGGACCCGGCCCCCCCGACGCGAACTGCGCCATCTGTGTCACAGTGACGTAATTCGGCGGTGTGATGGGTCATTGCCGGGACGCGTTCATCAACTCCACTATGCGCTGCAAATCGTCGACCGAGCCGAACTCGACGACGATTTTGCCCTTGCGCTTGCCCAGGCTCACGGTGACACGGGTATCGAATGCCGTCGACAGCTGTTCGGCGACGTCCTGCAATCCCGGCATCTGGATGGGCTTACGACGGGGAGCCGCCGGCGGCGCTTCGCCGTTGCGGTTGGCCAGCGTCACCGCTTCTTCGGTGGCGCGGACCGACAGCCCCTCGGCCACGATACGTGCGGCGAGTTCTTCCTGGGCCTCCGGTCCCGCCTCCAGGGACAGCAGCGCCCTGGCGTGTCCGGCCGAGAGCACCCCCGCCGCCACCCGACGCTGCACCGCGATCGGGAGGCGAAGCAGCCGGATCATGTTGGTGATCAGCGGGCGGGACCGGCCGATCCGGGATGCGAGTTCATCGTGGGTGACGCCGAACTCCTCGAGCAGCTGCTGGTACGCGGCCGCCTCTTCGAGCGGATTCAGCTGCACCCGGTGGATGTTCTCCAGCAGCGCGTCGCGCAGCATGCTGTCGTCCGCGGTCTCGCGGACGATCGCGGGAATGGTCGCGACGCCGGCCAGCTGCGCGGCACGCCACCGCCGCTCCCCCATCACGAGTTGATAGCGCGGTGGGCTCTGCCCGTCCTCGCTCGGCGTCGCGCGGACCACGATCGGCTGCATCAGCCCGAACTCGCGGATCGAATGCACCAATTCCGCCAGAGCTTCCTCGTCGAACACCTGGCGCGGCTGCCGCGGGTTGGGGTCGATCTGGGACGGCGCGATCTCGCGGTACACCGCACCGACCGGGTTCGTCTCCTCCGCGGGCGGTGGGGTGGCCGGTGCCGCGGGCGCGCCACCGAGGACGACGTCAGCGGCGGCGGCACCCATCTTCGGTCCCAGCGTCGCAGGTTGGCCGGTCTCGGCCGGTCCCGTCGGAATCAGTGAAGCCAGCCCGCGGCCCAGACCGCTGCGCTTGCGTGCCGGAGTGTTCATCGGTCCCCTCTACCTTCGTCCCCACCGCGGAGTGCCAGCTCGCGGCTGGCGTCGAGATAACTCATCGCCCCTCGCGAACCCCGGTCGTAGTCGATGATCGTCATCCCGTAGCCGGGTGCCTCGGACACCTTCACACTGCGCGGGATCACCGTCCGCAGCACCTTGTCGCCGAAGTGCTCACGGACATCCATCGCGACCTGGTCGGCCAGTTTCGTGCGGCCGTCGTACATCGTGAGGACCACCGTGGTGACATCGAGCTCGGGGTTCAAGTGCGCCTTGACCATTTCGATGTTGCGGAGCAGCTGACCCACGCCCTCGAGTGCGTAGTACTCGCACTGGATCGGGATCAGCACCTCCGGCGCGGCGACCAGAGCGTTGATCGTCAGCAGTCCGAGCGACGGCGGGCAGTCGATGAACACGTAGTCGAAGTCGTAGTGCTGGAGATCGCCGAGTGCGGTGCGGAGCCGGCCTTCCCGGGCGACCATGCTGACCAGTTCGATCTCGGCACCGGCCAGGTCGATGGTCGCCGGGATGCAGAACAACCGCTCGCTGTGCGGACTCCGCTGAAGCGCGGTCTCCACCGAGATGTCGCCGATCAGGACTTCGTACGACGACGGGGTGCCCGGCCGATGTTCGATGCCCAGCGCGGTGCTGGCGTTGCCCTGTGGATCGAGATCGATGACGAGGGTCTTCAGGCCCTGCAGCGCGAGCGCGGCCGCGATGTTGACCGCGGTGGTGGTCTTGCCGACGCCGCCCTTCTGGTTGGCGATCGTGACCACCCGTTGGCGCTTCGGCTTGGGCAGCTGTCCTTGCACCGCCGCCTGCATCAGCCGGACGGCTCGTGCGGCCTCCGCACCGATCGGCGTATCGGCGTCCTGGGCCGGCCATGTTTCACGTGAAACATCCGGCCTCGGGAGCGAGTCTGAAGTCTCGGCGTCTCGCGGAGCCGACATCACCTGTACCGCCTTCCGGACCGGAGCTGACGATTCCTGGCCATCTCTTGAAACCCCACGACCACGGTCGCGGGCGGCTCCACGTACTGCGCGCCACATCTTTCCACCTTCACCTTCGACACTCCGAGCGCAGCCATCGACCGCCGGTGCTGCCGGACTTCCTCATCGGCCCGCTCCCCCTTGATCGCCAGCATCCGG
>NZ_LMVQ01000232.1 GCF_001545925.1 Mycobacterium sp. NAZ190054 | reverse complement strand
GCCTGGTCACCTATGCGCCGGACCACCGCGGGCACGGCCGCTCCGGCGGCAGGCGGGTCTACCTGCGCGACATCTCCGAGTACACCGCGGACTTCCACACCCTGGTCCGGATCGCCGCCGGGGACCACCAGGGGCGTCCGACACGACCTTCAACGCACGGTCGAGCGTGCCGCGCAGCACCTCGAGCGGGACCACCGCGTCGACGACGCCGTGACGGTGCAGGTTCTCGGCGGTCTGGATGCCCGACGGGAACGGCTCGCCGTAAAGGTGCTCGTAGACCCGCGGGCCGAGGAACCCGATCAGGGCGCCCGGCTCGGCGGCGGTGACGTGTCCGAGCGAACCCCACGACGCGAACACCCCGCCGGTGGTCGGGTGCCGCAGGTACACCAGATAGGGCAGGTGGGCCTTCTTGTGCAGCTCGACGGCGGCGGCGATCTTGACCATCTGCAGGAACGCGACGGTGCCCTCCTGCATACGGGTGCCGCCCGAACTCGGCGCCGCCCCGGCGTGGCGCAACCTGCGCACCCCGCTGTCGTCGATCCCGGCCGAGGCCACCCAGATCCGGCTGGTCGCCGGCGACGACGACCTGAGCCCCGAGCACTGGATCGCGCTCACCCCGCCACGCATCCCCGAGCTGCGCACCCTCCAGGACGTGGTCGGCTCGAGCGACCCGGTGATGCTCGACTGGCTGGTCGGGCTGGCGTTCCCGTGCCAGCGCCCGTTCGGGCACCGCAACGGCGTCATCGAGGTGCCGCAGTGGCGGATCCTGCCCGACCGGTTCGGCGCTGAGGCCAACTCGCCGGTGATGGACTACCTCGGCGGCGGCCCGCTCGGCATCACCGAGCTGGCCCTGCGTGCGGTGAGCGTGCCGACGTATCTGAAGGACGACTGGTTCCGGGACTGGGGTGCGCTGCAGCGGCTGGTGCCGTTCTATCCGGACGCCGAACCCGCGCGGCTGGATCTCGGCACCACCGAGCGCAGCGGGCTGTGGAGCCCGGCGCCGCTGCGTCTGAGCTGACGCTTCGGTCACCCCTCGGCACGCCGAGGTGGGCACCATAGGAACGTCGCATACCATCGACCCTCGTGCCTGCCCCGTCCGCCCGCTTCGTCGCCGTCGTCGCGGGGCTCCTCGGAATGGTGTTGTGCGGGCTGGCTCCGCTGCTCCCGGTGAAGCAGACCACCGCGACGATCGTGTGGCCGCAGGCGGTCGGCACCGACGGCTTCGTCAGCGACGTCACCGCGCCGCTCGTGTCGGGTGCGCCCCGCACGCTGGAGGTCACCATCCCGTGCGCGGCGGTGGCCACGTTGCCCGAGGACGACGGCGTGGTGTTCTCCACCAACCCGGCCGGCGGCATCGACGCCGGACGCAACGGGTTGTTCGTGCGCGCCAACGCCGACGTCGTCTACGTCGCGTTCCGGGACAGCGTCGCCGCGGTCGCCCCGCGCGCCGCGGTGGACTCCGGCGCGTGCAGCGAGCTGCGCGTCTGGGCGAACGTCGGCGAGGTGGGCGCCGACTTCGTCGGGATTCCGGGCGCGGCGGGCACGCTCGCGCCGGACAAGCGTCCCCAGGTCTCCGGTGTCTTCACCGACCTGCAGGCGGGCCCGGAGTCGGGGGTGCGCGCCCGCATCGACGTGGACACCCGGTTCATCACGACGCCGACGGCGCTCAAGCTCGCCGTGATGGTGCTCGGTGTGCTGTGCGTGGTCGCCGCGATCGTCGCGCTGGCGGTGCTGGACCGGAGGTCGGGCCGACGGCTCCCGCGCGGGTCCGGGCACCGCCGCCGCGCCGGGCTGTGGACCTGGCTGACCGACGCGGCCGTGATCGGCGGGCTGCTGATCTGGCACATCGTCGGGGCGTTGTCGTCCGACGACGGCTACAACACCACGATCGCCCGGGTGTCCGGCGAAGCCGGTTACATCACGAACTACTACCGTTACTTCGGCGCCTCGGAGGCCCCGTTCGACTGGTATCAGAGCGTGCTGGCCCAGCTGGCCTCGGTCAGCACGGCCGGCGTGTGGCTGCGGTTGCCTGCCACTGCCGCCGCGATCGGCACCTGGCTGATCGTCAGCCGGTGCGTGCTGCCGCGGCTCGGCAGGCGGGTGGCGGCCAACCGGGTCGCGGTGCTGACCGCGGGCGCGGTGTTCCTGGCCGCGTGGCTGCCGTTCAACAACGGGTTGCGGCCCGAGCCGCTGATCGCGTTCGGCGTGGTCGCGGCGTGGATGCTCACCGAACACACGCTGGCCACCCGCCGCCTGTGGCCCTACGCGCTGGCGATCGTGGTCGCGGTGTTCTCGGTGACGCTGGCCCCGCAGGGCCTGGTCGCGGTCGCGCCGCTGCTGGTCGGGGCGCGCGGCTTCGCCCGGGCCGTCGCCGCCCGCCGCCCCGTGGACGGGCTGGCCGCCCAGCTGGCGCCGCTGGCCGGCGCGGTGTCACTGCTGTTCGTCGTCGTCTTCCGGGATCAGACCCTGGCCAGCGTCGCCGAGTCGGTGCGCATCAAGTACGTCGTCGGACCGACGATCCCGTGGTACCAGGAGTTCCTGCGGTACTACTTCCTGACCGTCGAGGACAGCGTCGACGGCTCCCTGAGCCGGCGCTTCGCGGTGCTGATCCTGCTGCTGTGCGTGTTCGGCCTGTTCGTGCTGCTGCTGCGCCGCGGCAGCCTGCCGGGCGCGGTCAACGGACCCGTGTGGCGGCTGACCGGCACCACCGCGATCGGGCTGCTGCTGCTGACCCTGACCCCGACCAAATGGGCGGTGCAGTTCGGCGCGTTCGCCGGTCTGGCGGGCGCGCTCGGCGCGGTCACCGCGTTCGCGTTCGCGCGGGTCGGCCTGCACAGCCGCCGCAATCTGGCGCTGTATGTGACCGCGCTGCTGTTCGTGCTGGCGTGGGCGACCTCCGGCATCAACGGCTGGTTCTACACCGGCAACTACGGGGTGCCGTGGTTCGACAAACAGCCGGTGATCTTCGGCTACCCGGTGACCACCATCTTCCTGGTGCTGGCCATCGCCGGTGGCCTGCTCGCGGCCTGGCTGCACTTCCGGATGGACTACGCGGGACACACCGAGGTCGCCGACACCGGGCGCAACCGGGCGCTGGCGTCCACCCCGCTGCTCGTGGTCGCCGTCATCATGGTCGTGCTCGAACTGGGCTCGATGGTCAAGGCGACGGTGGGCCGCTACCCCGTCTACACCACCGGTGCGGCCAACATCTCGGCGCTGCGCTCGGGCCTGGGCGACACCTCCTGCGGGATGGCCGACGACGTCCTCGTCGAGGCCGACACCAATGCCGGCATGCTGGAGCCGGTGCCCGGTCAGCGCTTCGGTGAGTACGGTCCGCTCGGCGGCGAGGACCCGGTGGGCTTCACGCCGAACGGGGTCAGCGACACCCTCGAGCCGGCCGAGCCGGTCGTGGCCAACCCGGGCACGGTCAACTCCGACGGCCCCGTCGACGAGCCGAACATCGGGGTGGGTTACGCGGCGGGCACCGGCGGCGGGTACGGACCCGAAGGCGTCAACGGGTCCCGGGTGTTCCTGCCGTTCGGGCTGGACCCGGCGACCACCCCGGTGATGGGCAGTTTCGACGAGAACACCGTGGCGGCGAAGGCCACCTCGGCGTGGTACCAGCTGCCGCCCCGCACCCCGGACCGGCCGCTGGTCAGCGTCGCCGCGGCGGGCGCGATCTGGTACTACAACGAGGACGGCTCGTTCAACTACGGGCAGTCCCTGAAGCTGCAGTGGGGCGTGCACCGCCCCGACGGCTCCTACCAGGAGCTGGGCGAGGTGCAGCCGATCGACATCTTCGTCCAGAAGGCGTGGCGCAATCTGCGCTTCCCGCTGGAGTGGGCGCCGCCGGAGGCGAACGTGGCGCGCATCGTCGCCGACGACCCGAACCTGTCCGAGGACCAGTGGTTCGCGTTCACGCCGCCGCGGGTGCCGGTGCTGCAGAGTGCGCAGGATTTCCTGGGCCGGGAGACGCCGGTGCTGATGGACATCGCGACCGCGGCGAACTTCCCGTGCCAGCGGCCGTTCGCCGAACGTCTCGGGATCGCCGAACTGCCCGACTACCGGATCATGCCCAACTTCAAGCAGATCGTGGCGTCGTCCAATCAGTGGCAGTCCGCGGCCGACGGCGGACCGTTCCTGTTCATCCAGGCGCTGCTGCGCACCGAGTCCATCCCGACGTACCTGCGCGGTGACTGGTACCGGGACTGGGGTTCGCTGGAGCGCTACGTGCGGGTGGTGCCGTCGGAGGAGGCGCCCGACGCCGTGATCGAGGAAGGGTCGACGCGAGTGTTCGGCTGGAACCGGGGCGGACCGATCAGGGCGCTGCCGTGAGCGAGCTTGCGAGCGAACAGAAGATGCAGCACGGCAACCTTCGGGACGTGAAGATCGCGCGCTGGGTCGCGATGATCGCGGGCCTGCTCGGCTTCGTCGCCGCGGTCGCGGTACCGCTGCTGCCGGTCACCCAGACCACCGCGACGCTGAACTGGCCGCAGAACGGGCAGTTCGGCAACGTCACCGCCCCGTTGATCTCGCAGGCCCCGGTGAGCCTGACCGCGACCGTGCCGTGCGAGGTGGTCCGGTCGATGCCCGCCGACGGCGGGCTGCTGTTCGGCACCGCACCCGCCGAGGGCCGCGACGCCGCACTGAACGCGATGCTGGTCAACGTCACCGAGGACCGGGTCGACGTGATCGTGCGCAACGTCGTGGTCGCCAGCGTCGAGCGCGACCGGGTCGCCGGACCCGGCTGTGAGCGCATCGACATCACGTCGACGCTGGACGGGACGTACGCCGACTTCGTCGGCCTGACCCAGGAGTCCGGCGAAGACGCCGGCCGGCCGCAGCGCACCGGCTATGACGATCCGAACCTGCGGCCCGCGATCGTCGGCGTCTTCACCGACCTCACCGGCCCGGCGCCGCCGGGCCTGTCGTTCTCGGCCACCATCGACACCCGCTTCACCACGCAGCCGACGGCGGTGAAGCTGGCGGCGATTCTGCTCGCGATCGCGTGCACGGTGATCGCGCTGCTGGCGCTGTGGCGGCTGGACCGCCTCGACGGCCGGCGCATGCACCGCATCGTCCCGACGCGCTGGCGCACGGTCACCGCGGTCGACGGTGTCATCGTCAGCGGGTTCGCGATCTGGTACGTGATCGGCGCGAACTCGTCGGACGACGGCTACATCCTGCAGATGGCGCGGGTCGCCGAGCACGCCGGCTACATGTCGAACTACTTCCGCTGGTTCGGCAGCCCGGAGGATCCGTTCGGCTGGTACTACAACCTGCTGGCGTTGATGAGCCAGGTCAGCACGGCCAGCATCTGGATGCGGCTGCCGGATCTGATCTGCGCGCTGGTGTGCTGGCTGCTGCTCTCGCGTGAGGTACTGCCGCGCCTCGGGCCGGCCGTGTCCGGCAGCCGGGCCGCGCTGTGGGCCGCCGGGCTGGTGCTGCTGGCGGCGTGGATGCCGTTCAACAACGGCCTGCGCCCCGAAGGCCAGATCGCCACCGGCGCGCTGATCACCTACGTGCTGATCGAGCGGGCGGTGACGTCGGGCCGGCTCACCCCCGCCGCGCTGGCCATCGCGAGCGCGGCGTTCACGCTCGGCATCCAGCCCACCGGCCTGATCGCGGTCGCCGCGCTGGTCGCCGGCGGACGCCCGATCATGCGGGACAAGGGCGAGAAGCTCACCCACAACCGGGTCTGGATGAAGGCCCAGGGCGTGATGCCCGACGATCCGGTGCTGCACACCGCGGCGATGGTGTACTCGTCGGACACCACGGTGCTC
>NZ_LMVQ01000231.1 GCF_001545925.1 Mycobacterium sp. NAZ190054 | reverse complement strand
GCCGCGACCCTCGTTACCGGGGCTGACCCCGTCGCCGATGATGATCGCCGCGGTGCGGCTGTGGTCGGCGATGATGCGGTACCGCACGTCATCGTCGTGGTTGCCCTGCCCGTACCCGCGCGGCGCGCGTCCGGGCCGCCTCCGCGTTGACGTCCGCGATCGTCACCCGGCATCCCTGCCCGGCCAGCGCCGACGCGGTGGCCCATCCGATGCCGGATGCGCCGCCGATGATCACCGCCTCCCTGGTGGCCCCTTCGGCACTGCCGCTCATCCAGTTGGCCCTTCGACGACGGAATAGAACGTGTTCTAAAGTCACACCCCGGACCCGAAAGCGCAATAGCCCCGGTGTCACTGGCAGACTCGGGCGGGTGACCGAGCTGACGATGTCCGAGTCGATCTTCGTGGCCGCGCCGCCCGACAAGGTGTACGCGCTGGTGTCCGACGTCACCCGGATGGGCGAATGGAGCCCGATCTGCAAGGCCTGTTGGTGGGACGAGGGCGCAGGGCCGTCGGTGGGTGCGTGGTTCACCGGTCGCAACGAAACCCCGCAACGGACCTGGGAGACCCGGTCCCAGGTCGTCGCCGCCGACCCCGGCCGCAAGTTCGCCTGGGAGGTCAACGACGGCTGGGTCTACTGGGGTTACGAGATGGCCGATGAGGACGGTGGCACCCGCCTCACCGAGTCGTGGGAGCTACTGCCCAGAGGGTTGACCGGCTTTCGTGAACGCTTCGGTGACCAAGCGGATGCGGAGATCGCCCAGCGCAGGGAGGCGGCAAGAAGCGGGATCCCGGCCACGCTCGCGGCGATCAAGAGGACGGCCGAAACCGCCTGACGGGCCCGGCGCGGGAAGCGCCGTCGGACCCGCGGTTCTGGTGGGCAGCAAATTTTGCGTTCGGAACATGCTTTTGCGTTAGCGTCTGTGGTCAGTCCGGTGCGGGTGCGCCGGAACGACAGCGGAGCAACGATGCGGTGGTAGGGCGCGCGATGGCCGCGAGGATCGGCCGGATCCGGCCCGCGGCGTGGGCGGCGATGGCCGTGCCGGTCGCCCTGACGGTCGGGCTGGGGATTCTGCTCGCCGTCGGAGGCGGCAGTGAGGCGACGCCGCTGATCGACGACGTCGTCATCGTCACCCTGTCCACCTATGCGACGGGCTGCGCCGTCCTGGCGGCCCGGTCGCTGGAAGGTCGCATGCGCACCGCGTGGACGGTCATGGCCGGCGCGCTGGGAGCCTGGGCGGTGGCCGACCTGATCTGGGTGTGGTGCGAATACGTGTTGCGGGTCGAGCCGTTCCCGTCGCCCGCCGACTTCTTCTATCTGGCCTTCAGCGTGCTCGCGGTCCCCGCGGTCCTGGCGATGGCGCCGTTCGGCGGGTCGTCGAGGTGGCGCACCGGGTTTCGCATCACGCTCGACGGCGTCACCGTGGCGCTGTGCATATTCCTGCTGGCCTGGATCGTGGCGCTCGGCAGCGTGTACGACACCTACCGCGAGGACCGGCTCGCGCTCGGGCTGGCGCTGTTCTACCCGGCCGCCGACATCGTGATCCTCGCCGTGACCGTGGCGGTGCTGGCCCGTGTCGATGTCCGCCACCGCTGGGTGCTGGGGCTGCTGGCCGCGGCGTTCACGCTGATGACGGTCACCGACAGTGCGTTCGCCTACGCCGTCGCGGTGGGCAGCTACGCGACGGGCAGCGTCATCGACCTCGGCTGGGCGGTGTCGCTGGTCGGCATCTGCGCCGCCGCGCTGCTGAGCCGTCACACGCCACCTCCCCGCGCGCAGACCCTGGCGGTGCCGTCGAACACCGCGCTGTGGGCGCCCTACGTTCCGTTGCTGCTGGTGGGCACGATCGGACCGGTGATGGTGATGTCGGGGCTCGCGCGCGTCCTCGTGCCGCTGATCATGGTCGCGGTGTGTCTGCGGCAGTCGGTCTCGGCATGGGAGAACCAGCAGTGGTCACGGGCCGCGGCGAAACAGGCGTTGACGGATCCGCTGACAGGGCTGGCCAACAGGGCGCTGTTCGGTGACCGGTTGGCCCATGCGTTGATGCTGCAGTCGCGCGAGGACCGGCCGGTGATCGTGGCCGCGCTGGATCTCGACGACTTCACGTTCGTCAACGACAACCTGGGCCACCCCGCCGCGGACCGGCTGCTGGTGCACGCCGGCCGCCGGATCGCGGCCTGCGTGCGGCCGGGTGACACCGTCGGACGCCTCGGCGGCGATGAGTTCGTGCTGCTGCTCGAGGGTGACGTCGAGGATTCCCGGCGGGTCCTGCACCGCGTGGTCGAGACCTTCGACGAGCCGTTCACCGTCGACGGGCAGCAGGTGTCGATCCGGTGCAGCGTCGGGGTGGCCGTGGCGTCACCGGACGATCGCGACGTCACCCCCGACACCATGCTGGAACGCGCCGACATCGCCGTGCACGCCGCCAAACGATCCCGGTCGTCCCGGGTCAGCCTCTTCGACGTCGACATGACGGGTGCGGACGCCGCCGAAAACCGTGACGACGACACCGACCGGGTCCCGGGCCGCGGCGCGGCGAGGGTCCGGCTGCTGGGGGAGCTGCGCGATGCCGTCGACAACGGCGATCTCGACCTCGTGTACCAGCCGAAGGTGGACCTGCGCAGCGGCCGGATCGCCGGGGTCGAGGCGTTGTTGCGTTGGCCCCACCCGGAATTGGGGTTGTTGCAGCCCGGCACGTTCATGCCGCTGGTTCGCGAGCACAAGCTGATGCGCCCGGTGACCGACCTGGTCGTCGACAAGGTCCTCGACGACGCGGCGCGGTGGGTGGCCGCCGGGACTCAGATGCCCGTCGCGGTCAACCTGTTCGCCCCCTACCTGCGTGACACGGGGCTGCCGGCCATGCTGTCCGAGGCCCTCACCGACCGTGACCTGCCTGCCGGGTTGCTGACCGTCGAGATCACCGAGGACCTCGTCATCAAAGACCTGGACCTGGTGACCGCGGTGCTCGAACAACTCCGGGAACACGGGATCCGGGTCGCCATCGACGATTTCGGCAGCGGGTACTCGGCCCTGTCCTACCTGAGGGACCTGGTGATCGACGAGATCAAACTCGACCGTCACTTCATCGCGTCGGTCACCAGCGACCGGCGCGCCGCCACGGTGGTGCGGGCGGTCATCGAACTCACCCACGGCCTCGGGATGACCGTCGTTGCCGAGGGAATCGAGGAGCCCGTGACGGCGCAGTGGCTGCGCGACAACGGATGCGATGTCGGGCAGGGCTATCACTTCGGCAAGCCGGTCGGTGCCGCCGCGGTGCCGGGTCTGGTCCGGATGGCCGGCCAGCTCACGTGAGCGGCAGGTGTCAGCGCGCCGTACAACGGAAGCCGATGTGGCTCATTCCGGTGTCCACCGGTTGCGGCCTGCGTGCCGCCGGGCGATACCGCAGGCAGTAGTCGTCGGCGCACAGGAACGAACCTCCCTTGACCACCCTGCGCGGCACCTTGAACTGCGGCTGGCTGGCGTCGTAACTCCCTGTCGCACAACATGGATCCGAATCCCGCCGGTCGGCGTACCAGTCGGTGGTCCACTCCCAGACGTTGCCTGCCATGTCGAACAATCCGTAGGGGTTCGGTGGGAAACTCCCGACCGAACGGGTACGGCCGTAGCCGCGGTCCGGCCGCCACGGGAAGTCGCCGTGCCAGTAGTTCGCCAGCTGCCGGCCCGGCCGTTCGGGTTCGTCACCCCAGGTGTACGTCGCGCCGACGAGACCGCCGCGAGCCGCTGTCTCCCATTGTGCCTCGGTGGGCAGTTGCAGCCCAGCCCAGTCGGCGTACGCCGCGGCGTCGTCGAACGCGACGTGCACGACCGGATGATCGGTCCGCTTGTCGATCGACGACGACGGACCCGCGGGCTTACGCCAATAGGCGCCGGGCGTCCACGTCCACCATAGATTCAGGTGACGCAGGTCCACCGGTCCCGCGGTCCTGGTGAACACCATCGAACCGGGATGCAGGTTCTCCCTCGGGGCGCCCGGGTAGTCTTCGGGGTTCAGCGGGCGCTCGGCGACCGTGACATAACCTGTCGCAGCGACGAATTCGGCGAACTCGGCGTTCGTGACCGGTGCGGCCTGGATCCAGAAACCGTCGACGGTGACGTTACGGACCGGTCCTTCCTCGGGGTAGTGGGCGTCGGAGCCGAGCGCGGCGGTCTGGCCGGGGATCCACACCATGCCGGCGTAGGGGTCACTCAAAGATCCGTGTCCAATCGTCACGCATGCCGGCCACCACCCAGCCGTGCGGGCCTGCCAGGTCGAGCGCTCTCTTTGCGCCGGCGGTGTAGTCGAATTCCCGATCCGCGTCGTCGTGGCGTACCAGCAGCGACATCGACGGGCCCGCGCCCGCTGCGGTGAACTGCAGCATCTCGATGTCGCCGTTGGAGTTGCCCGCCGCGAAGATCGGGCGCCGGCCCGTCCTGCCCCAGATGCGGACCGGCTTGACCGGGCCGTCGTCGAGGAACTCGGGCTGGGCGGTGGTGACCAGGCTGCCGTTCTGGTAGATCAGTCCGACCGAGCTGCCGATCACCCGCTCGGGCGGGATGCCGTACATCCGCGCCGACACCACGCGCATGAAATCGCGGCCGCCACCGGAGACGATGTAGCTGGTGAATCCGTATGATTCGAGGAATCGCAGCAACTCGATCATCGGTGCGTAGCCGCACGCGGTGTACGGACGGACCAGGGTCGGGTGTCGTGTGCCGGCGAAGAACGCCTCGACCCGCGCCGCGTGCTCCTCGACGGTGATCGACACATTCGCCGAGAGAATCGCCGCTGCAAGGATTTTGAGATCCGAGTCGTCACCCTGGTAGTGCTTGGTCACCGCGTCGCCGAACCAGCCGAGGTCGCCCGCGGCGGCGGCCGTGTACGGCTGACGTCCGGCCAGCGACGGGTCCTCGGCGACCTGCCCGGCGAGCCGGCGAACCAGGAAATCCAGCTGGACGTACGAAGGTTTCTCGCACCACAGGGTGCCGTCGTTGTCGAACACCGCGACCCGCTCCTCCGGGGCGACGTCCACGGCGGCGGCTTCGGCGAAGGCGATGATGGCCGCCTTCGTGTGGCCGTCGTTCCATGATTCGAGCATCTAATCCTTCGCCAGGAATTCCTGGAGCTTCTCGAGCGCCTGGTCGATGGTGAAGCTCGCGGGTGGATGTCGCGGAGGGAACTCTTTGAAGGAGTCCAGGTATTGGGTGACGATCACGCTGGCGTAGAAGACCAGGAAGGCGCGGCGGATCATCCAGTCGTAGTAGGTGTTCGACGTGATGTCGGCCCGTTCGAACGGGTCGGTGCGCAGGTTGAACAGCTTGGGCACCCGCAGCGGGGTGAACGGTTCGGCCCACACCTGAAGCGTGCCCTGGCATCGTTGCTCCTGGAACACCACCTTCCAGTTGTCGTAGCGCAGCCCGAGGACGTCGCAGTCGTCGGAGAAGTAGAGGAAGCCCTTGCGCGGGCTCTCGGCGTCCTGCCCGGTCAGGTAGGGGAGCAGGTTGTATCCGTCGATGTGAACCTTGTACTCCGTCTCGCCGTCGGCGCCCGCCTTGTGGCCCGTCTTGAGCTTGTCCACGATGTCGGGCTCGCCGGCCGCGGCGAGGAAGGTCGGCAGCCAGTCATGGTGCTGCACAATCTCGTTCGAGATTGAACCCGCCGCGATGCGGCCCGGCCAGCGGATCAGCTCCGGCACCCGGAACGCGCCCTCCCAGTTGGTGTTCTTCTCGCTGCGGAACGGGGTGGTCGCGCCGTCGGGCCACGTGTTGGCATGTGGTCCGTTGTCGGTGGAGTAGACGACG
>NZ_LMVQ01000230.1 GCF_001545925.1 Mycobacterium sp. NAZ190054 | reverse complement strand
GCGATGAGGGATGCCAGGGCCATGAGGTGTCGCTTTCGAGCAAGACGTTGTCAGCAAATTGTAGGTGCTGACGCCGCTAAAGGGGAGGAGCGTCCAGCCGTGGCGTCAGGTCGGAGAGACGCCTGGGCCAGCGCCTGCTCACCGCGGTGCGCCGAGCCGTCGGCGGCGACCAGCGGAACGGGGTCACCCACCCGTTCGACGAAGCCGGTCAGCACCAGCCGCGGCTCGGTGAAACCGGGGATCTCGGACGGTGCCCCCACTTCGGGTGCGCGGTCGCCGAACACGTTCAGGATGGATCGTCGTGTCACCGGCGGGCGACCAACGCGGGCCGCGACCAGGTTGGTCATCCCGATCGACAACCCCAGCGGTTCGGTCATGTGGGCTCTCCTGTCTGGACCGCTGACCACCTTAACGGCTACCGACCCGTGGGCGAGGAATCTGCCCCTAATGTCGCGAATCCCCTATCGGGCCATCCCCTAACGGCGTTCCTGCAGAACTGGGTTCCGCACCGATCCGGGACCCGGCCGGCACACATAACATCGAGCCATGGCGAACGCACTGCTGGACTTCGTGATGACGCTGGTGCGTGATCACGACGCCGCCGCACGGTATGCGGCCGACCCCGCGCAGGCCCTCGCGGACGCCGGCCTCGCCGGGGTGACCAGCGCCGATGTGCAGAACCTGATCCCGGTCGTCACCGAGTCCATGTCGATGGCCGCTCCGGTTCACGCGCTGGACGCCGTGATCTCCGACCCTGTGGACAACGTCTGGGCCAGCGGGGCGGCGACCGCCGCGTTCGACGCGTTCGACGTGCCCGACGAGGGCCTGCCCCAGCGCGTGGTCGTCGACGTCGGGGACGCGCCGCCCGACACCGTCGACCTGCTCGATGTGCCCACTCCGTTGCAGGTGGACGATCCGGCGATCGACGATCCCGTCGACATGACCGTCGGCCCGTCGGACGCTCTCGAGCCGTGGGCGCAGCCCGTCACCGACGCCGACGCCGGAGACCTCGCGCCGGGATTCGACCTCTTCGACTGACCCCGACTGACGCGCCGCACCCGCAAGGACCAGCCGGTCCTTGCGGGTTTTTCGTGTGTATGGCGGGTGAACACCTACGCCCGCAAACCCCCAGGGAGCCCCTAATCCCCTATGGTGGCAGCCCCCAAACCCCCTAGGCGGACCCGTTCGGGGATAGGTCGGAGCCCCGTTTCCGGCCTGCGGCGAGCTCCATAACGTGGTGTCCAGATCGCCGGACGAACCGGCGAGAACCACCAGAAAGGGCACTGGCATGAACGCCATCATCGACTTCATCCTCGACCTGTTCCGCAGCCCCGCGTCGGCGGCGTCGTTCGTCGCCGATCCGGACGGCGCTCTGCGTGACGCCGGGCTGCCGAACGTGACCGCCGCGCAGCTGGCCTCGGTGGCCGCCACCGCCGCTCCGGCCGGATACGCACTCGGCGGCGGGGACCCGATCGTCGGCCTGCAGCGCGCGGTCGCCGACCATCACCAGCTCGCCTCCAACTTCGCCTCGCCGTTCTCCCCGCAGACCTCGTGGGCCCCGACGTTCGCCCCCGAGACCAACACCGACCTGCTCAGCGGCAACAACGTTCCGGTGGCCAGCCCGGTCCAGGACGCCGGCGCCAACGCCCAGAACGGGGCGTTCAACCTCGGCTTCGGCGACATCACCTTCGGTGACAAGACCAGCAACACCGCCACCAACGGCGGCGTCGTGGTCGACGGCGACAACGACGGCGACATCGTCAGCGGCGACGGCGCCGTGCTCGGCGACGGCAACACCACGAGCAACGGCGACATCCTCGCCGGTTCGGGTTCCAACGTCGTGGTCGGCAAGGACAACGAGGTGGAGGACAACTCGAAGACCGCAGGCGGTGACCTGATCGCCGACAACGACGCCCCGGTGCTCAACGACGTCGACACCAGCGGCGGCAACGGCGGCGGCGCCGACGGCGGCGGCAGCCTGATCGGCATCGGCGGCGGCAACGCGGTCGGCGGCTCCGGCGGCAACGGTGGCGGCATCATCATCACCGACAACGACGTCAACACCGGCACCCAGATCGACGGCGACTTCGGCAGCGACAACACCGAGGACAACTCGGTGAACACCTCGGTGGAGACCGACATCTCGACCTCCACGGAAACCTCGGTCGAGGACAACTCGTCGGCCTTCGAGTCCAACATCGGCTCGGGCAACGAGACGAACACCGATCTGTTCTCCGACAACGTCACCGGCATCGACACCGATGTCGCGTCGAACAACGACACCCTGGCGGCGCTGGACGCGTTCTGATCCGCAACCGCGACACCGGCGGGGACCGTGATGGTCCCCGCCGGTCCGCGCGCCTACCGTTGAACCACGCCGCAGCAACAAGAGGGGCACCATGACGCAGCCGGCCAATTCGGTGATCGTCGAGCTGATCGACCACGCCGGCAGGATCGCGCACGCCCAGCAGCGCGGCGATCTGGCCGACCGGCTCGAGCGCGCCAAGAGGCGGCTCGGTGACCCGCAGATCCGGGTGGTCATCGCCGGGCAGCTCAAGCAGGGCAAGAGCCAGCTGCTCAACTCACTGCTGAACATGCCGGTCGCGCGCGTGGGGGACGACGAGTCGACCGTGCTGCCGACCGTGGTGTCCTACGGCGAACAACCCTCGGCGCGGCTGGTGGTGGCCCGGCCCGACGGCGAGGAACCCGAACTCGTCGAGATCCCGACGGCCGATCTGCGCAACGACCTCCGGCGGGCGCCCCAGGCCCGGGGCCGTGAGGTGCTGCGCGTCGAGGTGAACGCGCCCAGCCCGCTGCTCAAGGGCGGCCTGGCGTTCATCGACACCCCCGGCGTCGGCGGGCACGGGCAACCGCACCTGTCGGCCACGCTGGGGCTGCTGCCCGACGCCGACGCGATGCTGATGATCAGCGACACCAGCCAGGAGTTCACCGAGCCGGAGATGACGTTCATCCGGCAGGCACTGGAGATCTGCCCCGTCGCGTTGCTCGTCGCCACCAAGACCGACCTTTACCCGCACTGGCGGCAGGTGGTCGACGCCAACCTCGCGCACCTGCAGCGCGCCCGGATCACCACGCCGCTGGTCCCGGTGTCGTCGACGCTGCGCAGCCACGCCGTGCAGCTCAACGACAAGGAACTCAACGAGGAGTCGAACTTCCCGGCGCTGGTGAAATTCCTGTCCGACGAGGTGCTGACCCGGCAGCGCGACCGGGTCCGCGACCAGGTGATCGGCGAGGTCCGCGCGGCGGCCGAACACCTCCGCCTGGCCGTCGAGTCGGAGCTGTCGGCGCTCAACGACCCGCAGGCCCGGGACCGCCTGACCGCCGATCTGGAGCGCCGAAAGCAGGAGGCCCAGGACGCGCTGCAGCACACCGCGCTGTGGCAGCAGGTGCTCAACGACGGCATCGCCGACCTGACCGCCGACGTCGACCACGATCTGCGGCACCGGTTCCGCACCATCACCTCTCACACCGAGCAGGTGATCGACGGCTGCGATCCGACCCAGAACTGGGCCGCGATCGGCGCCGAGCTGGAGGACGCGGTGGCCACCGCCGTCGGCGACAACTTCGTGTGGGCCTACCAGCGCGCCGAGGCGCTGGCCGCCGAAGTGGCCCGCACGTTCCGGCAGGCCGGGCTGGACGCGGTGCGGATGCCCTCGCTCGATGCCCGCGAGATGGGCGCCGACGTCGGTGAGTTCAAGTCGCTGGCCCAGCTGGAGGCCAAACCGCTCAAGTTCGGGCACAAGGTCGTCACCGGGCTGCGCGGCTCCTACGGGGGTGTGCTGATGTTCGGCATGCTGACCTCCTTCGCCGGTCTGGGCATGTTCAACCCGTTGTCGTTGGGCGCGGGCTTCGTGCTGGGCCGCAAGGCCTACAAGGAAGACATGGAGAACCGGATGCTGCGCGTGCGCAGCGAGGCCAAGACCAACGTGCGCCGCTTCGTCGACGACGTCGCGTTCGTCGTCGGAAAGGAGTCCCGGGACCGGCTCAAGGGGATCCAGCGTCAACTCCGCGACCATTACCGCGAGATCGCCAACCAGACCACCCGCTCACTCAACGAGTCGCTGCAGGCCACGCTCGCCGCGGCGAAGCTGGAGGAGACCGAACGCAACGCCCGGGTCAAGGAACTCGAACGTCAGCTCGGCATCCTGCGGCAGGTGCTCGACCACGTGCAGAAGCTGGGCAAGTAGCGTCACTAAGCTCGAACGGTCAGCAGTCGAGCGATCCGAGACGGTGAATCCTGAGCACCAGCGACCGAGTGCGGGCGATCCTGGGCGGCACCATCGCCGCCTACCGGTCCGACCCCGCCTACCACCGGCGCCCGGACGTGCATGCCGAGCTCGAGAGGATCGGACGCCGGCTCAACGAGCCGATGCGCATCGCGCTGGCCGGAACGCTCAAGGCCGGTAAGTCGACCCTGGTCAACGCGTTGGTCGGCGACGAGATCGCGCCCACCGACGCCACCGAGGCGACGCGCATCGTCACCTGGTTCCGGCACGGCCCGACCCCCAGGGTGACCGCCAACCACCGCGACGGGCGGCGCTCCAACGTGCCGATCATGCGCGACCGGGCCGGGCCGGAACGCGGCCTGACGTTCGACCTGGACCGGCTGGATCCCGACGACGTGCTGGATCTCGACGTCGAATGGCCCGCCGCCGAGCTGACCGACGCGACCATCATCGACACCCCCGGCACGTCGTCGCTGTCCCAGGACGTCTCGGCCCGCACCCTGCGGCTGCTCGTGCCCGACGACGGAGTGCCCCGCGTCGACGCGGTGGTGTTCCTGCTGCGCACCCTCAACGCCGCGGACATCGCGCTGCTCAAACAGATCGGTCAGCTGGTCGGGGGCTCGGCCGGGGCGCTGGGCGTGATCGGCGTCGCGTCGCGGGCCGACGAGATCGGGGCGGGCCGGATCGACGCGATGCTGTCCGCCAAGGACGTCGCGCGGCGCTTCACCACCGAACTGGAACGCACCGGCATCTGCCAGGCCGTCGTGCCGGTGTCCGGTCTGCTGGCGCTGACCGCGCGCACCCTGCGGCAGAGCGAGTTCGTGGCGCTGAAGAAACTCGCCGGCGTCGAACCCGCCGAGCTGGCGAAGGCGATGCTGTCGGTGGACCGCTTCGTGCGCGACGGGGAGCCGGCGCTTCCGGTCGGCACGGCGGCCAGGGCCGAACTGCTGGACCGGTTCGGGATGTTCGGTATCCGGATCGCGATCGCGGTGCTGCGCGCCGGGGTGGACGATGCGGTGGCGCTGGCCGACGAACTGCTCGAGCGCAGCGGGCTGCTCGCGCTGCGCGAGGTGATCGACCAGCAGTTCGCGCAGCGCTCCGACCTGCTCAAGGCGCACACCGCGCTGCTGTCGCTGCGCCAGTTCGTCCAGCTCAACCCGATCTACGCCACCCCGCGCATCCTCGCCGACATCGAGCCGCTGCTCGCCGACACCCACGCGTTCGAGGAACTGCGGTTGCTCAGCCAGTTACGTTCCCGGCCAACCACTCTCAACGACGACGAGATGGCGTCGCTGCGGCGTCTGATCGGCGGGTCGGGCACCGACGCCGCCAGCCGGCTGGGTCTGTCGCCGGAGGCTCCCGGGGACGGGCCGCGGGCCGCGTTCGCGGCGGCCCAGCGCTGGCGCAGGCGCGCCGAGCATCCCCTCAACGACCCGTTCACCCCGCCCGCGGACGCGTCGGTCGACTACCTTCGCGGTCTGATCGACGACGCGCGCGGCGAGGAGGTGGTGCCGCCGTGGAACCGCAAGCTGGCCAGTCCGCGCCTCCAGTTCAGCCCG